>NHFO01000010.1 GCA_002170235.1 Flavobacteriales bacterium TMED113
TATCTTTTTTAATTCAAATATTTAAATTAAAAAAAAATCAATTTTCAAAACTGAGGTAATACTTTACTTGACGATAAGAACGATTGTATTCTTTTTCAAATCGCTCAATCGCAGTTTTATAAAAATCCATTGTGCTTTGCAACTCCCTTATAAACATTGAACAATCCATCTCGTCATCTACAATAAAAGAATGATAATGGTATCGCTGTTGCTGTAAATATGTTCCAACGATCTGAGATAGTTCTCTGTCACATTCTTTTTTATAGTTTTGTTCTCCATATTTTCTTGCAATATGTCTTGATAATTCACCAATTTCCTCCATTAATAGAGCAGTATTTGTAAGTTCATTGAAATATCTAACACCATTTAATTTTATCCAATCATCTACTTTTTTTTGAGCTTCTTCAATTTTCATAATAATTATTTTTAACTTAAATCTATGAATATTATATTAATCTAAATAATTAATAATGCTCCGTTTAAAGTTGCCAACAGACCCCAGATGGGTTAATTTAGCTGAAAAAAGTATTGAAGAGATTTTAGTAGATCATGCTTTTTGTGAACAAAAAGCTGCAACTTCCTGTATATCATTAATTGTGACATATTCATATTTAAAACCTATAGTTGAAAGAATTACACCAGTTGTTAGAGAGGAATGGGATCACTTCTCTCTTGTTTTAGAGGAATTAAATAAAAGAGGTTTTGAGCTTGGTAGACCACGAAAAGATGAGTATGTATCACAGTTGTTTTCTTTTCAAAAAAAAGGAACTAAAACAGAAATTGTATTAGTTGATAAGCTACTAACCAATGCCTTAATCGAGGCTAGAAGCTGTGAAAGATTTCGTTTGCTTTCCGAGGGTTTAAATGATAAATATTTAAAAAAATTTTATTATAATTTCATGGTTTCAGAAGCAGGTCATTATAAGCTATTTATGGATTTAGCTAAAATTTATAATTCAGAGCAATATGTTAAAGATCGTTGAATGAATTTTTAGATTTTGAAAAAGATATTTTAAAAAAAATTGAATTAAGGGGAGATAGAATGCATTAAAAAAGGCTCTCAATTGAGAGCCTTTTTTTTAGGATTTAAAAATAAATTTTATTCAATGACTATTGGTAACTGAACATTTTTTTCGTCATTCAATATATTAACAATATAAGTTCCCTCAGTCAATTTAATGTCAATTTTCTTTGTAGAATTTATTATGTAATTTTCCACTATTTCTTTATGTACCACTTGTCCTAATACATTAATAACTTCAACTTCAAATTCTTTTAAATTTTCATTTAGAATTATATTAAATAACCCTTTACTTGGATTAGGGAAAATGTTAATTTCTAAATTCACACTTTCTTCAATGTCTGAAGTATCATATATACATGACCCATCATCAATTGTTGCATTTGGATTATAATTTATAGCTGTTGGGTCAGTACAACCTAATACTTCAACTTTAAAGTCTCCACATAATTCTAGGTTATCGTAGTATGCAAGACCGGTGCAACCTGCTCCTCCGCAAAATCCAAAAAAGTTTATTGCATCTAAAATATTTAATTGTTGTTCTCCGCCAGCATCTTGACTAAATTGCCACGAATACAGTTCTTGACCATTATAGTACAAAGTAGAGTAATCGTTATCTAAGTCAATTTCTTGTCTTACTTCAACCCAAGTATCATAGATTGCATCAAATGAAGCAGCAGCATATCCTGCAGCATCAACAACAGATTGTTCACCACTCTCTGCTGAGGCAAATGTTATTTGATGAGCCCATACGCTATTTGTACCGTTATATTCATGTAATATATTGTAATAAGCTCCTGCTCCTCCAGTAGATGGTATATACATCCAAAATATAATTTCACCACTCCCTGCGTTTATACCGTCAAAAACATGAACTAAGTCATCATCTTGATCAACTAAAATTGATTGGTCACTACTAAATGCGAAATTATTTGTTACATCCACACCTGAATTAGCATTTTCCCATCCAACCCATTCATTTGATTGTGGGTCAATGTTACTTGCATTATAATTTTCAAATGTTTCAGACCACTGTACTATATCACATGGTTCCCATGGGTAAATACATGAGCCATCATCTTGAATAGCATTAGGGTCATAATTATCTGCATTTGGATCAGTACAACCCTCTGGATATTCACATGAGTCATCATCGGAATTTGCATTTAAATCATAATTTAAGGCTTCTGGATCTGTACAGCCTAAAATTATAAGAGTTTGGCAACTTCCATCATCAATAGTTGCATTTGAATCATATTCTAAATAGTCATCGTCTGTACATCCCGCACATGATGTATATTCACAAGAATTGTCATCTATAATTGCAGAGGAGTCATAATTACATGCATTTTGATCGGTACATCCCTCATAAATACACGATCCATCATCTGTATTTGCTTCAATGTTAAAGTTTGAAGCCTCTGGATCTGTACAGCCATAAATAGGTTCACCTATGCTAATACAGAAAGAGTATGATGCTGAACATGGTCCATCTTCTCCTCCTACCTCACAATCTCCAAACGCAGGATCTGTCTCAATAAACAAGACTTCACCATTTTCATCTGTTATTGAAAAGGGAGCCCCATCAAGGCCACATGACCATTCTGATCCACTTAAACCATCTCCGTAACTATCGGTAATAGTAAAAGTATAACAACCCACACTTAAGCATATTTCTTGTTCTTGTATACTACCACCATCTTCCATAGTATCACCTGTGCTTCCCCCTGGATATGTTTCCTCATCAATAGAATCTATAACATTTCCATTGTCATTAACTAATTCCCAGCTGATCTCTTCACCATAACAATCTAAAACCATATATAATGATACAGTATTGTCACATGCATATTGACATGTTCCATCATCTGCAGTGGCATTAGAATTATAATTTTCCGCAGTAGAATCTGTACATCCATAAATATATTGGCAAGTTCCATCATTTATTTCAGCTTCAGGATTATAATTTTCTGCAATTGGATCCGTACAACCATATACTGCATTAGAATTACAAAAAGTTTGTTCATTTGCACAAACTGCACCGCCTGTATTTGTACATATCCAGTCTATAAAGTAAGATACTCTTGCGTATACTCCAGGATATCCAGCTTCTGCACATCCATATCCCCAACTTACTACTCCTACCTGAAGCCATTCAGTGTCATTTACATCCCTAACTACCATTGGTCCACCACTGTCCCCCTGACATGAATCATATCCACCTGAACTGTAACCTGCCATTATCATATCTGCATCAATTTGGTTACCTCCATAATTTGATTGAGTTGTAATTGGGACGCTAACAACTTGAAGTTGATTTGGATTGTTTGCAGTTCCTTCATCTTCTCCCCAGCCAGTTATCCATGACATTTCACCAGGATCTTCTGCACCTAATTCAACTTGCTGATCGCAAATTAGAAGAACAGGTTGTACATTATTATCAAATTGAATAGGACTTGATACTCTAATTAATGCAATATCGTTATTATAAGTATTAGAGTTATAATTAGGATGTTGGATTATTTCTGCAGCTTGATATATATCTCCTCCTGATGCGTAGCTATTCGTAGCTCCAACTCTAATTGATGTATTATTAGCGCTTTCTCCTTGAACGCAGTGTGCCGCTGTTAAAACCCAATATTCATTAATTACAGATCCTCCACAATATGCACTAAAAAAGCTACCCGCATTTGATTGATAGCCTACTGCAGTTTGCCATGGATAATCAGATATATTAGCATCGTCTCCCCCTACAATATCTGTTTGAGCTACTAAATTAAAGTTTGAAAATAAAATTGAAAAAAAGATTAGTAAAGTAAATTGTCTCATATATAAAAATTTTGTTCAGTTCGTAGTATATTATTGTATACAAAAATCATTCCCAAATATAATAATTATGTAACTATTTATGTCTAGACTTTTTCAATTATTTTATTTATAGCAACTTTATTATTTTTAAAAAAACTTTTTGAATGTTTATTTATATGATTAAGATCAAAGTTTTTATTAATAATTTTCTCAAAACTCTCTTTATCATTTACTGTAAATGCAATTTTATTTTTCACAAAAAATAAAGCTTCAGTAAATGAATTATAGTTTGGGCCAAATATCAAAGGTTTGCTAAATATTGCAGCTTCTAAGCAATTGTGAACTCCTTTTGAAAAGCCACCACCAATATATACTATATCAGCGTAATAATATATGTCTTGTAGTATACCCACCTTATCAATTATTAAAACATCACAATTTTCAATATCATTTAATTTAGACCAAAAAACTATCTTCTTTTTAATTTTTTCTTTAAGAAATTTGATATCATTTTTATTTATTTCATGAGGAACAATAATCCATTTATAATTAAATTTATTTATTGATTTTATTATTATTTGATAGTCCTCCATATGACTACTTCCAACTACTATAAGTTTATTTGATTTTTTAAATTCTTTTACTTTACTAATTTTGTTTTTGTTTTTTAAATGATTAATTACTTGATTAATTCTGAGGTCTCCTATAATTATACTTTCTATATCATTTTCTGATAAAATATTGAATGTTAATTTATCTTGTGTGAAAATTAAAGAAGTTTTTGATAAAATATTTTTATAAAAATTACCTAAAAAAAAATTATTAAGACGATTTGGTTTAAATTTTGACGAAATAAAATATACTGGGATGGATGCTTTATATAATTGATCAATCATATTTGGCCATATATCATTTTTAGCTACGAATACTTTTATAGGGTTAATTTTATCTATAAAGGACCTCATCTTACTTTTTATATCTGGAGGAAGCATTAGAGTTATTGTATTTGGGTGGTAATTTTTTATATTGTTAAATCCAGAGCTTGAAAAAAATGTTATATATATTTTATTTTTAGATTTATCTTGATAATGAGAAATTAGAGGTTTTATTTGCTTATACTCGCCAAAAGATGCGCAATGAAACCACATACTAGATGATTTATTTTTAGATATTTTGTTTATAATTAAACTTGATTTTTTATGAGCCCCATTCCATAAACGAGTTTTACTTGAAAATAAACTTATAATAGGTGTTATAAAAAAGTAAATTATATAGATAGATATGTTGTATAAAATACGCATTTTATAATTTAAATTAGTAGTAATAAAAACTTGATGTAGTACGTTTTTTTAGCGGAAGAATCCAGCCAAATTTTAAACCAATAAACATATCAAATCTGCTTTCATTCATTATAGCGCCTGTAGTGTAATTTTGAACTCTCAGGTCTGATGTCCAAGATTCAATAACTTCTAATCCTAAATGAAAATTAATTTTATCATTATCAGATAGATACATAAACATAATGGATTGTTTTAAAGAAAAGCCACCACTTAATCTATCATATCCTTTTTTTAATTCTTCATTTAGTTGTGGTATTTCACCCATAAGGCTTTCTATAAATATTTTGTGATAAACAAACCCTAAACCAAAGGATGTAATTATTCCTGATGAACTTTTTTTTAGATTTAATTTTATTTTTTTTCCAACATCAAAATGAACTTGAGCTCCTCTTTCAAATAGTCTTACAATTGGAATTTGACCATCAATATTAATTATTTCTCCATTATTACCATCTATTGGTTCAAAAATATTTTCCTCCCTTATTTTATCTCCAATAATAGAATTAGCTGAAAGGGAAAATAAATAGTTTTTATTGTTTTTTTTTGTCAATGTGAAGCCTAAAGCTGAATTAGGCCCAAATCTATCTTTAAGATCAAATTCCGGAATTTGATATGAGTAATTTAGTGAAAACATGAATATGTTTGTTTGTTTATCTTCCTCTTGAGATAAAAGAAAAATAGGGAAAAATAAATAAAATAAATATCTCATAATTTTATTGTGAGAATCAAATATACGTCTTATAATTAAAAATATTAAAGAGATAATAAATGTTATATTTGGTATATGTTAAAGAAAAAGATTTTTGATAAATACATATTAATTACTGGTGGTGCAGGTTTTATAGGCTCTCACCTAGTAAAACATTTTGTAAATAAATATAAAAATTACTTTATAGTTAATCTGGATAAATTAACATATGCATCAGATTTAAATTACCTTAGTGATATTGATGAAAACGAAAACTATTCTTTTATTGAGGGTGACATTTGTGATTTAAAGTTATTAAATAACATCTTTATTAAGTTTCCTATTAAGTATATTATTCATTTAGCAGCTGAATCTCATGTAGATAACTCAATAAAAAATCCATTAAACTTTATTCATACAAATATATTAGGTACTGTTAATTTATTAGAAGTTGCTCGTGAAAAATGGGCAAATTGTTCAGGTCAACATTTATTTTATAATATTTCTACGGATGAGGTTTATGGCTCATTAGGTAAAGACGGCTTTTTTACTGAAAATTCTTCTTATCTACCTAATTCTCCTTATTCAGCTTCAAAAGCAAGTGCAGATCATTTTATTAGAGCATATGGGAAAACATACGATTTTCCATATATAATTTCTAACTGCTCTAATAATTATGGTCCACATCAACATTTAGAAAAGTTAATTCCGTTAACAATAAATTGCATTAGAGCAAAGAAAAATATTCCTATTTATGGTAAAGGTGACTCTGTAAGAGACTGGATTTATGTGTTAGATCACATTGATGCAGTAGATACAGTTTTTCATTTAGGTAAAACTAGTGAAACTTATAATATAGGATCAAATAATGAATGGACGAATTTAGTTTTAGTTAATAAGATATGCGATTTAGTTGATGAAAAATTAGGAACAAAAAACTCAAGTAATTTAATATCTTTTGTTTCTGATAGACCCGGTCATGATAAGAGATATGCAATAGATTCAAGTAAAATTATTCAAGAATTGAATTGGAAGCCAAAGCACTCTATGATTAAAGGTTTAAATTTAACTATAGATTGGTATTTATCACAGCCACCAAGTTAATTTTTTTGCTAATGTTTCTTTGATATTTGTGTAGGGTGGGTAAAATAATTTTGCAATTGAACTACCTGATTGTTGAATTAGTACAGATTTTTCATTTGTGAAATTTAGAAAAGTTCTTTTCCCGCCTGATTTTCCAATTCCACTTGTATTGACCCCTCCGAATGGTAAATTAGGATTCATGTATTGAATTAGACAGTCATTAATTGCACTTGTTCCAGAACTTGTTGTATTTAAAATAGAGTCAATATTCTTTTTATTATTACTAAATATATATATAGCTAGTGGCTTTTCATTTTTTTGAATATATTTAATTATATCGTTTAAATTATCGTATTCTACTACTGGCAATAGAGGGCCAAAAATTTCTTCCTTTAAAATATCATCTTCTAATTTCACTTTTTTTAAAATAGATATATCAATAAATCGATTTTTTGAAACATTATTTTCTAAACTAGACTCCTTATTTAAATGATTACTTAATATAAGTTTGATTCTATTTAAATGTTTAGTATTAACAATTTGTCCATAATCTAAATTATTTTTTAACCCATTTGGAAATAATTTTAAAATTGCTTTTTCTAGATAAATGTATAATTGATTTGCAATATTTTTACTAACAAAAATATGATTACATGCTATGCATGTTTGGCCACAATTTAGAGCTTTTGTCCAAATAATTTTTTCTGCGCAATCTTTTAAATTTGCACTATCATCTACAATAGTATGATTTTTTCCTCCTAGCTCTAATGTAATTGAGGTTAAATTTTTAGAGGCGGCGCTCATAACTTTTTTTCCAATTTCTGGAGATCCTGTGAAAAAAATATGGTCAAATGGTAGGTTAATTAGTTTATTTCCCATGGTGTGGTCCCCAGAAAAAACACATACATGTTCTTTTTTGAATATATTTTCAATCATTTTAGAAATGACTAAAGTTGTATTTGGTGTATATTCTGATGGCTTTACTATACAGCAATTGCCTGCAGCAATTGCTGAAACTAATGGATTTAATGTTAAGTTAAAGGGATAGTTCCATGGTGAAATTATCAAACAAACTCCTTTTGGTTCATAATATATTTTTGATTTTGTGCCTATTAAATGAATTGGTGTTTTAACACTTTTTGGTTTTTTCCAATTTTTTATGTTTTTAATTGTGTAGTCAATATGACTAATTGCTGGGTTTATCTCAGATGTATAAATTTCCGTAATAGGCTTTTTATAATCTTTTAAAATATTATCAATTATTTCTTGTTCATTTTCCTTTATCCATTTTCTAATCAATCTTAACTTTGTAATTTGATAATTTAATTTTTCATGAATTAAATTATTTAAATAAAATTTTTTTTGACTTAAAAATATATGATCTATATTTTCCATAGTTATAATAAAAATGAAGAAATAGTTACATTAGGATTAATTTTTTTTATCAAACCTTGAAGGACTTTACCTGGCCCTATTTCAGTAAAATTAGATGCTCCATTCTTAATCATATTTTCTATTGTCTGATTCCATTTGACAGGCGATATAAGTTGTTCTATTAAATTTCTTTTTAATATGTCAGTGTTTACAACAGGTTGTGCAGATACATTTTGATATATAGGGCAAATAGGTTTTTTAAATGTAATTTGATCAATTTTATTTGCTAATTTTTCTTTAGCAGATTCCATAATTGGAGAATGAAATGCTCCTCCGACAGGTAGGATAATAGCTCTTCTTGCTCCATTTTCTATCATTTTATCACATGCTATTTGAATTGCTTTCAATTCTCCAGAAATTACTATTTGACCAGGGCAATTGTAATTTGCAGGTACTACAATGCCATCAATTTCAGAACATATATCTTCAATTTTATCTCCATCTAGTTGGAGAACTGCTGCCATTGTTGAATTAGTGTTTTCACATGCAATTTGCATTTCTTCTGACCTTGTTTTTACGAGATCTAATCCTTCTTCAAATGATATTACCTTAGCTGCAGCTAAGGCTGATATTTCTCCAAGAGAATGTCCTGCAACCATGTCAGGGTTAAATTCTTTTATTATTTCAGATAAAATTATTGAATGAATGAATATAGCTGGTTGAGTAACATTTGTTTGTTTTAGTTCTTCCATAGTACCCTTAAACATTATTTCAGATATATTAAAGCCTAATATTTCGTTTGATTTATTAAACATTTCTTTAGCTTTATTTATCTTATTTAATTCACTACCCATACCTGGGAATTGAGAGCCTTGACCTGGAAAAATAAATGCTTTCATCTGTATAATTTTATGATTTATGAATTAGGCTAGACCACATTTCATGAGAAATGTCGCTACTAAAATTACTATTAGGTGCTAAAATAACAGATACTGCATCATGAGAATGAAGAGATTCTTGGTGAGAGCATATTACTCTAAAATCTTTAATTCTTTTATCTATAATTAATTGCTCATATAATAATCTTGCAGCATCTTCAACAAATTTTAAATATGAACCATTAAGTTCTGCAAAAGCCATTTCGTCTTCTCTTTTAACAATAACCTGAGTTTCAGTATTAAGAGCTTTTTCGCATATTTTTTGTAGATCCTCTATCCACATTAAATCTTCAAATTCAATTGAAATTCTTGCTACAGATCTTTGAGAATGTGTTACTGTAGCTTTATTTCTTGTTGTTCTAGCATGCTCTGCTAGTTCATAAGAGCACGGACAAGCAGATGAGTAAACAAAATCAAAATGGAGTATTTTTTTAAAAATACTTTTGTTATCAAGGTTACCTTCCAATGTGACATCATAGTACTGATATCCTTCATTATTTGATCTTAAGGAGGGTAATAAAATAGGATATGAAAAGTTCAGCCCTATTTTAGCAGTAAATGAGGATAAATCATTTTTATATTTTAGTAAAATATCTTCTAATTTTTCAAAAACATAATCATTTTTAAATTCATAAAATGATCTTGTGATCCTAGACATGTTAATTCCTTTTTTATGAGCTTCTAATGAAACTGTACCTGTAATTTTAGTTTCTAATTCTATATCGTCTCCATTTTTTCTTTTATACTTTAATGGAAGTTTAAAATTATGAGTACCCACTTGTTGTATAGGAACATTAGCACCTTTAATTAATTTAGATGGACCGTTTTGTAAATCAGGAAATTGATTTATTTCCGCTTTACTTGGTCTGTACTCGTTATCATATTTAGTTTCTTTCATTTAAAATTTATTTTTCGCCGAAATATTCAAAAATATTATTTTCTGTTTCCAAAACTTTAACACAAAATAATTCGCAATTTAATTTATTTTTTACTTGTTCATATAATTCATCCCAAATAGCTATACACACATTTTCAGTGGAAGCAATTTTGTTTTTCATAAAACTAACTTCGTTAATAACTTGATGATCTAATTTTGATATAATATAAGTATTTAAAATTTTTTTTAAATCTTTTAAATTGGTAACAAAACCTGTTTTATTATTAACCTCTCCTTTAACCGTCACAAATAATTCATAATTATGACCATGCACATTGTAACAAGCTCCGAAAGTATCACAATTTTCTTTAAAAGTTAAATTTTTATTTTCCAATTTATGTGCACTAGAGAATCGTTCTCTCCTTGTAATATGAACCATATTTATTTTTTTTAAATCTTACCAAATATACTAACTATATTTATATGAAAATTTAATTTTTTTAATGATTATTATTACTGGTTCTTCAGGTTTTATTGCTGGTGCTTTGATTCGAAAGTTAGTTTTAGAAAAAATAAAAAATATTGTTATTTGTGATTTTGAAAATCAAAATTTAAATCAATCTGGTTTAACTTTTATAGAAACACATAAGCTTTTTAGTTTTATAGATAGTAATAAAAATTCAATTAATGTAATTTATCATCTTGGAGCCATTACAGATACTACATTTACTGATGAATTTTTATTAAATAAGTACAATTTAGAATTTAGTATCATTTTATGGAATCATTGTGTTAAATACTCTATTCCAATAATTTATGCATCTTCTGCAGCTACTTACGGAGATGGTTATTTTGGTTTCAATGATAATCATAATAATATTGAAAATTTAACACCATTAAACCTATATGCTAAATCTAAAAATGATTTTGATAATTTTGTTTTAAATCAAATTAAAACTCCCCCATACTGGTTTGGACTAAAATTTTTCAATGTATTTGGCTTTGATGAATCTAAGAAAAAAAATATGTCTTCAATTGTTTATCAGTCATACAATAAAATAATAAGGTTTAATAAGATGTATTTATTTAAATCTTACAATAAAAATTACAAAGACGGTTATCAAGAAAGAGACTTTATTTATATTGATGATGTTGTTAATGTTTTAATCTTCTTAATTAATAATAAAAATTCAGGAATATATAATTTGGGTACTGGAGAGTCTACAACTTTTATTAAATTAATTAGATTAGTCTTTAGGGCATTAAAAATAAAAGAAAACATCAAATTTGTTGAAATGCCAAATAATTTAAAAGAAAAATATCAGTATTCAACAAAAGCAGATATGAGTAAGTTGCGTTCTATAGGTTATCATTATAATTTTCAAAATATTTCTAGTGCTGTTAATGATTATATTTTAAATTACTTAGCAAAAAAAAATTAATTCTTTAAATTTTCTCGGATCTCTATTAATTCTTTCTTTATTCTATTTAACCTCTCTGTTAATTCTAAATTTTTTTCTATTTCCTCAAAGTTATTTTGTAATTTATTTTTAGCACCTCTAATAGTATATTTTTTCTCTTTTAAAAGATGATAAATAAGTTTAATTTTTTTTAAATCTTCTAAAGTAAATCTTCTATTTCCTTTTTTGTTTTTTTGTGGATTTAGTATTTCAAATTCTTTTTCCCAAAAACGTATTTTAGAAGCGCTAATTCCTGTAATATTTGAAATTTCTCCAATAGAGTAGTACAATTTTAGTTTATTTTTCTTCTCCATTTAGTCAAAAGATTGATTTTCTGTAGAGCTAAGTTTAAGCATAAGGTCATATTCTTCTTCATTTAAGTCATCAAAAAAGAAGTTTATTGGATCAATTTTCTGATCTTTATAATGTACTTCGTAATGTAAATGAGGGGCTGTTGATTTACCTGTATTCCCAACATAACCTATTACATCACCTCTATGTACCTTCGATCCTTTTTTTACTATTAATTCATCTAAGTGAGCGTATAAAGTTTTATAGTCATATCCATGATCAATTATAATATATTTTCCATATCCACCAGAGTTAAATTTTTTTGCTTTTTTTATAGTTCCATTTCCAGTTGCATATACTGGTGTACCAATAGGAGCTGCAAAGTCGAGGCCATAGTGCATTTTTTTAGTTTTATATATTGGGTCAATTCTATGTCCAAAACCTGAAGTTTTTCTTTTTAAATCAACGTTAGAAACAGGTTGTATTGCAGGTATTGAGGCAAACATTTCAGATTTATTTTTTACAAGATTAGTCAGTTCGTCGTATGATACACTTTGAATATATATTTTTTTAGAAAGTTTATCTATTTTTTCTTTTGCTTTTATAACTAAATCACTTGCTTCATAACCCTCATATTTTTTGTATCTATTTGCACCTCCAAACCCTGCATTTCTTATAGATTTTCCTACAGGTTCTTCACCAAAGAATGCTCTGTATATATTATCATCTCTTTCTCCTAATTCATTTAAAACAACGTCTAATTGTTCCATTCTTTTCGTTAAATCTTCTAGTTCGTTTAATAAAAATTGGTTATTAATTTTAGACTCCCTTTCTCTAGGGGTTTCATAAAAATAAAAAATGGTTAAACATAATCCGGATGAAAGTAGAATTATAGGAAAGAAATAACTTAGAAATAGTTTGATAAATCTAAGTTTAGTCATCTTAATTTTTTTATAACTAAGTGACTTCTTATCATAATAATACTTACCTTTGGACATTATGTTTAGTAGATTTTTTATTTTTTTTCAAATTTACTTAATATTTGATTTTAACTGTGATATTTTGAGAATATTATGAACTCTAAAAATATAAGGAAAGAATTTTTATCCTTTTTTCAATCTAAAAAACATTCAGAAATCAGTTCATCTTCTTTAATCATTAATGATGACCCTACTTTAATGTTTGTTAATGCAGGTATGAATCAATTTAAAGATGTTTTTCTTGATTATTCTAAACCTAAGTACTTAAAAGTTGTTAATACGCAACGTTGCTTACGTGTTTCAGGAAAGCACAATGATTTAGAGGAAGTTGGACATGATACTTATCATCACACCTTTTTTGAAATGCTTGGCAATTGGTCTTTTGGAGACTATTTTAAAAAAGATGCAATTAATTGGTCTTGGGAGCTACTGGTTGAAAAATTAAAAATTGACCCCAACAGATTATATGTGACAGTTTTTGAAGGTGATGTTAATGATAAATTAAATTATGATAAAGAATCTTACGATATATGGAAAGATATAATTGATTCAAATAGAATTATTTTATCACCAAAGAAAGATAATTTTTGGGAAATGGGTAAAACTGGTCCTTGTGGACCTTGTTCAGAAATACATATTGATTTAAGAAATGATAATGAAAGATTAAAAACAAAGGGAGAGGAATTAGTTAATAAAGATCATCCGGAAGTAATTGAGATATGGAATCTAGTATTTATGGAATACAACAGAAATGATAATGGTTTATTAGAAAAACTATCCAAAAAGCACGTAGATACTGGCATGGGTTTTGAAAGATTATGTATGGTATTACAAAATAAAAAATCATCTTATGAAACTGATTTGTTTCTTCCAATAATTAAGAAACTAGAAAAAATTTCTCAATTTTCATTTTCTGATTCAGAAAAAGTAAAAATTGCTTTTCGTGTTATTGTTGACCACATAAGAGCTGTTGTATTTTGTATTGGTGATGGTCAAATCCCAAGTAATAATGGGGCCGGCTATGTTGTAAGAAGAATACTTCGAAGAGCTATCAGATACGGTTATGTTTTCCTAAAATTAGAAGAGCCTTTTTTACATAAGTTAGTTGATGAAATATACACTCAATTTCATGATATATTTCCCTCTGTATTTAGTGATAATGATAATTTGAAGAAAATTATTAAAAATGAAGAAATTTTATTTTTAAAAACTTTGCAAAAAGGCTTATTATTAATTGATGATTTAATTAATAAATCTGTTAAGAAAAAAATAACCGGCTCTAAGGTCTTTGAACTCTACGATCGTTATGGATTTCCTAAAGATTTAACATCTTTAATTTTAAAAGAACATGGCTTTTCTTTTGATGATGAAGAATATAAAAAATGTTTAAAAAAACAGAGAGAAGTGTCTAAGAATGCCTCAAGTATTAAAATTAAAGATTGGAATTATATTTCAAGTGTAAGTAATGAAGGATTTTGTGGTTATGATAATTTTGAATTAGATGTTAAAATATTAATGTATAGAGAAGCTATTTCCAAAGAAGGTAAATTATTTCAATTAGTTTTTAATAAAACACCTTTTTACCCTCAAGGAGGTGGGCAAATTGGAGACCAGGGATTATTGAAGTCTAGTGAAGAAACGATAAATATAATTGACACAAAAAAAGAAAATAATTTAATTATTCATTTTTCAGAAAAGCTGCCTATTAATTTAAAGTCTAATTTCACGGCTTCTGTAAATATAAATAAGAGGATTTTAAGCTCAAGAAATCATAGTGCTACTCATCTATTACATTTTACTTTAAAAGAAGTTCTTGGAAAACATGTAGAGCAAAAAGGCTCATATGTTAGTGACGAATATTTAAGATTTGACTTTTCTCATTCTCAAGCTGTAGATTCAAAAACCTTATTAGAAATTGAAAAAATGGTAAATAAAAAAATTAGCTCATCTATTTCATTAAATGAAATGAGAAATAAATCTTTTAAGAGTGCACAAAATTTAGGTGCAGTTTCTCTTTTTGGAGAAAAATATGGTGATTATGTTAGAGTTATTCAATTTGGAGAATCGATTGAGCTATGCGGGGGAACTCATGTTTCGAATACATCTGAAATAGGTCTTTTTAAAATAATTTCAGAACAGTCTGTAGCTTCTGGTATAAGAAGAATAGAGGCGTTTTCTAGTGTTAAAGCTATTAAGTTTTATGAAGATAATTTACTAGAATTAAATCTAATTAAACAAAAGTTAAAGTATAGACCAAATCCATTGAAAATTATTGATAATTTAATTTTAGAGAATAAAAGAAAAGATGAATTACTTGATTTTCATGAAAAAGAAAAGATAGTTTCTTTAAAAAAGAATCTTTTAAAAGAAATAAAACTAATTAATGGTGTTAATGTTGTTATAACTCATCTAGACATTCCTGTTAAATCTCTAAAAGACATGTGTTTTCAGTTGACAAAAAATTCTAAAAATATTTTTGTCTTTTTAACTGTTATTTCTGATGATAAATTAATTTTAAATTTAGCCTTATCTGAAGATTTAATTATTGAGAAAAAATGGAATGCTTCAGATTTCATTAAAACATTTTCAAAATCAATTAATGGATCAGGAGGAGGTCAGAAATTCTTTGCTGTAGCATCAAGTAATGAAATTGATAAAGTTGATAATTTGCAAAAAACTGTTATTTCATTTCTTGAAAATCTTTAATCAGACTTTCCGAAACAATATTTGGTATTGTTATCTTTAATCTAGGTTCTTTCTTCATCTCATTTTTTATTGATTCAATTGAACCCTTATTTCTTGCCCATGCTCTTCTAGCTACACCATTATTTACATCCCAGAAAAGCATATTTTTTATTTTTTTCTCTGATTTTTTGCTTCCGTCAATATATAATCCAAATCCACCATTTATAACTTCACCCCATCCAACTCCACCTCCGTTGTGGATAGAAACCCATGTTGCTCCTCTAAAACTATCTCCTATTACATTCTGCGTTGCCATATCGGCAGTAAACTGTGAGCCATCATAAATATTTGATGTTTCCCTATAGGGTGAGTCTGTTCCAGAAACATCATGATGATCCCTTCCTAAGATAATTGGGCCGATTTCACCCCTTTTTATTGCTTTGTTAAAAGCAAGTGCAATTTTAATTCGACCTTCTGAATTAGCATATAGGATTCTTGACTGTGACCCTACAACAAGTTTGTTTTTTTTTTGCAGACTTAATCCATTGTAAATTATCCTCTAATTGTTGTCTAATATTTTCAGAAGATGATTTAATTATTTTTTCTAAAACTTTTGTTGCTATGATGTCAGTTTTATCTAAATCACTTTTCTTATTACTTGCACAAATCCATCTAAATGGTCCAAATCCATAGTCAAAACATAATGGTCCCATTATATCTTGAACATAAGAAGGGTATTTATATTCATTTTTGTTATTTAAAATTTTTGCTTTTGCTCTACCTGATTCTAAAAGAAATGCATTTCCATAGTCAAAAAAATAGGTTCCTTTTTGTGTGTGTTTATTTATATAATCTACATGAATTCTTAGAGACTTTTGAACTAGTTTTTTAAATTCCAAGGGATTTTTTTTAATCATTTCATTAGCCCTATTAAATGATAATCCCATTGGGTAGTATCCACCAGAATATGGATTATGTAAAGATGTTTGGTCCGATCCAATATCAATAAACACCTTTTGTTCGTAGAAAGTTTTCCAAACTTCAATTATATTTCCATGAAATGCAATGGATGGATTTTCTTTTTTTTCTTTCGCTTGTTTAACTCTCCGAACTAAAGTTTTTAGGTCTGTTATGATCTCATCCACCCATCCTTGACTATATCTTTTTTCTATTACATTTTTATTTACCTCTGCTGTAACACTGCAAACATCAGCTATTTTAGCAGCTTTTGGTTGAGCTCCACTCATTCCTCCTAAACCTGAAGTGACAAACAATTTCCAAGAATTGTAATTATCTTTAATTAACCTCTTAGCATTTAATAATGTTATTGTAGTTCCATGAACAATCCCTTGAGGACCAATGTACATAAATGAACCTGCTGTCATTTGTCCAAACTGAGTAACACCTAAAGCATTAAATTTCTCCCAGTCATCAGGTTTTGAATAATTTGGAATCATCATACCGTTTGTAATAATTAGTCTTGGAGCATCTTTGTTAGAAGGAAATAATCCTAGTGGATGCCCTGAGTATAAGACTAATGTTTGTTCATCACTCATTTCTGCTAAATATTTCATTGTAAGACGATATTGTGCCCAATTTTGAAATACAGAACCATTTCCCCCATATGTAATTAGCTCATCTGGGTGTTGAGCAATTGCATAGTCTAGATTATTACTTATCATGAGCATTATTGCAGCTGCAGATTTACATTTATGAGGAAATGAATTTAAATTTTTAGCCTTTATTTTATAATTTGGCTTAAATCTATACATATAAATTCTCCCATATTCTAAAAGTTCTTCTTGGAATTCTTTAATTAAAAATTTGTGTTGATTAGATGGAAAATATCTCAGTGCGTTTTTAAGTGCTAAAAGATTTTCTTTTTCAGATAGAATTTTTTTTCTTTTAGGAGCATGATTTAAATTAGGATCTAATTTTTTTTTGGAAGGCATTTTTTTTGGAATGCCTTCAAGGATTTCTTTATGGAAACTATTTTTTTTCATTTTTTTTATATGGGCAGTGTCGACATTGACTGTTACAACAATAACCCCTCTTTAATAAATATTTTTCAGTAAATACAATATAACCATTTGGCGTCATATAGTATTCATCTTTTTTTAAATTGTTTATTTTTGAAACTTTCTTCAAGTTTTAATTTTTTATCAAAAATAATAATAAAAAAATGAAAGTAAATTTAAATATACCAAGCCCAATTACGGAAATAAAATCTGATTTAATTTCAAAAAAAAAGCTTAAGGTATATGTTAAAAGAGAAGATTTAATTCATCCAATTATTTCAGGGAATAAATGGAGAAAACTTAAATATAATTTTGAGTTAATAAAAAAAAATAAAATAAAAGAAGTACTAAGTTTTGGTGGAGCTTACTCCAATCATCTTCATGCTTTAAGTTGGTTTGCAAATACTCAAAAAATAAAATCCATTGGGATTGTAAGAGGAAATGAATCTGATGAACTTAATTCAACTTTATCTTTTTGCAAAAAAAATAATATGGATTTATATTATTTAGATAGAGATATATATAGAATTAATAAATATTCAAATAATCTAATAAATGATTTGAATAAAAAGTATAAAAATATTTATATGATTCCAGAAGGAGGTTGTAACTATTTAGGCATTAAAGGTTGTGAAGAAATATTATTTGAAGAAGATGAAAAGTTTGATTTTATATGTGCTTCTTTTGGAACAGGATGTACTTCAGCTGGGATTATTAATTCCTTAAGAAAAAATGAATATTTTTTGGCCTTTTCTTCATTAAAAGGAGGGGAAAGAATGAGAGATAACATTTCTAAAATGTGTAATCATTCAAAAAATTGGCAAATTATTTCTAATTATCATTTTGGTGGTTTTGCAAGAAAAAATAAAGAGCTAGATTTATTTATTCAGAATTTTTATTTGAAACACAAAATTATATTAGATCCAGTTTATACGGCTAAATTATTTTTTGGTATTTTTGATCTTATATCAAACAATTATTTTAAAACTAATTCTAAAATTTTAATTATTCATACAGGTGGGCTTCAAGGTATTCAAAAGTAGTTTTATTTTGGTTTTAACATCATTTTATTCTTATACTCAATCTGATGTGCAAAAATATATTCAAGAATATCAAAATATAGCCGTTAATCATATGTATGAATATGGAATTCCCGCAAGCATCAAATTAGCTCAGGGAATATTAGAATCATCATATGGCACTAGTAAATTAGCTAAAGAATCAAATAATCATTTTGGAATAAAGTGTCATAAAGATTGGACTGGTTCAGTTGTTTTTCATGACGATGATGAAAAGGGAGAGTGTTTCAGAAAATATGATTTTGTAAAAGACTCTTATTTAGATCATTCTCTTTTTTTAAAAAATAAAGAAAGATATTCTGATTTATTTAATCTAGATAAAAATGATTATAAAAACTGGGCAAAGGGATTAAAAAAAGCAGGTTATGCAACTAACCCAGATTATGCAAATAAATTAATTCACCTAATTGAAACTTATAACTTATCATATTATGATAATAAAGATTTAGAATTAACTCAAAAAGAAGATTTGCCATACTTAATCAAACAATATAATTACGTAAAATATGTAACTGCTAAGGATAATGACACCTATGACGAAATAGCAGAATTTTTAGGGGTTTGGCCATGGGAATTAGTAAAGTATAATGATGCTAGCTCTGATAGAGTTTTGTTGGAGGGTGAAAGAGTATACATTCAACCAAAACGAAAAAAATGTCAGGTTAAAACTCATGAAGTATTAGAAGGAGAGACAATGTATTCGATATCTCAATTATATGCAATCAAAATAGATGATCTATATAAAAAAAATAAAATGAATATTGGTGAAGAGCCAGCATTTGGTCAAATTATTTATTTAAAGAAAAGAAAAAAATAATTTAATTTATTTTATAATTAAATGTTTTTCTGTGATGTTTATTTAAACCAAATTGTTTAATAGCTTCTTTATGTTTTCTTGTAGGATAACCCTTATTTTGCTTCCAATTAAATTTAGGATATTCTAAGTGAATTTTCTCCATAAATTCATCTCTGTGAGTTTTAGCTAAAATAGAAGCTGCAGCAATACTTTTATATTTTTGGTCTCCTTTAATAATACATTTATGACGAATTTTTTTATAGTTTTTAAATTTATTTCCATCTACAATAATTAAATCTATTTCTATATTTAATTTATTTAATGATAAATGCATAGCTTTAATTGAGGCATTTAAAATATTTATCTTTTCTATTTGTTTTACTCCGACTTTGCTTACGGACCAAAAAATAGCTTCATTTTCAATAACTTGTCTTAAGATGTTCCTAGATTTTTTACTTATTTTTTTTGAATCATTTAGTAATTTATGATTAAAATTTACAGGTAATATTACCGAGGCGGCAAAAACAGGTCCTGCTAGACACCCTCTTCCTGCTTCATCACAACCACATACTTTAATTTTAGAATTATAATTCTTCAAATTATTCTTAGTTTTCTATATACCTTTCAATTATTTCACTAAATATGTTAGCACTTTTTTCCCAATCAAACATTTTGGATCTTTTTTTTCCATCTTGAATTAATTTTTGATATAATTCTTTATTATTTATTATGTTTTCCATAGCATTTGCTATTTCAGAGATATTCATAGGGTCTACAATTAAGCCTGAGTTTCCGCATATCTCTGGCATTGAACTAACATTAGATGTAATTACTGGGGTTCCACATTTCATAGCCTCGATAATTGGTAGTCCGAATCCTTCAAATAGAGAAACAAAACATAGACATTTTGCTTCTTTTAGCAAGATATTTAGGACTATCTCATTAACATATCCAGTGAAAATAACATCTTCTTTATGTGTCATGTTTTTATATGAGTTTTCCATTTCATTTGACCACCATCTTTTTTTTCCAACAATCAGGAACTTTATTTTTGATTTATTTTGTTTTTTAAATAAATCAAAAGCTTTTAGCATACGGCTAATATTTTTCCTCTTATGTAAAGAGCCAACGAAAATAAAGTAATCATTTCCTTCAGTATATTTTCTCTTTATTTCTTGAGGGTTATCATCAGAAAAGACTTTAGACACTCCGTTATATACAACATGTATCTTGTTTTTTGGGATTTTATATTTTTCAGAAATATCATTTTTAGAAAAATTTGAAACAGTAATTATATCATTCGATAATTTACAATATCTAGGAATAAAATGTCTATAATATTTTTGGTAAAGAAAGGGTAAGTCTTTTGGTCTGTGTTCAAAGTTAATGTCATGAACAACATTAATTTTAGGGATATTTAATTTGGATGTTAAAAAGCCATCTAGTGATATGAAAAGATTAGCATTAATTTTTTTTAAAAATTTTGGAATTTGAAATTCAAACCAATAGTACCAAATTATTGGGTGCCTTGTTTTGGGGCTAATTATATGTCCTTTTACATTTTTAGAAAATATAAATTTTTTTGAATATGGCCTGTCAAAAATTAAATGAAAATTTATGTCAGGATGCTTCTTTACTATTCTTTTAACAATTTCATAAGAAAATCTACCTATGCCTTCTAATTCATTTTCTATTAGTAATCTTGTGTTAATTGCAATGTTCATACATTATAATTTTTAATATTTGCAAGATAATTATGTATTTTGCGTTTAAACTAAATTTATTACTAAAATTTTAATAAATTATTTTACGAGTTTTAATGAAAAAGAAATTTTTATCTAATCTTTTTTTAATAGTTATACTAAACATACTCATTAAACCTATATATATTTTAGGTATTGATGCTGAAGTTATAAATAGAGTTGGTGAATATAAATATGGTCAGTATTTTGCAATTATCAATTTAACTTTTGTTTTAAATATCTTCCTTGATCTAGGAATTAATAATTTTAATACAAAAAATATTGCTCAGCATGGTTTTTTATTAAAAAAATATTTCTCTAAAATTATCTCTCTTAAAATTACACTTTCNTTTTTTTACTTTTTAATAATTATAATTTTTGGTTATTTTTTTAANTATGATTTGAAACTTTTGTTACTATTAGCTTTCAATCAATTTTTAGCTGTCTTTATTTTGTTTTTTAGATCAAATCTTGCTGGATTACATATGTTTTTTCATGATAGTATAATTTCTGTATTAGATCGTTTTTTACTAGTTATCATATGTTCAATTTTATTGTGGGGTAGTNTTTTTTCTAGTCCNTTTAAAATAGAATGGTTCGTTTATGCTCAAACAATTTCTTATTTGATTTCTGCTTGTCTTGCTTTAAAATTTCTTTCAAAGAGAATTGTTTCCTTAAGCATAAATTGGAANTTTTTACTGTCAATAGCTATTTTAAAAAAATCTCTTCCATATGCTTTATTAATTATGCTAATGACAATTTATTATAGATTAGATGTTTTAATGTTGGAAGTTATTGTTGGCCCTCAAGAAGCTGGCTTATATGCTACTTCGTATAGATTTTTTGAAGCTTCAAACATGATTGCTTTTTTATTTGCTGTATTGTTATTACCAATATTCTCTAGGCTTCTAAAAAACAATAAATCAATTAATGAATTAACTTTTGTATCATTTAAAATATTAATGACTATTTCAGTCACCATTTTTTTATTATGTTTTTTCTTTAATGAAGAAATTATTTTCTTTAGATATAGTAATGGTACGTTTGTCGATTTAGAAAATGTATTAATTCAATCTAGTTTAATTTTGCCTATTTTGATGGGATGTTTTGTTTGCGTTTCTTTAACCTATATTTTTGGAACTTTACTGACTGCAAATGGAAATTTACGTTATTTAAATTATGTCTCTTTAATTGGAGTTATAATTAATATTACACTTAATTTGATATTAATACCTTATTATGGCGCTTTAGGATCAGCATTAACAAGTTTGTTTACTCAGCTATTTGTCACTTTATTTCAAATATATTTTTGTTTTAAATTATTTAAACTTGAACCACTAAGAAAATTTTTAGTTCCTTTTTTNCTTTTTTTTATTGGTTTGTTCTTAATTGGGAAAATCACTTATAATATTTTTGCTATTTGGTATGTTAATATGTTTATATTTGGACTGTTATCTATAATATGGTCCTTTATGACAAAGATGATTAGTTTAGATTATATTAAAGTTATTATTTCAAATAAAATTTAAAATATATGGATTATTCGATTTTTAGTATTTCAGGTTTATTAAGATTTTGCATAAGATTCAAGCTTATAATTATAACAAATAGTATTTTAGCGATAATTATTTCTTCAATTGTTGCATTATATTTTTTGCCTGTAAAATATAAATCAACTGCTGTTATTTCACCTACAACAACTAGTTCTATTACTCAGGCTCTTTTAATTGAAGATAATCCCTACAAAAAAGATATTTTTGAATTTGGAGAGGATGAAACAATTGAACAGTTAATGCAAGTATTAACTAGTGATATCGCTAGAGATCTAGTTGTAGAGTATTTTAATTTATATGAAACTTATGAAATAAGTAAAGATGATCCGTATGCTAAAACTTGGATTAATTTAGAATATCAAGAAAACTTTATATTCAAAAAAAATAATTTAGGTTCAATTAAAATTACAGTTTTTGATGAAAATCCCCTTAAAGCTTCTGAAATGGCCAATAGTTTTATTTCGGGCCCCTCAATAATTGATTCTGTNTATAACAAAGTCAGGTATAATAGNGCTAAGGATAATATAAGTATTTGTGAATTTAGACAAGAAATGTTAAAACAAAAAATAACTAATGTAAACGATTCATTAAACAATTTGAGGCAAGAATATGGTATTGTATACCCTGAAAGACAAATAGAAAGATTAACTGAACAGAAAGCAATTGCTCTAAGAATGAATAACATAGCAGGTGCTAATAAAATTCAAAAAGAGCTAGATATTTATAATAAGCATGTTACAAAACATGATTTTTATAAAGTTAAAAGCTTAGAGATTCAGGAAGAACTTCATAGGATTGAAGATGTAGTAGATTTAGCGTTAATTGAATTAAATTATCCTTTTCAGAATTTTTTTATTATTGACAGAGCTTTTCCTGCTGAAAAAAAATCAAAACCTATAAGATGGTTGATTGTATTTAGCTCNTTTATTTCAACATTCTTTTTTACCGTAATTATAATTCAGTCTTATTTGTTGATTAATAAAATTAAAAATGCAGATAAATAAATATCAAAGTGTTTTTATATTTTTTTTAACTGCAATTTTCATTTTTTCATCTTCATATATGTTGAATATTGATAAGGGCTGGGTCCTTATTTTACCAGTTGTTTTATATTTTTTATTTTCTTTATTTGAAATAAATAAAATTATCTGGATAATTATTTTTTTAACACCATTATCTGTTCCAGTTAATGAATTAGGAGTTTTTTTTGATGACATAAACTTTACTTTTCCAACTGAATTTTTATTATTTGGTTTGTTATTTGTCCTTCTTATTCAAATGTTTTTGTACTCCAATAAATTTGTAGAAATTTTAAATCATAAAGTTACATTCATTTTAATTTTATANTTATTTTGGATGTTTGTTAGTTCAATTACTTCTACCAATCCAATTGTATCTTTAAAACTATTTTTAACTAGATTGTGGTTTATAATACCATTTTATTTTTTCATTATATTTATTTTTCAAAATAGAGATAATATTTTCAAGTTTGTTTTGACTTATACTATTCCTCTTTGTATTGTTGTTATCTACACTTTAATTCAACAATCAGGCGATTTCTTTGACAGTAAATTAGCTAATGGGGCAGTTCATCCTTTTTTTAATGATCATACATCATACGGGGCGATTTTAGCTTTTTTTATACCATCAATTTTTATTTTCATCACAAATACTAAAATTTCAAAAAAATGGAATATTTTACTATTTTTTATTCTTGTAATTCTTTGTNTAGGTTTATTTTTCTCTTACACTAGAGCAGCTTGGTTAAGTTTTATTATAGCTCTATGTTTTGGAATATTTTTAAAAATGAAGTTTAATTTCAAACATTTGATTTTATTTTCCATTTTATTTTTTGGTCTTATTTTTGTCTTTCAAGATAAATTAATATCAAGTCAAGAAAGTTCAAATTCTATTTTTACTCACCTTCAGTCAAGTTCAAACATCTCTACTGATGCTTCAAATATGGAAAGAATNAATCGATGGAATTGTGCTTTAAAAATGTTTAATGAAAAACCGATTTATGGATATGGACCGGGAACTTATCAATTTGAGTATTCAGCTTTTCAAGACCCTGATGATAAAACTATTATATCAACTAAATTTGGAGATGGAGGAAATGCTCATAGTGAATATTTAAGTGCATTATCAGAGACAGGGTTAATTGGTTTTTTAATTTTCGTACTATTAGTGTTTATTATTTTCTTTAAAGGAATTAAGCTTTACTATGAATTAAACTGTAATGAAAGAAAAATGTATCTTTTATGTGCTTTAATTGCACTTATGACATATTTTATTCATGCTTTTTTTAATAACTTTTTAGATATTGATAAAGTTTCTATTGCATTATGGTCTTACATTGCAATTATTGTATCCATTGACTTAAGTCTTAAAGAAAAAATTTAGACCTTAACTCTTTCTAAGTATTGACCACTATTTGTGTCAACTTTAATGTGGTCCTCTTCATTTATAAATAGTGGGACATTAACTTTGGCTCCAGTCTCAAGTATAGCTGGTTTTAGTGCATTTGTTGCAGTATTTCCTTTTTCACCTGGTTCAGTTGACTTTACCTTTAAAGTGACATTTGAAGGTAAATTACATGATATTGGTCTATTTTCGTCGGTATAAAATATAATTTCCGCTATATTACCTTCCTTTAAGTATTCTGGTGCATTAATTAATTCTTTTTGAATTGCTAATTGTTCAAATGTATTTTTATCCATAAAATGAAATGAATCTCCATCTTTATATAAAAATTGTGATGATCTATTTTCAATTCTGATAATTTCTATCTTCACTCCAGAAGTAAATGTATTTTCTAAAACTCTTCCGGTGTTTAAGTTTCTGATTTTTGTACGTACAAAAGCAGGTCCTTTACCTGGTTTTACATGTTGAAATGATTCGATTTTCCATATATCATTATTATGTTTTAGACATAATCCATTTTTAAAATCTGCTGTTGTTGCCATATTAAAATTTTATAATTCCACTGTTTGATTTTTTTATAAAATTAATAATTTCTTTTTCTTCATTGTTTTGGTTTTCTTTTTTTTCTAAAATACTTACAGCTTTAGACGTATTATATCCTTTATTAGAAAATATTCTGTAGCAATTTTTAATATTATTAATTTTTTCATTGTTAAAATTATTTCTTTTTAATCCCACAATATTTATTCCAATATATTTTAGTGGTTCTTTTGCAACCTTAATAAATGGTGGTATATCTTTTCTTACTAAACTTCCACCAGAAACCATGGAGTATTTACCTATTGTTGAAAATTGTTTAACCGCACAGAGTCCCCCCATTACAACATTATTTTCTATCTTGACATGCCCTGCTAAATTTACTGCATTAGCAATTATACAATTATCCCCAACTACACAGTCGTGAGCAATATGGGAATATGTCATGATAAAGCAATTTTCACCTATGATGGTTTGATTAGTTGACTCAGTACCTTTATTAATTGTAACATATTCCCTTATAATTGTATTATCTCCAATAATAACTTTTGTTAGTTCATTATTATATTTTAAATCTTGCGGATCTGATGCAATAATAGACCCTGGATAAATTTTACAGTTTTTACCTATTTTTGCACCAGGAAATATGGTCACATTTGATCCAATCCATGAATTTTCTCCTATCACTACATTATCATGAATAATCGAGAATGGATCAATTTTCACATTTTCTCCAATTTTAGCTTTTGGATTAATTATATTCATCTATCTTCTTTATCAATTTTAGCCATTAATTCTGCTTCAATTACAACATTTTCTCCAACATATCCTCTTCCGTTCATTTGACAAATACCTCTTCTTATAGGAGCAACTAGCTCCAATTCAAATATTATTACATCTCCAGGAATAACTTTTCTTTTAAATTTAACATTATTAATTTTCATAAAATAAGTTAAATAATTTTCAGGATCAGGAACAGTGCTTAGAGCAAGAATTCCCCCAGTTTGAGCCATAGCTTCAATTTGCAGGACTCCTGGCATTACCGGTTCTCCGGGAAAGTGTCCTCTAAAATAATCTTCTTCTTTCTTGACATATTTAACTCCTATTACATGATTTTCATTTAACTCTCTAATTTCATCAATAAGTAGAAATGGCTCTCGGTGAGGAAGTATTTTTTTTATTTTATCTAAATCCATTAATGGTTTTTCTTGAAAATTAATTGACGGCACCTTATTTGTTTTTTTCATGATTTTATATAACTCTTTTGCAAATTTAATATTTATTAAATGACCTGGTTTATTGGCAATAATTTTACCACTAATTTTTTGACCTATTAAGGATAAATCACCAATTAAATCTAATAGTTTATGTCTTGCCGGCTCATTGTCAAAAGTAATAGATTCTTTGTTTAGAATTCCTTTTTTAAATTTATTATTTTTTGAATTTTTTTCTAAAAAAATAATAGTATTATTTAGACTTCCTCCTTGAATTAATCCTTTATTTTTTAAATCATCAATTTCTTTAAAAAAACAAAATGTTTTAGCTGGTGCTATTTCTAATTTAAAATCATTTAAATTCTTTAGGATAGCTTTTTGTTTTAATAATACATCTGAGTTGTAATCTATATTTACTGTAAATTCAAGGTTATCAGATGGGAAATATTCAATTGTACTTAGCTTATTTGTCACTTTTATATATCTATTAAGTTTAATTTTTTGAGTTTTTTTCTCAAGTTTTTTAACTCCAGCATTAAGTAATAGGTCAATATATAATTTTGAAGAACCATCTAATATTGGTAATTCCTCTGAGTCAATATCAATATTTAAATTATCTATTGATAGAGCGAAACATGCTGCACAAAAATGTTCAATAGTCATTATAGAATAATTATTTTTTTTGATTTTGGTGCTTCTAAAAGTATCAAATATATTATCTAATTTAGCTTCAATTTTAGGTTTTGAGTCTATATCAATTCTAGTAAAAACAATTCCTGTATTTGCTTTTGCAGGTTTGATTTTCATAGATACTTTTTTACCTGAGTGAATGCCTGTTCCGCTGCACGAAATTTCATTTAATATAGTTTGTTGATAATTCATAAATAATTATTTATTATTATCTAAGTTTTTAAAATGTATATAAGCCTTTTGAAATTTTGTTTTATCAAATGCAATTGGCCCTTGAAGAACTGAGCCAGCCTTTTTAATACTTTTTGTTACCCCTGAGTTTCCAGCAATTTTAACCTCATCTGCGATTTTTAAATGGTCTGAAATTGCAACTTTCCCACCAATAATACAGTTTTTTCCAATCTCTGTGGAACCTGCAATACCACAGTGCCCAGCAATAATGGTTCCATAGTTAATTTTTACATTATGACCAATTTGAACGAGATTATCAATTTTAACATTTTCTTCAATTATTGTTGAATCACTATGGGTGAGTCCTTTATCGATACATGAGTTAGCTCCAATTTCAACATTATTTTTTATTATAACTTTTCCTAAATGATAAAGTTTTATGTTTTTTTTATTTCGATTTATAAAGCCAAATCCATCTGCACCAATTACTGCTCCAGAATGAATAATGCAATTTTCACCAATAATAGAGTTGTTGTAAATGCATGTACCTGAGTTAATTGTAGTGTTTTTTTTAACATGAACGTTATTCCCAATATAGCAATTTGGTAATATTTGAACATTTTCTTCAATTGTACAATTTTCTCCAATAACTGAGTTTAAACTAATTATTGCGGTTTTATGAACATTAGAGTTAGTCTCATTATTTTCTTTTAATAGAAATTTATTTTTTTCTTCATCTGCAAATAATTTTAAAATTTTACAAAAAGAATATTGTGGATCCTTTACTTTAATTAAGGTTTTATCTAAATTTTTATTGATTAAAAATGTTTTATCAACTATGATAATATTAGATTTAGTTTTATTATAAAATTTTAAAAAGCTATCATCTTTAATATATGATATTGAATTTTCCCATCCATTTTCTATTCCGCAAACTGAACTTATATATTGTTCTGGGTTTCCAATAATTATCCCTTCACCTAGAATTGTTATTATTTTATTTGCAGTTAGTTTCATTTTTATATTTTATATTTTCTAGGAAAACAAATAAAGTTTTTAATTATTGTATTTTGAAATTTATTAAAATGCAAATCTTTTTCAATACTTGAAAGGTAAATTGTATTGTTTTTTTGATTGAGAATTTTTATAGGGTTATTTTCTTTATCATATATTTTATTTTTGGTTTGTATTTTAAAAATAAAATATTTAAGCTCACTAACGTTTAATTTTATATTTGGATTTAACTGTAAAAATTTTTTATAATTAATTTTTTTATTGTCTGATTCTTTTATTTTTAGAAGTTTTCTTTTTATTATTTTATTGCACAAGCTTGATAAAATATAATCTTTTGATTTAGTCCACTCTTTAATGCATGTCAAAACATCATAATCATCTATTTCAGAAAATAAATTTAATTTTTCTTTCCTTTGATCTTCATTTATTAAGTTAATTTCTTTAGCTAAAAAAGGTTTTATAGATTGTGTGACAAAAAATTCTTTTTCTGTGTGGTAAATTTCTTTAGCTCTTTTTAAAATATTCATTAATGTATATTCAGCAGAAAGTACTGTTTTATGAGTGTAAACTTGTAGATACATAAGTTTTCTTGCAAGTAAAAATTTTTCAATAGAGTATAAACCTTTTTTTTCAATTACTAGTTCTTTATCATAAACATTATACATATCTATAATTCTTTTAGAATTTACAATTCCTTCAGCAACTCCAGAATAAAAACTATCTCTATTTAAGTAATCTAATCTATCAACATCAATTTGGCTAGAGATTAGTTGATGGAAAAATTTTCTTTTATACTTATTTTGAAATATTTTAATTGTTAAATCTAGCTTTCCCTTAAATTCTTTATTGAGTTGTTCCATGAAGAGTAATGAAATCTTTTCATGAGTAATTTTTTTCATTAAACTATGTTCAAGTGCATGAGAAAAAGGCCCGTGTCCTATATCATGTAATAAGGTTGCAATAAGTAATGCTTCTTCTTCTTTAATGCTAATTTTTATATTCTTATTTCTAAGAACATTTATAGCCTTTTCCATTAGATGCATAGCTCCGATTGCGTGGTGAAATCTTGTGTGATTAGCTCCGGGGTAAACTAAACATGAAAGACCTAATTGAGAAATTCTTCTTAGTCTTTGAAAGTAAGGGTGTTCAATTATTTTATATATAAACTTATTTGGTATTGTAATAAAACCATATATAGGATCGTTTAATATTTTATTTTTTGTCTTTTTCAATTACAAGGAAAAGATTAAATTTAGGATTTCAAATTTACTTTTTTAAATATAATGGAAAATTTTAAAATATTATGGGTTGATGATGAAGTTGAATTATTAAAACCTCACATATTATTTTTAGAAGAAAAAGGATTCAAGGTTGATACTTCATCAAATGGGAGTGATGCTATCCAATTAATTAAGGATAATTTATTTCACATTATATTTTTAGATGAAAATATGCCAGGTTTAAGTGGTTTGGAAACACTTGAAAAAATCAAAGATATTAGTAATGTCCCTGTAGTGATGATTACTAAAAGTGAAGAAGAGTATTTAATGGAAGATGCTATAGGGTCTCAAATATCAGATTATTTGATTAAACCTGTCAATCCTAATCAAATTTTATTATGTGTAAAAAAAATCTTAGATAATAACAGATTAATCCATAATAAATTTCAAAAGGACTATAGAGGAGGATACATGGAGATTTCAAATTTAATAAATTCTGCATCTACTTATATTGATTGGGAAAATTTATATCAAAAACTTGTAAAATTGGAGCTTCAATTAGATTTATTGAATGATAAAGCAATTGAAGAAGTTTTTTTAATGCAAAAAAAAGAGGCAAATACAAAATTTTTCAAGTTTATTAAAGAAAATTACTCCTCATGGTTTTCTGGTCAAAATCCCTCTAGACCATCATTGTCTCATGAAGTGATTAGAAATAATATTTTGCCTTTAATAAAGGATAAACCTATTTTTTTTATACTTATTGATAATCTAAGATTAGATCAATGGTATATTATTAAGCCATTAATAGAAGATTTTTTCACAATAAAAAGTGAAGAGACTTATTACAGTATTTTACCAACTTCCACTCAATATTCTCGAAACGCAATATTTTCAGGCCTTATGCCATCTGATATTTATCAAAAAACACCTAATTACTGGGTTGATGATAATGATGATGGTGGAAAAAATTTGTATGAATTTGAATTGCTTAAAAAGCTAATTAAATCTTTAAATATAGATTGTAAAACAAGTTTTAATAAAATTTTGAATTTAAATGCTGGAAAGAAATTAGTTAATAATGTAAATGATTTATTAAACAATAATTTAAATGTTGTTATCTATAATTTTGTTGATATTTTATCTCACGCTAAAACTGATATAAAAATGATAAAGGAATTAGCAAACAATGAAAAGTCCTACAGAGATTTAACATTAACTTGGTTTAGAAACTCTCCTTTATTTAGTTTTCTTAAAGAATTATCAAAAAAAAATGTCGATATCATTATAACAACTGACCATGGAACAATTAATGTAAATCAGCCCATTCAAATAGTTGGAGAAAAGAATATATCTACAAATCTTAGATACAAAAAAGGAAGAAGAATTAATTTTAATTCAAAGGATGTCTATTATGTTAAAAATCCTAACGACATTAAACTACCTAGAACAAACTTGTCATCTATGTATATTTTTGCAGGTAATGAAAATTTCTTTGCCTATAGAAATAATTTTAATCACTATGTAACTTATTATAAAAACACTTATCAACATGGTGGGGTATCAATGCAAGAAATGATAATTCCTTATGTTCATCTTTCAACTAAGATATAATGAAAAAAGAGTTTAAAATATATTCAGAAACTGATTTTGCTGAACCTGTAAAATATATTTTAAATCTAAATAAAAGTAAAATTTTAATTTTTCAGGGTGATCTTGGTATAGGTAAAACAACTTTTATTAAGTATTTTTGTCTAGAAATTGGAGTAATTGATATTGTTACTAGTCCTACTTTTCCAATAATAAATGAGTATATTACTCAGGGAAATGAAAGTGTTTTTCATTTTGATTTTTATAGATTAGATTCTATTAAAGATGTTATAGATATAGGGACAGAGATGTATTTAAGTTCTGGAAAATTTTGTTTTATAGAATGGCCAGATTTAGTGAAAACCCTTCTTCCAGATAACTTTATTTCGATATCAATGTCTTTTGAAGATGATTGTAGATTAATTAAAATATCTTAATTTTTATTATGGATAATGAACAATTTTTATCTTTTTCAGCCTCTGGCTTTAGCCTTCCTCAGGAAGAAGTTGTTGAACTAAAAAAAAGTAATAAATCTTTGCTTATTGGTATACCAAAAGAAATTTTACTGGAAGAAAAAAGAATAGGTTTATCTCCTGACGCAGCTTCATTATTAATTAATAATGGCCATCAAATTATTATGGAGAGGGGAGCTGGGATTTCCTGTAGTTTTACTGACCAAGAGTATAGTGAAGCAGGTGTTAAAATTGTTGATAATCCTGAGGAAATTTTTAGCTCTGATATTATACTAAAAGTTTCCCCTCCTACATTAGGAGAAATTAACATGATGAAGAATGGTAAGACCTTGATTTCAGCTCTTCAATTAAAAATTCAAAATAAAGAATATTTCCAAAAATTAATGAATAAAAAAACTACTGCTATTGCTTATGATTATATTCAGGATGAAGATGGCATTTTCCCTGTTGTTCGTTCTATGAGTGAAGTTGCAGGAAATTCTTCAATTTTGATTGCTGCAGAGTGTTTAAATTCCTTTAATGGTGGAAGAGGTATTTTACTAGGTTCTATTGCTGGTGTAAGTGCAACTAATGTTGTTGTTTTAGGTGCAGGAACTGTTGGGGAGTTTGCAACTAGATCTGCTCTTGCTTTAGGCGCTTCTGTTAAATTATTTGATAATTCTTTGCATAAATTAAGACGTATCCAAGATAGATTAGGAGTTATTATAGATAATAGTATGCTTCATCCTAAAGCATTAGAAAAAGCAATTAGACGTGCAGATGTAGTTATAGGCGCTGTTAGAGTTAAAGATAGAAGAACCCCTTGTATTATTTCTGAAGAAATGATAAAATTAATGAAACCTCTATCAGTTATAGTTGATGTTAGTATTGATAGAGGAGGGTGCTTTGAAACATCAGAAATTACATCCCATTCGAATCCAACTTTTATTAAACATGATGTTATACATTATTGTGTTCCAAATATCCCATCAAGAATGGCTAGAACAGCTTCATTTTCATTAAGTAATATTTTTTCAACGTTATTAATGAAAATTGGTAAACAGGGTGGTGTTCAAAACGCTATTATAAATAACCCAAATATTGGTAATGGTGTGTATATTATTAATGGAAATTTAATTAATAAAGGTATTGGTGAGTGGTATAATTTACCATATAAGTCCTTGTAGTAATGAATATTTTCTCAAGATTTAAGTTTTTTTTTATAGGTATATTTCTTGGTTCTATTCTTGTTTTCTTTTTTTTTGGTGATAAAGTGAAGGATTGGTTTTTTTATTATTCTTCATCTGGAAGAGTAATTAGTCACATAACTGAACCAAGATATACTCTAATTAACAATAATGATACTATTTGTGATTATCTTTCTGTTCAACAATTATTCACTGAATTAGAAGATAGAAAGGTTGATTTAGGAATAAATCTGACTTCATATGACTCACTTAATCAGATGGAAAATCCTGTAAAATATATACAAGATAATACTCCGAAAATTAAAGATGGCACTATAAAAATAAATAAAAAAAATATTTTTTATACTGAAAAAGTAGTTACTAAATTGGGTTTAAAAAACCTTAATGACTCTATTATTTTTAGTATTGTAGATGATTTAATTGTAAATTCAGATGTTAAAATATTGGAAAGAGGCGATTGTTATAGTTACTCATTAAAAAACAAGCACAATGAAAAATATTTTGAATTTATTTTTGAATCATGTAATTCTAATGTCAAATTAATTGATTTTAAATAGATTGCCTTTTCCTTCGTTCTAGTTCTTTGTTTAATAGACTTAATTCCCTTGTTGTTTGCCCTTTGACAGATGAATTCTCCTCTGCTCTTCTGATTAAATAAGGTATCATTTCTTTAATAGGTCCAAAAGGAACATATTTTGAGACATTATAGCCCTTTTCAGATAAATTGAAACTTATGTGATCGCTCATCCCTAGTAATTGAGAAAAATGAATTCTACTATCATTTTTTTTCAGATTATTTTTTATCATTAATTCAGTTAGTAAAATACAGCTATTTTCATTGTGTGTACCTAAAAAAATTTCAATTTCATTAATGTTATTTATACAGTATTCTAATGCTAGGTTAAAATCCTTATCACTATCTTTTTTTGTATTATGAATAGGTGATTCATATCCATACTTAATAGCTCTATTTCTTTCCTTTTCCATATAAGCTCCTCTAACCAATTTTAAGCCAATTTTATAATTTTTTGCTTTAGCAATTTTATGTATTTTCTTTAAATAATCTAATCTATCTTTTCTATATAGTTGAATCGTATGAAATACTATTGTAGTTTCTTTGTTAAATTTAGCCATTAAATTCTCAGTAATAATATCAATTTCATCTTGAATCCAACTTTCTTCAGCATCGATTAAAATAGGAACCAGATTATCTTTAGCTACTTGACAAATATCATTAATTAGGTCTAAATTTATTTTATCACTATTAAATTTCGTTAATGCACTCATTTTAAAGACACAAAAAGTTAAATTATTATCTTTTTTAGCAGCATTAATTGTGTTTATAATTTCTTTTTTTGTGTTTTTTGCATTATTAATATTTCCTTCAACTGAGTAATCTAAAATAGAGCCAATATTAAATTTTTTTAATTGATTAATACAATCTTTACATTCTTCGATTGTTTCTCCACCACAAAATTGATCAAAAAATAAATTTTTAATTATTTTATTTGTAGGGATCTTAAGTTTGTTTGATATTATTAGTAAAAATTTCCCCACTTTTACGAGAAATGATAAGCTTAAAAGTTTAAATAGATTTTTTGATTTTTTTAAACTTTTATTTGATTTAGACTTGAATCCTATTTCTGTATTGTCAAACATATTTTTTATAGATGAATACAAATATAATTAAAACAACTTTTAACAATTTTATGTTGTTATAATTATATTTAACAAGTTTATGAAGAATTTTCAAACAAATATGTCCTCTTTTTATATAAATAACATAGGAGAAATCCAATTAAAAAAATTTCTAAATAATAATGGCAATAATATTTTTATTCTAGTTGATTTTAATACTGAAAAGTTTTGTTTGGATCTTTTTTTAACAACATTTAATATTTCAAATTACCAATTATTAAAAGTTCCCTGTGGGGAATCATCTAAGTCATTAGATTATTTATCTTTTTTAATTAGTGAATTAGTAAAGAAAAAGGCGGATATTAATTCTTTACTGATAAATCTTGGAGGTGGTGTAGTTTGTGATTTAGGTGGATTCTTAGCTTCAGTTTATAATAGAGGAATTAATTTCATTAATGTTCCAACAACCTTGCTAGCACAAGTAGACGCATCTATAGGAGGTAAAAATGGAATTAATTTTGATAATATAAAAAATAAAATAGGCTTAATTAATTATCCTCTCTTTACAGTCACATTAACAAAATTCCTTAAAACTCTACCGCAAAATGAAATAACATCAGGTTATGGGGAAATATATAAATATGGGTTAATTTATGATTTAGATTTTTGGAATAAGCTTATTTTAGAAGACTTAAGTTTTGAGAATTCTAAAAAAATAGTTCATCATTCAATAAAAATTAAAGAGTCTATTATTAAAAAAGATAATAAAAGAAAAGGATTTAGAAATATATTAAATTTTGGACATTCAATTGGTCACGCTATTGAATCTTCTTCGTCAAAGTCTTTTCATATTAATCATGGTTTAGCTGTTGTTATGGGAATGATTTGTGAATTATATATTTCACATTTAGTACTTAATCTTTCTTCAAATGACTTAAATCAATCTGTCAATGTATTGCTTAAAAAATTCCCAACAAATAAAATACCTAATCTAGATTTAGTTATTGAATATATTAAGCAGGATAAAAAAAATAATCGTGGCAAATTATTATTTAGTTTAATTCCTAAAGTTGGATGTTGTTATTATAACCAAGAAGTAAATGAGAGTATTATTTATAAATCTTTAATTTTTTATAATCAGCTTCATGACTAAACAGCTTATTTTAAATTCGTCTAGTTCATTTTTAGAAAATTCTTCTTTTCATATGTCAGGTTCTAAAAGTATTTCTCAAAGAGCTTTGATTATTAACTTTTTAGGTTCAAGTTCTTTCGATATTATAAATTTATCTAATTCCAAGGATACATACACATTAAATGAAATTTTAAAAGAAATTGGTAAAAAAAAATCTTTTAATGTTGGTCAAGGAGGAACTACTTTTCGTTTTCTGCTCCCTTTGTTATCTTTAATAGATAAAGAATTTTATATAAATGGACATACTTCATTAGAATCTAGACCATTATCTAGTCTTGTTGATGCATTAAAAAACTTGGGAGTAAAATTTACTTTTTTAGAGAAAAAAAATCATTTTCCTTTTAAAATTCATGGAGGAAAAATAAATTTAAAATCAATAAATATACAATCTGATAAAACTAGTCAGTTTGTATCAGGCCTATTATTAGTGGCGCCTTATATCAAAGGGGGATTAAGGTTAAAATTAAAGACAAAAATAGTGTCAAAATCATATATTGATATGACTATTCAGATGATGAGAAGCTGCGGCGCATATGTTTGTTGGGAAAAAAATATAATTTCTGTTAATGAGGGTTCTTATAGTAGCATTATTAAAAATATAGAATCTGACTGGACATCATTGTCGTATATATATGAATGTGTTGCAATTTCTGATAAAGCAGAAGTAATAATTTCATCATTTACATATCCTAGCCTCCAAAAAGACTCAGATATTATTTTATTTTTTAATTTTTTAGGTGTATCAACTAAATTTAATAATGATAAAGTAATAATTACAAAAGTTAAACATTCTTTGCCTTCTTTAATAGAGTGGGATGTTTTAAGTAATCCAGATTTAATGCCAACTTATTTAGTTTCTTGTTTTGCTTTAGGAGTTAATTTAATGTTGACAGGTATAGATTCTTTAATTTATAAAGAGTCAAATAGAATTCAATCTGTAAAAATTAATTTAGAAAAATTTAATGCTAAAATAAATTTTAATAGTAAATATATATTTTTAGATTCTTCAAATCCTTTGTTCTTTGAGAAAGAGATTGATACATTTAATGATCATAGAATTGCATTAGCTTTTAGCCCTTTGGTTCTTAAAACTAGGTCACTAATAATTAATAATCCTCAAGTTATTGAAAAATCATATCCAAAATATTGGGGTCATTTAAATAAAATTGGTATTAAATCATTTTTTCAAAAATAACGTATAGATTTGCTCAATAAAATTAAATAATTATTAAGATGATTAATATAGCAGACCTTTTAACTATTACGGTAACCTTATTTGCCGTTATTGATATTTTAGGAAATATCCCACTTATAATTACTCTTCGTCAAAAAACTGGAGAAATTAATGCTTTGAAAGTCACTTGGGTTTCTGCTTTAATTATGGTTGTTTTTTTATTTATAGGAGAGGATGTTTTAAATATGATAGGAATAGATTTAAAATCATTTTCATTAGCAGGTGCTTTTGTCATATTTTTAATTGCAATAGAAATGATTTTAAATATTGAATTATTTAAATCAAATGATCAATCTGCAAAAAAAGTTACAGAGATAGTTCCTTTAGCATTTCCTTTAATAGCAGGCTCAGGTACATTAACAACTTTATTATCTTTGAAAGCTATAGAAAATTATTCTTATCTTGAAATATTCTCTGGATTAGCAATTAATATTATTATTGTTTTTATTGTTCTTAAAATGATTATACCTATAGAAAAGATCATCGGTCAGGTAGGTATAGAAATATTAAGAAGAGTTTTTGGTATTATTTTATTAGCAATTGCAATAAAATTGAGTGGATTATAAATAACTAAGAAACTCTGAACTTAAACTTTTCTTTTTGTAAATCTATATTTGCTTTTACAATTTTTTCCTTTAGGTTTTCTTTATATTTAACAGTTTTCTCAAATACTTTTGNGTCATTAGTTGCTAACATTTGAGAAGCGAGAATTCCAGCATTCAAAGCTCCATTTATTGCTACAGTTGCAACAGGTATTCCAGGGGGCATTTGAACTATCGCAAGTAAAGAGTCTAATCCATCAAGTGATGCTTTAATAGGAACTCCAATAACAGGAATTGGTGTCATGGCTGCAATAACTCCTGGTAAATGAGCAGCCATTCCTGCCCCTGCTATAATAACTTTTATACCATTATTTGCTGCATTTTTTGCAAATTTTTCTACTTGATCTGGAGTTCTGTGAGCAGAGAGTGCATTAACTTCAAAAGGAATTTCCATTTCTTCAAAGAAATTAGCTGCTTTTTTCATAACTGGCCAATCTGATGTACTTCCCATTATTATACTTACTATAGGTTTCATATTCAAAAAAATTAAAATTTTATTATTAATAGAGGTCTAATATAAAGTATAATTATTATACATTTATAAGAATATATAATAAATTTTTAGAATGTTAAATATTATAATTTTTGGCCCGCCAGGTTGCGGAAAGGGAACTCAATCCAGCTTAATTATTGAAAAATATAATTTGAATCATTTATCAACAGGGGATGTTTTTAGGAAAAATATAAAAGACGAATCTCCTTTAGGCAAATTAGCAAAAAAATATATGGATCAAGGGAAGTTAGTCCCAGATCAAGTGACTATTGATATGCTAAATAATGAAATAAATAATTGTAATGATTCAAATGGCTTTATATTTGATGGGTTTCCCAGGACTATAGATCAAGCAAAATCTTTGGATGTTCTCCTATCAAAAAAAGGTGAAAAGATATCACTAGTTTTGTCATTAGATGTTTCTGAAAATGAGTTATTAAAAAGATTATTATTGAGGGGAAAAGAGAGTGGTAGAGTTGATGATCAAAGTGAGGAAGTTATAAAAAATAGAATTGATATTTATAAGAAGCAAACATTAGTATTGAAGGATTATTATGAAAACTCAGGACATTTTTTTCAAATAAACGGAGAGGGTGCGATAGATAGTATTACTGATAATATATTCAAAGTAGTTGATAATTACATAGAATAAATTATGTCCCAATCCAAAAATAACTTTGTTGATTTTGTTCGAATTTACTGTAAATCAGGAAAAGGAGGTTCGGGTTCTAAGCATCTTAGAAGAGATAGATTGACAGCAAAAGGAGGCCCTGATGGTGGTGACGGAGGTCGAGGGGGTCATGTTATTATAAAATCAAATAGAAATAAATGGACTTTGTTACATCTTAAGTACACTAAACATATAAAATCACCAAATGGCTTGAATGGGGGAAAGAGTCTTAGTACTGGTGCTGATGGAAGTGATGTGATTATTGAAGTTCCATTAGGAACCGTAATTAAGGATATTGTAGGCGACAAGTTTTTATTTGAATTTCAAGAAGATAATCAAGAGTATATTTTATGTAGAGGGGGTAGAGGAGGAAAAGGAAATGCATTTTTTAAATCTTCAACTAGACANACCCCTAGATTTTCTCAAGAAGGTGAGCTTGGAATTGAGTTGGCTGTATCATTGGAGTTAAAAGTTTTAGCTGATGTTGGATTAGTAGGGTTACCAAATGCAGGGAAATCTACTTTACTGTCTGTCGTTACAGCAGCCAAGCCCAAAATAGGGGATTATGAATTTACTACTTTAACTCCAAATTTAGGAATTGTGAACCATAGAGATGAACAATCTTTTGTAATATCTGACATACCTGGAATAATTGAAGGTGCTCATAAAGGGCGAGGTTTAGGACATCGGTTTTTAAGGCATATAGAAAGAAATTACTGTTTAGTTTTCTTAATTTCTATTGAAGATGAAAATATTGTCAAGACATATGAAATGTTGCTTAAAGAATTAGAGCTTTATGATGAGACTATGTTGCAGAAAAAAAGAATTATAGTTATATCTAAAGGTGATTTAAATAACAATGTAAACGAAAGAAAAGTTATTTTAAAAAATCTGCCAAAAAATATTAANTGCTTATTTATTTCCTCNGTCACAACTGAGGGTTTGTCTGACTTTAAAGATGAGCTTTGGAATATATTAAATTAATATGATTGATAAAATAATTGAACTTGACAAAGAGTTATTTACTTATTTAAATAAAAATGAGTCAGCAACAGATTTTTTTTGGATTTTTATTACAGACAGGAAAGTAATGTTTATAATGTTATTGTCATTAATTATTTATCTTTTATATAAATATGAAAAAAATAATTATAAACTAACTCTTTTTTTAATTATTATAACTTTTACATCAACTGATTTAATCCATAATCATTTTTTTAAAGAAGTATTTCAAAGACCTAGGCCGTGTTATGATCCTCAAATTTCCGAAACATGTAGACTTTTAGTTAAACATTGTGGTGAATATGGTTTTGTTTCGGGTCATGCTGCTAATTTCTTTGGAATTATGAGCATTATCTTTTTTCGCCTTCCAAATATTAAAACTCTTATTAAATTCATTTTTTTTATTTGGGGATTATTAATTTGTTATAGTAGAATTCATGTTGGAAAACATTATCCTTTAGATGTATTCTTTGGTGCTATTTTAGGNTCAATAATTGCATATATGGTATATAAATTTGTGTTTTTATTTCTTTCTAAAAANAAATATAATTATTGAAATTAATATAGCAATAAAAACATCAAGCCAAGGATTAGCATCAGGATAACCAATATTCCAAACAATAATCATATATATCCAAAGAAAATATATTTTATCAATCATAATAATTTACATATCATTAAACCGTCTCTTATGGGAAGTAATATATTTTCAACCCTTGGGTCATTTAATATTTTCTTATTAAGTTTTTTAATTTCATTTGTTTCTAAATCAGAATCTTTAGATTTATTTAATACTTTTCCGCTCCAGAGAACATTATCAATTAAAATAAAGCCATTTGGATTTAATTTATCTATGCACATATCAAAATATAAACAGTAGTTTTTTTTATCAGCATCTATAAAAATAAGATCAAATTTATGTTTTAATTTGGGAATAATATTCTTGGCATCACCTATATGCAAATGAATTTTNTCCTTATTAATTGATTTGGAAATAAATTTTTTTGTGAAATCAGAAATTTCTTCATTTATATCAATGCTATGTATCTCACCATTTTGTGCTAATCCATGAGATAAGCAAATCGCAGAGTATCCAGTATATGTTCCAACTTCAAGTATTTTTTTAGGTTTTTTTAATGAGCTAATCATTTTTAAAAATGAACCTAAGTAGTGCCCTGATATCATACGTGGCATCAAAACTTTATGGTTTGTTTCTCTATAAATTTCTTTTAGAAGAGATTCTTCTTGACTTGTATTTTCAATACAGTATTTTTCAATTAAAGGGTCTATAAATTTCACGTTCTTTTTTTTATAAAGTTACAAAATGATTATTTTTGGATAAAATTTTTTTTAATTATGTCTATTAAGCACCCTAGTATATTAATTATTTTTTTACTTTATTTTTTTTCCTCTAATGCTCAATTTTGGGAAAGTAACACAATAGAAGAGAAAATAGAAGATTCTTTGCAAAATGAAATTAATGAAGATCTAGGTTTAATTTCGTCCAAGGTTATTAATTGTGAAAAATTTGATGGCTTGTTTACGATATTTAGAGACAAGACAAATGGAAAAATGTTTATTTTGATCAGTAAAGATCAACTAGAAAAAGAATTTATATACTTTAGTTACGTTGAGAATGGTGTTACAGATGCTGGTTTTTTTAAAGGAAATTACAGAGGATCAAAAGTTTTTTCAATTAAAAAGCATTTTAATAAAATTGATTTNTTTATTGAAAANACAAATTATTTTTTTGACGAAGATAGNCCCTTATANAAATCCTCCCATTCTAATATAAATAAACCTTTTATTGTAAGTCAAGAAATTATTGCCACCAATACTGATGGTTCCTTATTTTTAATTGATGCAGATAATATTTTTCTTACAGAAGCATTTCAACAAATTAAAAGATATTACTCTTCNTCATATAGAGGTTATAAGTTAGGTAAATTAAATAAGCAAAAAACTAGATGTATAAACATTAGAAATTATCCCAAAAACACAGATTTTGTTGTTGATTATTATTATGATAAACCAACTCCTAGTGCTAGAACTAGTATGGCTACAACAGACTCTAGAGTTATTAATATAAGACTTCAACATTCATTGATCGAAATGCCAGATTCAAATTTTACACCAAGAATGGATGATCCTAGAATAGGTTATTTTACATCAAAAATTAATGATATGACTTCTATAGATCCACTTTTAAATAGTGATGTAATTCATAAATGGAGATTAGAGAAAAAATATCCAGATTCAGTTCTTTCTGAACCAGTAGAACCAATAGTCTTTTGGATTGAGAACACTACACCGCATGAAATAAGGNATTATATTAAGGAAGGAGTAGAAAGTTGGAATAACGCATTTGAATCAGCAGGATTTAAGAATGCGATAGTAGTAAATATACAGCCAGACACTGCTAAGTGGGATGCAGGAGACATAAGATATAATGTTTTAAGGTGGACTTCTTCTCCATCACCACCATTTGGTGGATACGGACCTTCTTTTGTCAACCCTAAGACAGGTGAGATATTAGGAGCTGATATAATGTTAGAATGGATATATATAACTAAGAGAATTAATTATTCTGATATTTTTAATTATCATGATGACAATAGTATTCATAATGAAGAAAACCTTTTAAATCCTAATACTCATGATTATTGTTTTAATGGAATGCATGCTCATCAACAAAATATGTTTGCTTCAAGTTATTTTGATATAGAGAATGTTGACAGTTTATACCAACAAGATTTAGTTGAGCAGTCAATAAAACGATTAGTGTTACATGAAGTAGGTCATACACTAGGTTTAAATCATAATTTTAANGGAAGTACTTTATTAAATTTGGACGAGACAAAGGATATAAATATTGTTTTAGAAAAGGGTCTGTGTAACTCTGTAATGGAATATCCAGCAATTAATATTTCTAATGATATAGAAACCCAAACTTTATATTATGATACAGTTCCAGGTATTTATGACCATTGGGCAATAGAATTTGCTTACTCAGTTTTCCCAGANTCAATAGAGAAAAAAGAATTAAATAATATACTATCAAAGTCTAATCAACCTGATTTAGCATTTGCTAATGATGCTGATGATATGAGATCCCCGGGAAAAGGTATTGATCCTTATGCTATGATAAATGATTTAACAAATGAACCTGTTAAGCACTCAGTTGAAAGAATGGATTTAATTTATTCATTAATGAATAAATTAAAAGATAAATATTCTATTGAGGGGGAGTCATATCAAAGATTAAAGAACGCTTTTTCATCTTTTATTATTGAATACAGAAATTGTCTTTCAACTATTTCACGCCAAATTGGAGGTGTTGAAATTAATAGATCATTTTATGACCCTAAATTGGAGCAAAGACCCCCTTTAAAACCCATTAATTATTCAGATCAAAAGGAAGCAGTTCAATTCTTGGGAGAACATTTATTTTCAAAAGACGCTCTAATTTTTACTGACTCTCTTTATAGTCATTTGCAAACTCAAAGAAGAGGTTTTAATATTCCGTATAATGGAGAAGACCCTAAAATTATGGAGCAAATATTATATCTACAAAAAATAACATTAGCCCAACTCTTACATAATAATGTATTAAATAGAATTAATAACTCATATTATTATGGTAACAATTATAAAATCGATGAGTATTTTGAGGATTTAAATAAATTAATGTTTCAGGATGATTTGAATTCATCTGTTAATTATAATAGACAAAATTTGCAAACATATTATACTGAAAGATTGTTAGAAATAGTAGATAATTCTACATATAACAATATTGCTCAATCGGTTGCTTATTCAAATTTAGATTGGATTTATAACAACTTAAATGTTAATATTGGTGATAGCTCATCAAAAAAACATAGAAAGTATTTAATATATTTAATTAATAATAGTTTATATGATTAAAATTAGATTAATAAAAACATATATTTTTTGTATATGTCTATTGATGGTAAAAATAGGCCATTCTCAAGAATACAGTCCTAAAAGGTTTTTCAACCCTTTAAACTCAATTGATACAAAAGATAAAAATAAACCAAAAAATTTTGTTGAAATTATTCAATTTAACAGAAAAAAAAATAAAAAAGAAAAATGTGATTGTCCTGACGATAATATTTCTATTAATTATCAAACAAAACAATTTAGCATAACAAATTCTTTTAATAACCTTTTAAAAAAGCTAATTAGTTGTAATAAAGGTTTTGGAAATTTAGCAATGCACGTACATTTTTCTGATGGTATTGTTATTAATGGACTTATTGATGAATCACCTTTTGATAATGGAGATTTGAATATAGGTATGCAATATTTTGATGGAAACCTAAGTTATGACTTATGGCTTTCTGCCCCAATAGTTGATGATAGTAATCAGAGATATGGATTGCGAGCTGGTGTTAGTTTTTTTCCACTAGGTTCAGAAAGGATATTTAGCCCATATTTAGGNACATCTCTAGGATTAGAAATAGATTATAACTACGAAAGCGTTGTTGAAGGCTTTCAATTTGTTGATAATTGGTTCACTGAGATATATCCTCTCGGAAGATTACACGCAGGTTTACAGTATATGTTCAGATGTAAATTAATAATGAAAATGGATGTATCGTATGCAGCAGGGTCGTATATTGATAGGGATGGGAATCAATTTCCTCATTATCGACCATGGGTTGTTTGGAATACCATCGGTATAAGATTCTAATACTATATATGATAAGGATATTCTTCACACTTAATTAAATCTTTTGCAATTTCTCTCCTTATTTGAACAATATTATATTCAGGTTTATTACAAAATTTATTTAATCCCTTAATCATAATTTTTTTTGTTGTACTACCCAGCCCCAAAGAGCAAATAGTCTTGAATCCATTATTTTGACAAATATCTAATGCTCTAATAATATAGTTTTTAACTAAATTAATTTGCATAGACTTTGCATTATTAATTTTCTCTGCTCTTAGAAGAGCTGATTCTGCCATATATAGTTCAATTATCATATCAGAAATATTTAATAATAATTCTTGTTGGTCCTCTATTTTATCTTTAAATATTTGTGATGTTTTACCAAGGACCATTAGTATTGCTTTTTTCATATTTTCAATACATTTTTTTTCTTGAGAAAAAGGGCCTGTAAAAGTCTTTGTTTTTTTAAAAAAAGAAGTAAAGCTAATAAGTTCTTTCCCTACTTTTTTTGCTTGATCAAATATTGGAAGATCTTTTTTAATTGCTTTTTTAAGAATCATACCTACAATTAGCATTCTATTAATTTCATTTGTGCCCTCATAAATTCTTGAGATTCTAGCATCTCTATATGCAGGTTCTATAATACATTCTGCAGAATAACCCATTCCTCCAAAAATTTGCACTGCTTCATCAGAAACATATTTTATAACTTCTGACCCATGTACTTTAGTAATTGCACATTCTATTGAATACTCGGAAATGCCATCTACTTTTGCCTTTGCTAATGTTTCTCNTTTGGATAAAATTCTCTTAGTATTAGAGTCAATATTATATCCTGCTCTATATAATCCAGCATTTGATGCAAAAATTACGGTTGCCATATTTGCAAACTTTTCTTGGATAGCACCAAATTCACATATATGAGTTTTGAACTGGGTTCTTTGTTTTGAATATTTTATACTTTCATTCAATACTTTTATTGCTGCAGCTACTGTTGCTGCGCATAACTTTATTCTTCCAAAATTTAAGCCATTCATTGCAATTTTAAATCCTTCTCCTCTTTTTCCTAGCATTTGCTCAGATGGAACTTCTACTTTATCATAAAAAACTTGTCTTGTCGAAGAAGCGTTTAATCCTAATTTTTTCTCCTCATCTCCAAAGCTAAGTCCATTTACTTTAGATTTTTCAAAAACAAATCCAGTTATATATTTATCATCCTCAATTTTCCCGAAAACAATAAATACATCTGCAAAACCAGCATTACTAATCCATATTTTTTGTCCTGTTATCTCATATTTACTTTTATCTTCACTTAATTCAGCTGTAGTTTTTCCAGAGTTAGCATCTGAACCTGCATTTGGTTCAGTTAAATTATAACATGACATCCATTCTCCAGAACTTATTTTAGGTAAATATTTTTTTTTGATTTCTTCGCTACCGTATAAAAGAATTGGATATGTACCTATTCCTGTATGAGCNCCGTAAGCAGTTGCAACAGAGCCTGAGTAGCTACTTATTTCTCCGCATATTAACATAGATGTATTAAGATCCATTCCTAGTCCTCCATATTCTTCAGGAATGTTGATTCCTAAAATACCTAGTTGACCTGCCTTTTTCATTATTTCTTCTGTTAAAGCATAATTTTTATTTTCAAATTCAAAAATATTTGGTATAATTTCTTTGTTCACGAATTCCCTTGTGGCTTCAAGCATCATTTTTGAATTTTCGTCGAAATCTTCTAATGTAAATATTTTAGTACAATCTGTTTGACTTACTAAAAAACCTCCTCCTTTTAAAAATAGTTCCATATAATTTAATTTATTAGTTCAAAAATTCCTGCCGCACCCTGTCCAGTTCCNACGCACATTGTAACCATACCATATTTTTGTTTTCTTCTTTTTAATTCATGAATAATTTGTGTTGTTAATTTTGCCCCAGTACAACCTAGTGGATGTCCTAATGCAATAGCTCCTCCATTAACGTTCACAATGTCGTTATTTAAATTTAATTCTCTAATTACTGCTAATGACTGAGAAGCAAAAGCTTCATTCAATTCAATTAGTTCNATATCTTTAATATTCATGTTTATTTTATCAAGTGCCTTCGGAATTGCTTCAATTGGTCCAATACCCATNTGTTTTGGTTCAACTCCTGAAACTTGATAACTTAATAGTTTAGCAATAGGCTGAATTTTTAATCTATTAATTAATTTTTCTGACATAACAATAACAAAAGAGGCTCCATCTGAAACTTGAGATGAATTTCCAGCTGTAACTGATCCTTTTTGAGCAAATACTGGTCTTAATTTTGATAATTTCTCTATTGTTGTATCCTTTCTTGCACCCTCATCTGTATCAATAACATATTCTTTACTAATTTTTTTNTCATTACTGTCTAAATAATTCTCTGATACTTTTATTGGAATAATTTCTTCTTTGAAGAAACCACTGTTTATTGCGTTAATTGCTTTTTGATGAGACTTAAATGCAAATTCATCTTGATCTTCTCTACTGATTTTGTAAAAATTAGCTACGGCTTCAGCTGTATTACCCATTCCCCAATACCAGTCTGGGTTTTTTTTTGCTATGGAGTAATTTGGTACTATTCTCCATCCACCAAATGGAATTGGTGACATAGTTTCTACTCCACCAGCAATGATACAATCTGCCATACCTGATTTAATTTTTGCAACTGCAATTGCAATTGATTCTAAGCCTGAAGAGCAAAATCTATTAATTGTCATACCAGGTACTTTTACTGTATCTAATCCTAAAAGAGAAATTATTCTTCCAATATTTAGACCCTGTTCTGCTTCGGGAGTTGCATTTCCAACAATAACATCATCAATTAAATCTTTATTTAACTGAGGATAATCTTTCATCATTTGTCTAATTAAGTCTGCAGCCATATCATCAGGTCGCATAAACTTAAACCCACCTTTTTTTGATTTACCAATTGCTGTTCTTTTAGCTTTTACTATGTATGCTTCCATAAAATTTAATTTCTTAAAGGTTTACCAGTTTTTAACATGTGTTCTATTCTTTCTAGTGTTTTTACTTCTCCACACAGAGATAAAAATGCTTCTCTTTCTAAATCTAAGAGATACTGTTCTGATACTTTTGTAGGAGAGGATAAATCTCCCCCACAAATTATATTTGCTAATTTTTTCGATATTAAAAATTCATGATCTGTAATATATCCGCCTTGTCTCATAGAATCAGCTCCAACTAAAAACATTCCAAGTCCTTGTTTCCCTAACACTTTAATATCTTTTTTCAATGTAGGTTTATTGTATCCTTTTTCAACTAAAGAAATAACTTTTAATTTAGCATCCTTGATTAATGAATTTGAGTTTATAGATATATTATCGAAACCTTTTCTTAAGTAACCTAAATCAAATGCTTCGTGTGCAGATGTGGAGACTTTTGCCATTCCTATATTTAAAAAAGATTCTTTTAATCTNGGCAATTCAATATCACCAGAATAATATGCATCGGATGCACGTAAAGCCATTTCTTTAGTTCCCCCTCCACCAGGAATAAGACCAACACCTATTTCTACTAGTCCCATATATGTTTCAGCGGAACTTTGTACTGCGTCAGCGTGCATGGCTAACTCGCAGCCACCTCCAAATGTAAAACCATGAGTTGCTACAACTATAGGAACATTTGAATATCTTAGAAGCATGGATGTTTGTTGAAATGTATGAATAGCTAAGTCCAAATCATCATATTCTTGTTCAGCAGCTAACATAAATATCATTGAAATGTCGGCGCCAGCAGAAAAATGAGTCCCTTGATTTCCAATGACTAAACCTTTATAATCTTTCTCAGTAATTGAAATGGATTCTCTTATTCCTTTAATAACATCCTCACCAATACTATTCATTTTAGTTTGGAACTCTAAGTTTAAAATACCGTCTCCGATATCAATTAAACTAACACCATTATTTTTCCAAATAGTATGTTGAGTTCTTAAGTTATTTAAGAATATAAAATTAGTTATTCCTGGTATTTTTATAAATCTTTTAGTTTTTAAATCATAATAGTGTTGAATTCCGTCTATTATTTTATAGAAGGAAAAGTTACTATCATCTAGATTAATATTATTAACCCATTCAGGAGCTCTTAGGTTATTTTCTTTAATAAGATTTAGTCCGTTTTGAAATCCAATTAAATCCCATATTTCATATGGTCCAATTTCCCATCCAAAACCATTTATAATAGCTTTATCAATTTTATATATTTCATTAGAAATCTCAGGAATTCTATTTGTAACGTATGAAAATAATGATGCAAACATTTTCTTGTAAAATATATTTTCTTTTTCATTACCCTGAATAAGTAATGGAATTCTTTTTTGTAAACTAGGTTCTTTTTTAGCAACTTTTATTGTATTAAAGCTTGGCTTTACCTTCTTTCTATATTTTAAACTTTTTAAATCTAGAGTTAAGATTTCTTTCTTACCTAATTGATTTTTAATTTTTTTATAAAAACCTTCACTAGTTTTATTACCAAGGAGATTTTTTTTGATCATTTCTTGAACAAAATCTGTGAGTTTAAATTCTTCATGGAATTCATCATTTGGGCAGTTTTCATAAATTCCATTTGCCACATGATTTACGGTATCTAATCCTACTAAGTCACATGTTCTAAATGTAGCTGACTTTGGAATACCCATAATAGGTCCAGTTAAAACATCTGTTTCTTCTACAGTTAGATCCATTTCCTTTACAATTTTGAATAGTGATGCAATATTTGCAATACCTATTCTATTAGCAATAAATGCAGGAGTATCTTTACAGCTAATTGTAGTTTTTCCTAGGAATTTTTCTCCGTAGTTAATTAAAAAATTAATGATGTCAGGTTTGGTTTTTTTTGATGGAATTATTTCTAACAATTTCAAATANCTAGGGGGATTGAAAAAGTGTGTGCCACAAAAATGTTCGCAAAAATCTTCACTTCTATTTTCAATCATACTATTAATTGGGATACCAGACGTATTTGAGCTTATTAAAGATCCTTTTTTTCTATACTTATCTATTTTTTCAAAAACAGTATTTTTTATTTCTATTTTTTCGATAACAACTTCAATTATCCAATCAGCTGTCTCAATTTTTTTTATATCATCATCTAGGTTTCCAATATCTATTTTCTCAGCAAATTTTTTTTTATATAACGGAGATGGTTTAGATTTAATAGTATTAGCTAATGAAGAAGAGACTATTTTATTTCTAAAAATCAGATCTGTTTCTTTAATACCTTTTTTAATTTCTTTATCACTTAATTTATTAGGGACTATATCTAATAATAAAACGTTGACTCCAATATTTGCAAAATGGCATGCAATTGATGATCCCATTATTCCTGAGCCTATAATTGCAACTTTGTTTATGTTTCTTTTCATTTGATAATTATAATTTAATTTGAATATATTTTATTATATAAATCTTTATATTTTTCTAAAACATTTCTTCTTTTTAATTTTAGAGTTGCAGTTAATTCCCCCGTATCTGGGCCCCAAATTTTAGATAATAATTCAAATTTTTTAACTTGTTCGTATTGATTAAAGTTGCTATTATACTTGTCGATTTCGAGAGAATATTTTTCTAAAACAGCTTCTTTCATAATAATATCTTCATTATTATTAAATGAAATATTATGATTTTCACACCATTTTTTTAATATTTCAAAGTCTGGAACAATTAATGCAGCAGGGTGTTTTTCATTTTCTCCAATAACAATAATTTGTTCAATAAACATTGATTGCTTGAATTTATTTTCCATTACTTGAGGGGCTATGTACTTTCCGCCGGATGTCTTAAATATTTCTTTTTTTCTGTCAGTAATTTTTAGATATTTCCCGTCTACAAGTTTACCAATATCACCAGTATGAAACCAATTTTCTTTATCAATAACTTCTTTAGTTTCTTCAGGTTTATTATAGTATCCTCTCATTACATTTGGACCTTTAACTAAAATTTCTCCCTCTCCCTCACGCATTCCATCTTCATGATTAATTTTAACTTGAACTCCAGAAATAATTTCTCCAACTGTGCCATAACATGGTTTTTTTGAATGAGCTAGATTTACAGAAATAACAGGTGATGTTTCTGTTAACCCATACCCTTCGCTAACTGGCATCTTAGCTGCAGTAAATACTCTTGCAAGTCTTTCTTGAAGAGCAGCGGAACCTGATATAATCATCCTTACGTTACCACCCACAGCTTCCCGCCATTTTTTAAAAACTAATGCATTAGCTATTTTCAATTGAAACTCATACCATAAGCCATTCTTCCCATTATATTCATGTCTTAAACCTAAATTTAGTGCCCAAAAAAATAGATTTTTTTTGAAACCCGTTAGATTTTTTCCTTTTGTAAGTATTTTGTCGTAAACTTTTTCAAGTAATCTTGGTACCGTTGGCATAACAGTTGGTTGTATTTCTTTAAGGTCATTTCCAATATTTTCTATACTTCCATAGTATATTGAAACCCCTTTAAAAAGATAATAATACTCTAGCATTCTCTCAAAAATATGGGATAAGGGTAAAAAGCTAATTCCTCTGTCAGATTTACCTAAGTCAAGTAAATTTTCAATAGCATAAAGTTGGCTTAATATATTGCTATGTGTAAGCATAACACCTTTTGGATTTCCAGTAGTCCCCGAAGTATATATAAGGGTAAATAAATCGTTTTCAGAAATTGAATTTTGAATTCCTTCAACTTCATCTTTTTTTGGGTTAATCAGCCCTAATTCAATTACTTCATTCCAGCTTTTAACATTTGAAATATTTTCAAAAGAATAAATATGTTCTAAACTTTCAATTTCTTTATCTAATCCTTTAATCTTGTTATAAACTTCTTCGTTTTCAATAAAGAGTAATTTAGCTTCACTATCATTTATAATATACTTGTAATCAGCTCTCGTTGAATTAGCGTATAGGGGCGTATTTATAGCTCCTATTTTGTTAATACCCATATCGGTTAAACTCCATTCAGGTCTATTATTTGATATAATACATATTTTATCATTTTTTGTTAGTCCTAAATTAATTAGGCCGTATGCAATTGAGTCAGATGTTTGAATATATTCACTGCAACTATATTTTCTCCATTTGCCATTATTTTTTCCAGCAAGCATATCATCTTTATCGTAGAGATCCGCATATCTTCTATCTAATTCATATATTTTTAAGTTTTCCATAATTTTTTTTGTAAGGGCTATTTATATATAAAATTAAAAAAATAATAATTTAAAAAGATGAATATTTATTTATATATTCTATTAGTTTTTAAAATATTTATTTTAATGGAAAACAAATCAATATTACAAGGCTCAGTTAATGAGGCTACCGAAATGGGATTGCTTGTTGAAGAATATGCAAAAATATGTACCATTTTAAGTCGAACTCCAAATTTCACAGAACTATCTATATTTTCTGTAATGTGGTCTGAACATTGCTCTTATAAAAATTCAATTTTTTGGTTAAAAACTTTACCAAAAGATGGTCCACGTATTTTAATAAAAGCAGGTGAGGAAAATGCAGGTTTAGTTGATATTGGAGATGGTTTAGCATGTGTTTTTAAAATAGAATCTCATAATCATCCTTCTGCTCTAGAACCATATCAAGGAGCTGCTACAGGAGTTGGAGGTATTAATCGTGATATTTTTACCATGGGAGCAAGACCAATTGCTCAGCTAAATTCTCTTAGATTTGGTGAAATTAATTTATCCCATACTAGGTGGCTAGTTAAAGGAGTAGTAAAGGGAATTGGTGACTATGGTAATTCATTTGGTATTCCTATTGTTGGGGGCGAAACATATTTTGATAAAAGTTATAACTCAAATCCTTTAGTTAATGCTTTTTCTGCAGGAATTGTCAAAACTAAAAATGTAATTTCTGCAACAGCAAAAGGTGAGGGTAATCCTGTTTTTATTGTAGGTTCATCAACTGGTAAGGATGGTATTAATGGAGCTGCATTTGCTTCAAAAGATCTTACTGAAAATTCTTCTGATGATATACCCTCAGTTCAAGTTGGAGATCCATTTCAAGAAAAATTATTATTGGAAGCAACAATGGAGCTTAGTAAGACTGATGCAATTGTTGGAATGCAGGATATGGGTGCTGCTGGTATTATTTGCTCAAGTTCAGAAATGAGTGCTGCTGGAAACTGTGGTATGGAAATAAATTTAGATTTAGTTCCATTAAGACAAAAAAATATGGAGCCATATGAAATTCTCTTATCAGAATCTCAGGAAAGAATGTTAGTTGTTGTTAAAAAAGGAAGAGAGAAAGAAGTCAAAAAGATTTTTGATAAGTGGGATTTAAATTGTAAAAAAATAGGAATAATAACAAGAAAAAAAGATGTTGTTTTTTATTCAAAAAAGATAAAAGTTGCTCAGATACCAGCTGACTCATTAGTCTTAGGTGGTGGTGCTCCGATATATGAGCGAGAATACAGTATACCCTCTTATTATTCGGAATTTAAAAAATTTGATATAAATTCTGTAAGTATACCAGAAAACATTATTGATTATGCGTATAAATTGTTAAGCTTACCTAATATTTCTTCAAAAAAATGGATTTATAATCAATACGATTCTATGGTAGGTACAGTTAATATGTCTACTAATTCACCAACTGACGCAGCGATTGTTAATATAAAACACAGCGAAAAAGCACTTGCTTTAACTGTTGATTGTAACTCTAGATATGTTAACTCTGATCCTGAAATTGGAGCCCAAATAGCTGTTGCGGAATGCGCTAGAAATATAATTTGTTCTGGAGGTCAACCTGCAGCAATAACAAATTGTTTGAACTTTGGAAACCCATATGATAAAGAGGTTTATTGGCAATTTGTCTCAGCTATTAAAGGAATGACAAAGGCATGTAAAAAATTTAAAACACCTGTTACTGGAGGAAACGTAAGTTTTTATAATCAAACACATAAAAATGATACTGTTCAGCCTTGTTTTCCTACCCCAACTATTGGTATGGTTGGTATTTTAGAGGATAAGAATAAGTTTATGACTTTAGATTTTAAAAAAGAGGGAGATTTAATTTATTTAATTGGCCCTTCAAAGGATGATATATCATCTTCAGAATACTTAGTTAATATTCTTAATATAGAAAACAGCTCTAGTCCCTTTTTTGATTTAGATATTGAGTATAAACTCCATCAAGTTATATCCAAATTAATTTCAAATGAAATTCTCCAATCAGCTCATGATGTTTCTGAAGGTGGTTTATTTGTTACTCTTGCAGAATCTATGATTCCTAGAAAATTAGGATGTGAGATTTATACAGATCCTAATTTTAGACAAGATGCATATTTATTTGGAGAGTCTCAGAGTAGGGTTGTTGCAAGTTTAGATAAAAGTAAAGAAAAAGAATTTTTATCATTATTACGAAAAAGTAAATTTCCGTTTTATAAGTTAGGAGAAGTTTCATCAGGTAAAGTATTGATTGATGATGTTGATTTTGGAAATATTAAAAAGTTAGAGTCCGTTTATACTAATTCTTTTAGTAAAAACTTTAATTAATTTTCATGATAAATACTTTTTTTGATACCTCTTTGGAATTCCTTAAAGGTGTTGGCCCAATAAAATCAAAATTATTATTTAAAGAACTAGGGCTTAAGACTTATAGAGATTTAATATATTTTTTTCCATTTAGATATACAGATAGAAGTAAATATCTCAATATTAATCAAATTCAATCTGTTAATATTGATGTCCAACTAAAAGGAAAAATTAGTCAAATTGAAATTATAGGATCTGGGAGAAAAAAGAGATTAATTTTTAAGTTTGAGGACTCTACAGGATCAATAGAACTAGTTTTTTTTAAAAGAATTTCTTGGATTAAAAAATTTATAAAAAAAGATCAAATATATGTTGTATTTGGTAAGCCAAATAGTTTTAATTCAAAGTTTTCAATTATTCACCCTGAAATTGAATTATATGAAAAATTAAAGAATTTGCCTCAACAAAGTTTTTGTCCTGTTTATCATTCTACTGAATTATTAAGGAAAAATAATCTTAATAGTAGAGGTATTCTTAAGTTAATGAATGAATTGTTTATTAAGTCTAAAAAATTAATAGAAGAGGAAAACTTATCTGATAATATTATTAAAAAAAATAATTTACTAAAAAGAAGTGAAGCTGTATTTAATATTCATTTTCCAGAAAATGAAAATTTACTTAGCAGGGCTATTTATCGAATGAAGTATGAAGAATTATTCTTTCTACAATTATCTATTTTAAAGAATAAATCAATTAATCATAAAAACAAGTCCTTTAAGTTTAGAGAAATTGGCAAACATTTTAATTCTTTTTTTTATGATTCTTTATTATTTGAGTTAACTGGAGCTCAAAAAAAAGTAATGAAAGAAATTCGTAAAGATTTATTAAGCGGGTTTCAAATGAATAGACTTGTCCAGGGTGATGTTGGTTCTGGTAAAACTATAATTGCAATAATGTCATTTATGATTTGTGCTGATAATGGATTTCAATCTTGTTTAATGGTACCCACAGAAGTTTTAGCCTTTCAACATTATAATAGCTTGACTTCTTTATGCTCTAATTCTAATTTAAATATTGCCTTACTTACTGGCTCAACAAAACTCTCTGAAAGAAAGGAGATATTAGAAAAATTAGATAACGGAAATATAAATATTATTGTTGGAACACATTCTTTAATTCAACCAAACATTAAATTTAAAAACCTAGGCTTAGTTGTTATTGATGAGCAGCATAAATTTGGTGTAGCCCAAAGAGCAAGTTTATCTCAAAAGGGAATTACTTCCCCTCATATTTTAATATTAACTGCAACTCCTATACCAAGAACTTTAGCCATGACTTTTTATGGTGATTTAGATGTTTCAGTTATCGATGAAATGCCACCAGGTAGAAAACAGATTAAGACAGTACATAAATTTGATAAGGACGATGATGCAATTTTATCATTTTTACTAGATAAAATTAAGCAAGGAGAACAAGCTTATGTTATTTTTCCTCTAATAGAGGAAAGTGAAAAGTTAGATTATAAAAATTTAATTTCAGGTTTCAATAAACTTCAAAATTATTTTTCGCAACATAATATCTCTCTTTCAATGCTACACGGAAAAATGAAAAGTGATGAGAAAAATGAACAAATTGAAAGATTTGTTCAGAATAAATCTAAAATTATGATATCTACAACTGTAATTGAGGTAGGGATAGATGTTAAAAATGCTTCAATAATGGTAATTGAAAATGCAGAGAGATTTGGTCTTTCGCAATTGCATCAACTTCGAGGAAGGGTTGGTAGGGGAAATTTACAATCATATTGTATTTTAAAAACTCCATATAAACTAACTCATGACGCTAAATATAGAATGAATATTTTAGTAGAATCATCTGACGGATTTGAAATATCAGAGGCTGACTTAAGATTAAGAGGTCCGGGTGATATGTTAGGTACACGGCAGAGCGGAATGTTAAATTTAAAAATCGCAAATTTAGTTAAGGATGGAAATATTTTAACGATAGCTCGTCATGATGCTCAAAATATTTTAGATGAAGATTTTAATTTGATTGATATTCAAAACAAATCCATAAACAGATATTTTGCAAAAAATCTTCATCAAAAAATAAAATGGATGAAAATATCTTGATAATCGAAATAAATGAATAATTAATTTTTTTACATTTACTGCAAATCTTTTTAAATGAAAATATCATATAATTGGTTAAAGGACTATATAAAATTTGATAATTCTTCAGAAGAAATTTCTGATATATTGACAAATACTGGATTAGAAGTTGAGAAATGTAGTCCAAGATTTAAGGATGTAGATTCATTTAAGAAATTAATTATAGGCAAAATTACATCTATTGAGCCTCACCCTAATGCTGATAAGTTAAAAATAACCAAAGTTGATATTGGAACAAATGTTTTAAATATTATTTGTGGAGCTAATAATATAAAAAAACATGATTTTGTTGTTGTTGCTATTTGTGGTGTAACATTAATTAATTTAGATGGCGAGATTTTGAATATCAAAAAAACAAAAATTAGAGGCGAGTTTTCTGAAGGAATGTTGTGTTCAGAGTTTGAAATAGGTTTAGGGTATAGTAATAGTGGTGTTATTACTTTATCTAAAAAAAATGATATTAAGGTTGGTCAGTTAGTTTGGGATTATTTTGATTTAAAGCAAGATTATATATATGAAATAGGCTTAACACCAAATAGAACTGATGCTTTTGGTCACATTGGATGTGCCCGTGACATATTAGCTGTCCTTAATTTATCTAAAAATAAAACCAAGCTCAATATTCCTGAACTTAAATTTAAAGTTGATAATAATGATTTGCCATTTTCCATTTCCATTGACACACCTAAATTATGTCCAAGATATTGTGCGATTACTTTACAAAACGTACAAATTGAGGAGTCACCTTATTGGCTAAAACAAAAGTTAATTTCTATTGGTGTAAAACCTATAAATAATATTGTTGACATTACAAATTTTGTTTTATTCGAAACTGGTAGTCCTTTACACGCTTTTGATTATGATAAAATTGATTCGAAGTCTATTTTTGTAGGAAATCAAACTAACTTTTCTAAGTTTACTAAACTAACAGGCGGTAATATAGATTTACATAATGATGATTTGTTAATTTATGATAAAAAAGAACCTTTATGCTTAGCTGGTGTTATTGGTGGATCTAGTTCTTCGATTTCTAGTCAAACTAAAAATATTTTTCTTGAGTCTGCCTTTTTTTCTCCTAATACTATTAGAAAGACATCAAAAAGACACGGTGTTTTAACCGATTCTTCATATAGATATGAAAGAGGAGTTGATATTGACAACTGTTTATTTGCTTTAAAAAGAGCATCTACACTAATAAAAATGATTACTAATGCCAATATAAGTTCTGATATATATGATTATTATGAGAATAAAAATAATCATATTAATATAATATCTTTTTCACACTCTAGATTAACTAAACTTTTAGGATATGAAATAGATCTTTTGAAGACAAAAGATATTTTAACAGACCTAGGTTTTGACATTATAAGTTTAAATAAAAAATCAGAATTTAAATTAAAAGTTCCTAATTACAGATATGATGTGACAAGAGAAATTGATGTTTTTGAAGAGGTTTTACGAATTTATGGATATAATAATATTCCAAAGTCAAATAAAGTTTCATTCCCTTTAAATTCTAGTGTTAGTTCGTACAAGAATTATGATTTAAAAAACAAAGTTTCTGACTCTTTACGTAATAGTAGTTTTTTTGAAATAAAAAATAACTCTTTAGTTAGTTATGATTTATTAAAAAAGATTAATACAGATAATAATTTAGTAAAAATTTTAAATGCATCAAGTAATGATCTCAACGTTTTGAGAAATAATTTATTTTTAGGAGGATTAGAGTCAATCAAATATAATTTAAATAGGCAAAATAAAAATTTACGTTTTTTTGAATTTGGAAATATTTATTTTTCAGAAAATGAAAATTATATACAAAAAATGAAGTTAGCATTATTTTTATGTGGTAACTCTAGTTCAGAAAGTTGGGTTGGAAAAACATATAAAATGGATATATTTTGGGCAAAAGGCTTTGTTATGAAATTATTTAAACATATTAATATCGAACTAAATTCTGAAATTAAAAATGATTCTATTTGGGGTGAGTATTTATCATTTTTTTCATCTGAAAATGAAATTGTTTCTTTGAAAAATATACCGTTAAATATTTTAAATCTTTTTGGGATAAAAGATAATGTTGTATTCGTAGATTTTAATTGGGAAGAATTTGTAAAATATTCAGATTCTGATAAAATTAGATTTACTCAAATACCAAAGTTTCCAATAGTCAGAAGAGATTTGTCTCTCTTAATTGATAAGGATATTTTATTTGAAGATTTAAGAAGAGAAGCTTTTAGTTATTCAAAAAAATTATTATGTGATGTCGTTATTTTTGATTCTTTTTACTCTAAAGAATTAGGTGACAAAAAATCATATGCCTTAGGTTTTATCTTTCAAAACCCTTCTAGAACTCTTACTGACAAAGTTGTTAATTTAGAAATAAAGAAAATTTTTATGGCTTTAAAAGATAAGTTTAATGTTGATTTAAGGGATGGTGAGCTACCTTAATAATATAAATCAACATCTTTTTTTGTTATTGTTTCAGATGATAGTATAATTAATCTTTCAATAACATTTCTTAACTCTCTAATATTCCCAGTCCAATCCTTTTCTTGAAGAAAAAGAGTTGCCTCATTATCAATGCTTTTTGTATTGATTCCTTGTTCTTTACATATTAATTCAATAAAGTATTTAATTAATAAAGGAATATCTTTTTTTCTATCTCTGAGCGCAGGCACTTTTATTTTAATTACACTGAGTCGATGATATAAATCTTCTCTGAATCTTCCCTCATCAATTTCTTTTTTTAAATCTTTATTAGTTGCCGCTATAACTCTAACATTAATATCTATACTTTTTTCTCCGCCAACTCTAGTGATTTTATTTTCTTGTAATGCTCTTAAAACCTTTGCTTGAGCAGAAAGGCTCATGTCACCAATTTCATCTAGAAAAATTGTACCCTCATCAGCAATTTCAAATTTACCTTTTTTTTGTTTATGGGCTGAAGTGAATGAGCCTTTTTCGTGGCCAAATAATTCACTTTCAATTAATTCGCTTGGAATCGCAGCGCAATTAACTTCAATCATAGGAATTTTATTTCTATTACTATTTTCATGAATTGATAGTGCTACTAGTTCTTTTCCAGTTCCGTTTTCCCCTGTAATTAATACCCTGCTGTTTGTTGGGGCAATTTTGTTTATAATTTCTTTTACATTTATTATGGGCTGTGACTCGCCAATCATTTTATGTGAAAGATTTTTAATTTTATTTTTTAGTATTTTATTAGTGTTTTCTAGATTAGAAATATTTAATCCATTTCTTACTGCAGTTAATAATCTATTCAAATCAGGTGGTTTAGAAATGTAATCATATGCGCCATTTTTTATACACTCAACCGCTGTTTCAATATCACCATGTCCTGAAATCATTATAAATGGAACTTCATAGTCTAATTCTTTTGATCTTTTTAAAACATCTAATCCATCCATTTTTGGCATCTTTATGTCACATAGTACTAAATCATATTTTTTTGAAAATAATAGGTTGATTCCAATTTCTCCATTTTCAGCTTCGTCTATTTTATAGCTTTTATTTTCAACAGCTAAAATATTTTTTAGAACATTTCTAATTGAAATTTCATCTTCAATAATAATTATCTTTGCCATAATTAAATTTAATTAAACATATCCTTTATTTTCTCAAAAAAAGATTGCTGGTTTTTATCAATTTTAGGAGTAAATTCTTTTGAATTTATGTTTATTTCAAAAAACTTTTTTTGTTCAGAATTTACTTTTTTTGGAGTCCAGACATTAACATGAATTAATAAATCTCCTTTATTACTAGAATAATTTATATCAGGTATTCCTTTTGACTGTAATCTTAATATTTTACCATTATCTACTCCAGGAGGAATACTTATTTGAACTCTACCATTAATTGTTGGTATTTCTTTTTTACATCCTAGGATTGCTTCAGAAATATTTATATACAATTCAAAATGAATATTTATTCCATCTCTTATGAGTTCTTCATGTTTTTTTTCTTCAATTACAACAATTAAATCTCCATTAATTCCATCGAATGGTCCCTCATTTCCTTCTCCTTGAATTTTTAATTGCATTCCTTCAGAAACACCTGCTGGAATTTCTATTTCGCTAGTTACTTCTTTCATGATCATCCCATTTTCATCAGAAAAAGATGGTTTAGAAGTAATAATTTTCCCAATACCTTTACACTGCGGGCATGTAGTGTTTGTTTGCATTTGTATGCCAAAAGCATTAGTCATTCTACTAATCTGACCAGTACCATTACATTGAGGGCAAGTGGAATAGGATACATCCTCTGCTTGTATAAGTTTTTTTACTTTTATTTTTTTAGTTACTCCTTCACAAATATCTTTTAGATTTAGAGATAATTTAATTCTTAAATTAGATCCTTTCACTCTCCTTTCTCCTCTTCTTCCACTTGAACCAAATCCCCCTCCAAAAATATCTCCAAAACCGAATCCCTTTAAAATGTCATCCATATCCATGTTTCCAAATCCTCCAAATCCACCAGATCCTCCAATTCCTTGATGACCAAATTGGTCATACTTTTGTCTTTTGTTATTATCGCTAAGAATACTATATGCTTCTGCTGCTTCTTTAAATTTTTCTTCTGCTTTTGAATTACCGGGGTTTTTATCTGGGTGGTATTTAATAGCTAACTTTCTATATGCTTTCTTTATTTCTTGACTACTTGCATCTTTAGAGATACCAAGCACTTCATAATAATCTCTTTTGTCCATTTATTTTCCTATTACAACTTTTGTATATCTTATTACTTTGTCATTTAGCATGTATCCAGATTCAATTTCATCAACAATTTTACCTTTTAAGTTTTTTTTAGGTGCTTTAATTTGAGTAATTGCTTCGTGTTTATTGACATCAAACTCCTTCCCAATACTTGTGTTTATTTTGTTTAAACCTTCTTTTTTTAAAGAGTCAAATAATTTTTGTTGTATTAAAAAGAAACCATCATTTTCATTTGTATTTTTATTAGCCTTCTCTGCTCTTTCAAAATCATCTAAGACAGGTATTATTGATTTGAGAATTGCTTTCTTTCCATTTTCAATCGCCTCAAATCGTTCTTCTACAGTCCTTTTCCTGTAGTTTTCATATTCTGCAGCTATTCTTAAGTATTTATCTTTACTCTGGTCAATAATTTCTTCTAATTCTTTAATTTTTTTCTGCTCTTTACTTTTAGTTAGTTTACTCTTTTTTGCCATTTTTTTTATTTTTATTAGTAAAATTATAGTTCAAAAATCTTGCCATTCTTTTTTATGTCATTTTGTCATCTTTTTCTTACTATATTTGCGCCAATTTTTCGAAGTCTTTTTACTATATTTTCATATCCTCTATCTATTTGATTTACATTATGAATAGTACTTTTTCCTTTTGCTGACAAGGCTGCAATCAGTAGAGCTATTCCTGCTCTTATATCAGGTGAGCTCATAACAGTTCCTTTTAGTTGATGAGATCTATTTAATCCAACAACAGTTGCTCTGTGTGGATCACACAAAATGATTTTGGCTCCCATGTCAATTAATTTATCTACAAAGAAAAGTCTACTTTCAAACATTTTTTGATGAATTAGAACTGAACCATTAGCTTGCGTTGCTACAACAAGAATAATACTAATTAAATCAGGAGTAAAGCCGGGCCATGGAGCATCTGATATTGTAAGAACAGATCCGTTCATTAGAGTGCTAACATTTAAAGATTTTTGTTTTTGTATAATAATATCATCTTTTTTAGTTTTAATCTTAACACCAATTTTTTTAAAAACATCCAAAATAACTCCTAGATTTTTTATTGATGCATTTTTGATAATTAAATTTGATTGTGTCATCGCTGCTAAACCAATCCAACTTCCTATCTCAATCATATCAGGAAGAGCGGTATGTTCACAACCATTTAACTCATTAGTTCCTTCAATTGATATTAAATTTGTTCCAATACCAGTTATTTTTGCACCCATTTTATTTAGCATTGTGCATAATTGTTGAATATAGGGTTCGCATGCAGCGTTATATATTGAGGTTTGTGTATTTTTTTTCAAAACACTACCCATAACCAAATTTGCTGTTCCAGTAACTGAAGCTTCTTCTAAAGTTATTTTAATATTTTTTAAGATTTTATTAGACTTAAGCTGATATAAATTGTTTTTTTCTTTAACCTGAACACCTGTCATTATAAATGCATTAAAATGTGTATCTAATGGTCTTCTTCCAATTTTATCACCTCCAGGTTTAACAATGTATGCTTCACCAAATCTTGATAAAAGAGCCCCCATAATCATAACTGAGCCTCTTATTTTAGAGCCAAATTCTTTAAATTTAGGTTCTTTAAAATATTCTTTGTTAATATTATTAGCTTGAAATGTNAAATCATTTGCGCTATTCTTTTTAACCTTTACCCCTATGATTTTCAATAAATTAATAAGATTTAGTACATCAATGATTTCCGGTATATTTTTTAAGCGTACTTTTTTAGAAGTTAATAATGTTGCACAAATTATTTGAAGTGATTCATTTTTGGATCCTTGAGGGGCAATAGTGCCTGATAACTCCTTGCCACCAATTATTTCAAAAGAACTCATTTTAAATTAATTTGAGTATTTTTTATTTCTAGAATAAGAATGAGATTTTCTTCTAGGCCCAGAATTATGATTTGGTTTTACAAAATTATATGTTGCTAGTACTGTTTCAGAATCTAAATTTATTTTACCACCGGAAATTGTATTTATCTCCTTGATAATAAATTTGTCCATTATATTAGATTGGTTCCAATTGATATAATTTTTTTTCATTTGATTTGCTACACCAGTTGCTAAATATGTTTTTCTTTCTCCCTCTTTCATTGCTCCCACTTCTTTTATCATTGAGATAATAAAACTCCCATAGTGAGGATACTTTACAGAACCTTGTGAATTTTTGATGAGTTCAGGTTTTAAATTTANCTCTTCTTTTTTTGGNTTTGGATAAGGAGATTTAACGTCTANTTTATGCTCTGACATTATAAATAGATGGTCCCATAGTTTATGTTTAAAATCTGCTACATCTCTTAAGTGTGGATTTAAATTACCCATGATTTGAATTGTCACTTCAGCNTGTTCATTTCTTTTTTTAGAATCTTCTATTGTACAAAGATTNTCAATAATTTCATGTATATGTCTTCCATACTCTGGAATTATAAGTTTTTTTAGTTCAGTGTTGTATCTCATAGATAATATTTTATTCGTTAAATATAATTCTTTAATCAATTAAATCAAATTTGGCGTATCTTATTAATATTATTTTAATATCATTTTTTTGAAATTGAACGTGCATTTTCTCATTATTTGATTCTCCTTCTAATTTAATAATTGTACCTAATCCAAAAATATTATGTGAGATTTTATTACCTATTTTTAAATTGTATTTTGTGTGATTAAAATTATTGGTGTTATTTNCTCCATGAATTTTTTTCAACCTTCTGTTATTTAANGGTTTTGTATTAGTATTTGAGTTTATNTTTTTGGCTTTTGTATTNAATTTTATNTTTGTTTTTTTAGTTTCTTTTTTGTTTAAATGACTACAATGAATNTCAATTTCATTTAGAAATCTACTNGGCTCATTTTCAATATAGTTTCCCCATTTAAATCTTGTATTACAATAAGATAAAAAAACACCTTTTTTTGCCCTTGTCAAAGCAACGTAGAACAATCGTCTTTCTTCTTCTACATCCTTTATTGAAAACATGGATTGTTGCGATGGGAAAATGTTTTCTTCCATACCAACAATATGAACATAATCAAATTCCAGACCTTTAGATTGATGGATTGTCATTAATGANACATATTCATTNTTAGTNCTGGAATTCTCAGACAAGTCNTACTCGTTGTCATTTGCGAGAGAAACTTCCTCTAAAAATTTATCTATTGAATTTTCTTGGTTTTGTTCACAAAAACTTTTTAATGCATTAATAAACTCTTTNATATTTTCTAATCTGTTATAATTTTCAATATTGTTATTTTCTTTTAGTTTATTTACTAAGTTTAAATCTTCTATTAAATCAGAAACAAATTGATAAGATTCTATTGTTTTTTTAGAAATAAATTTATCTATTAAGTCGTGAAAACCTTTTAATTTTTGTTTTATCTTATTATTTGAGCTTCCTTCGTTTTTACAGAGCCCTGTAATAACTTCCCACATACTTTTACTTTCTTTAACTGAAATATCTTTTATTTTTGTGACAGTAGCATTTCCAATTCCTCTAGCTGGGAAATTAATTATTCTAATAAGAGCTTCTTCGTCTTTAGTGTTTATGGTGAATCTTAAGTATGAGACTAGATCTTTTATTTCTTTTCGTTTGTAAAATGAAATNCCTCCAAAAATTCTATAGTTTATACCTAAAGTTCNAAGTCCCTCTTCAATTGCTCTTGATTGACTATTCATTCTGTAAAGAATAAGGTTTTGATTTAAATCTGTATTTAATTTTTGATTAACATGTTTTACAGCTGATGCAATTAAAAATCCTTCTTCATTATCAGATTTTGTTTCAATTATTTTAATTTTCTCNCCTTCATTTTTTTTTGTCCAAATATTTTTATCAAGTTTTTTTGAGTTATTCTTAATTAATTTATTTGCAGCTTCTACGATTGTTTTAGTAGATCTATAATTTTGTTCTAACTTAAATTCTTCTGATTCAGGATACAGTTTATTGAAGTTTAGAATATTATTAATATTAGCTCCTCTGAATGAATATATACTTTGAGAATCATCACCAACCACGCATAGGTTTTTATTTTTTTCAACAATTTTTTTTATTATTTCCAATTGTAAAATATTTGTGTCTTGAAACTCGTCAATTAGTGTGTACATAAATTTATTTTGGTATTTTTCTAAAACTTCTTTTGAGTTATTAAAAAGATTCAATGTATTAACAAGTATACTGTCAAAATCCATAGATTCATTTTTTTTACAAGTAATCTCATATTTAGAGAAAATTGAAGCAAAATCTAATTGACGCATTGATTTATCTTTTTCCATTAAATCTTCACTTTGTTTATATCTTTCTGGTGATATCATATTATTCTTTAGAAGAGATATTTTAGCAAAAATAGCATTAGGTTTATATACATCACTGTCAAGGTTCTTTTCTTTGATTATTCTTTTTATTATATTTTTTGAATCTTCATTGTCAAGAATTGTAAAATTATTTTTAAATCCTATTATTTCTGCTTCAATCCTTAATATTTTAGCAAATACAGAGTGAAATGTACCAATCCACAAATTTTTGATATTGTGATTTGGTATCATTTCCTGAGCTCTATTAATCATTTCTTTTGCTGATTTATTAGTGAATGTTAGAGATAAAATATTAGAGGGTGAGATGTTATTTATTATTAAATAAGCAATTTTTGAAGTTATGACTCTAGTTTTACCTGAGCCAGGTCCAGATATAATGATCATTGGGCCAGAAATTTTTTCAACACATTTCTTTTGCTCAGTGTTTAGTGAATCAAGAATATTAATCATTTATATTTTTTTTGATTTTTAAATATAGATTGTTTTTTTAGGATCTTAATATATTTGGATACTTAATAAATATTAAAATATATTGTAATAATACAATTAATTGATTTATAGCATTTTAACATATTAAAATTAATTATGATTAGTTATTATTTTAAAAAAAACATAATGTTGGTTTGATATCAAAAAGAAAAATTATAGATTTGCACACCTTAAAAAAAATAGGTTAATAGTTTTTAGTACTAAAAAAATATAAAATAATTGTTTATGCCAACTATTCAACAACTGGTTAGAAAAGGAAGAAAAGTATTCAAAAAAAAGAGTAAATCTGGTGCTTTGGATACCTGCCCACAAAGAAGAGGTGTTTGTACTCGTGTGTATACCACAACACCTAAAAAGCCAAACTCTGCAATGCGTAAGGTTGCCAGAGTAAGATTAACTAATGGAAATGAGGTAAATGCATATATTCCAGGTGAAGGACATAATTTACAGGAGCATTCAATTGTTTTAGTAAGGGGTGGAAGAGTGAAGGATTTACCAGGAGTTCGTTATCATATTGTTAGAGGAGCTTTAGATACAGCAGGGGTTGAAGGTAGAAATCAAAGACGATCTAAGTATGGGACAAAAAAACCTAAGAAAAAATAATATAAAATGAGAAAAGCAAGAGCTAAAAAAAGAATTTTACTTCCAGATCCGAAATTTGGTGACAAACTTGTTACAAGATTTGTGAATTGTTTAATGATAAGTGGTAATAAGGAAAGGGCTTTTCGTATTTTTTATGATGCACTAGAAATTGTTTCTAAAAATGAGAAAGTAGATGAAGACCCATTAGAAGTTTGGAAGAAGGCATTAAATAATATAATGCCTCAAGTTGAAGTTAGAAGTAGAAGAATTGGTGGTGCAACTTTCCAAATTCCAATGCCTGTAAGGCCAGATAGAAAAATTTCTATGGGAATGTCTTGGATGATTAATTTTTCAAGAAAAAGAAGTGGTAAAACAATGGCTGAAAAATTAAGTAATGAAATAATAGCAGGTTTTAATGAAGAAGGTGGTGCTTACAAAAAGAAAACAGAAGTTCATAAAATGGCTGAGTCTAATAAAGCTTTCTCACACTTTAAAATTTAATTAAAATGTCAAAAAGAGATCTAAAATACACAAGAAATATTGGAATTATGGCTCATATTGATGCCGGTAAAACTACAACTACAGAAAGAATATTGTATTACACTGGACTAAGTCATAAAATCGGAGAGGTTCATGATGGTGCAGCAACTATGGATTGGATGGAACAAGAGCAGGAGAGGGGTATAACAATTACATCTGCTGCGACAACTACTAATTGGAAATTTAGAGGGGAAGAGTTTAAAATGAATATTATTGATACACCCGGGCACGTTGACTTTACAGTAGAGGTAGAGAGATCTCTTAGAGTTTTAGATGGTGCAATAGCATTATTTTGTGCCTCTGGTGGTGTTGAGCCTCAATCTGAGACTGTATGGAGACAAGCAGATACTTATAAAGTGCCAAGGATTGCTTTTGTTAACAAAATGGATAGAATAGGTGCTGACTTTTTTAGATGTGTTGATCAAATTAAGGAAAGACTAAATGGAAACCCTGTGCCTATACAAGTTCCTATTGGATCAGAAGATGAATTTAAAGGAGTTGTTGATTTGATAAAAATGAAAGCCATAATTTGGAATGAAGCTGATCAAGGTATGACTTATGACGAATTAGATATACCTGAAGATTTGGTTGAGGTTTCAAAGGAATGGAGAGATAAGTTACTAGAAGCTGTTGCGGAATCAGATGAAAATTTGATGGAAAAATATTTTGATAACCCTGAGACTATAACAAGTGAGGAGATTGAAAAAGCTCTTAGAATTGCTACATTAAATATGTCTGTAACACCAGTTATGTGTGGCTCTGCATTTAAAAATAAAGGAGTTCAAACTGCCTTAGATAATGTAATGTTATATTTACCTAGTCCTATAGATGTTGGTTTTGTTGAAGGTACAGACCTAAAAACTGATGAGATAGTTAAGAGAGAACCAAAAAATGATGAACCTTTTGCAGCATTAGCATTTAAAATTGCTACTGATCCGTTTGTAGGAAGATTATGTTTTTTTAGAGTCTACTCTGGTTCATTAGATGCTGGAGCTTATGTTATGAACACAAGATCTGGAAAAAAAGAGAGAATTTCGAGAATATTTCAAATGCATTCCAATGAGAGAAATTCATTAACTAAAATTGAAGCTGGTGATATTGGTGCGGCAGTTGGTTTTAAGGATATTAGAACTGGGGATACTCTTTGTGCTGAAAATGCTCAAATTTCCTTGGAGTCTATGACATTTCCTGATCCAGTAATTGGTATTGCTGTGGAACCTAAAACAAAAGCAGATGTTGATAAGCTTGGAGCAGCTTTAGGTAAGCTATCTGAAGAAGACCCAACCTTTCAAGTTAAAACTGATGAAGATTCAGGTCAAACTATAATTTCAGGTATGGGAGAATTGCATCTTGAAGTACTAGTTGATAGACTGAAAAGAGAATTTAATGTAGAATGTAATCAAGGAGCTCCCCAAGTAAATTATAAAGAAGCAATTACGACGCCATCAAATCACAGAGAGACATATAAGAAGCAGACAGGTGGACGTGGTAAATTTGCTGATATAATATTTACGATAGAACCTAATGATGACCCTGAAAATGAAGGTTTAGTTTTTATTGATAAGGTAAAAGGTGGAAATATACCTAAAGAGTACATTCCCTCTGTTGAAAAAGGTTTTAAACAAGCAATGTCAAATGGAGTACTAGCGGGTTTTCCAGTAGATTCAATGAAAGTTACTTTAAGTGATGGTTCCTTTCATGCAGTTGATTCAGATTCTTTGTCATTTGAAATATGCGCAAGATTAGCATATAAGCAAGCATTACCAAAGTGTAACCCAGTTTTACTTGAGCCAATTATGAAGTTAGAAGTTGTAACACCTGAAGAAAACATGGGTGATGTGATTGGAGACTTAAATAAAAGAAGAGGGATGATTGAAGGTACTAGTGAAAGAAGTGGAGCTACAATTATTAATGCTAAAGTACCATTATCTGAAATGTTTGGTTACGTAACTGATTTAAGAACGATAAGTTCTGGAAGAGCAACCTCAACTATGGAATTTAATAGTTATGAGGCTGCTCCTAAAAGTATAGCTCAAGAAGTTATTAATAAAGTAAATAAAGTTGAAGCATAATATAAAAAAATGAGTCAAAAAATTAGAATTAAATTAAAATCTTATGACTATAATCTTGTAGATAAATCTGCTGAGAAGATAGTTAAAACTGTAAAATCAACAGGTGCTGTTGTTAGTGGGCCGATTCCATTACCTACTCATAAAAAGCATTTTACAGTTCTAAAATCTCCACATGTTAATAAAACAGCTCGTGAGCAATTTGAATTATCTTCTTTTAAAAGATTATTAGATATATATAGTTCTTCATCAAAAACTGTTGATGCATTAATGAAATTAGAACTTCCAAATGGTGTAGAGGTTAATATTAAAGTTTAAGTTATGGCAGGAATAATAGGTAAGAAAATAGGAATGACAAGTATTTTTGATGATCAAGGTAAAAATATACCTTGTACAGTCATTGAAGCTGGTCCTTGTGTGGTAACACAAATTAAAACTGAAGATGTTGATGGGTACAGTTCTGTTCAAATTGGTTTTGGTGATAAAAAGGATAAAAAATGTTTAAAATCTGAAAAAGGTCATTTGAATAAATCAAAATCATCTCCAAAGAAAAAATATGTTGAGTTTCCCCTATTTAAAGTTAAAAAAACAAATACTGAAGGAGAAGATAATTTTGAAGAATTAAAATTAGGAGATTTGATTAAAGTTAATGATGTATTTAGTGAGGGGCAATTTGTTGATATAGCTGGTACTAGTAAAGGAAAAGGATTTCAGGGTGTTGTAAAACGACATGGCTTTGCCGGTGTTGGTGACGCAACACACGGTCAACATAATAGGATGAGGGCACCTGGTTCGATTGGAGCTGCTTCGTATCCAGCTAGAGTATTTAAAGGCATGCGAATGGCAGGTAGAATGGGAGGAGAAAGAGTAACATTACAAAATTTAAAAGTTTTAAAAGTTATGGAAGAAAAAAATGTTCTTATTATAAAGGGAGCTATTCCAGGACCAAGAAACTCTTATGTAGAAATAAGTAATTAAAAAATGGATTATCAAATAATAGATATAAAAGGAAAAGAAACTGGTAATAAGATAAGCTTAGACAAAAATGTGTTTGGTATTGAGTCAAATGATCATGTTGTTTACTTAGCCATAAAGCAATATATGGCTAATAATCGACAAGGTACTCACAAGTCTAAGCAAAGATCTGAAATTATTGGTAGTACAAGAAAGATTAAGAAACAAAAAGGAACAGGTACTGCGCGTGCCGGAAGTATTAAATCACCTCTTTTTAGAGGTGGAGGTCGTGCTTTTGGTCCAAATCCAAGGAATTACTCTTTTAAATTAAATAAAAAAGTAAAAAAACTAGCTAAGAAGTCAGTTTTGAGTATGAAGTTTTCTGATAAAAATGTTATTATACTTGATAAATTTAATTTCAAGAAAGACAGCGTTAAGGAATGCTTGAAAATGCTTACAGATTTGGGCATAAATGATGAGAAATCTTTATTAATTTCTGCTGATAAAAATGTTCATTTACTACGTTCTTCAAAGAATTTAAAGAAAGTTAATGTTACTAATTCAAATGAAATAGACATATATTCTTTATTAAATGCTAATAAAATAGTTTTTTCTAAAGATGCTATTAAAAATGTAGAAACTTTATTGAAATAAATATTTAAATGAAAATAATAATTAAACCAATAGTAACTGAAAAAATGACCAAACAAACAGAGAGTTTGAATGATTATGGATTTGTGGTTAGTAAAAAAGCAAATAAAATTCAAATAAAAAATGAAGTTGAGCAAACCTATGGAGTTAAAGTTGTTTCTGTGAGAACAATGATTTACGCAGCTAAAAAGAAAAGTAGGTTTACTAAAACTGGAGTAGTTACAGGTAAAACAAATAAAATAAAAAAAGCACTTGTTAGGCTTGCAAAAGATAATAGTATAGATTTTTATAATAATTAATAATGGCAACAAAGAAGTTAAAACCAATAACACCAGGGCAACGTTTTAAAGTGGTTAACATTTTAGAACTTACTAAATCTGGACCTGAGAAAAGTTTACTTACCGTTAATAAAAGAAGTGGTGGTAGAAATAAGGATGGTAAAATGACAATGAGGTACATAGGTGGAGGGCATAAAAAGAAATATAGGATTATAGATTTTAAAAGACAGAAATATGGAATTGATGCAACTGTTAAATCTATTGAGTATGACCCTAATAGAAGTTCTTTAATTGCTTTATTATTCTATGCAGATGGTGTTAAAAGTTATATTCTTGCTCCAAAAGAATTAAAAGTGGGAGATAAATTAAACTCAGGAAAAGGGGTTAGCCCAGATATTGGAAACGCATTATTTTTATCTGATATTCCTTTAGGTACAGTTATTCATAATATTGAGTTACAGCCAGGAAAGGGAGGTGAGTTAGCAAGAAGTGCAGGTTCATTTGGAACTTTAGTTGCAAGAGAAGGTAAATATGCAACGGTAAAACTTCCAAGTGGTGAAGTTAGAATGATTTTATGTACTTGTATGGCGACAGTTGGATCATTATCTAATTCTGAGCATAGCTTACAACGCTCAGGAAAAGCTGGTAGAAGTAGATGGTTAGGTAGAAGGCCAAGAACAAGAGGAGTAGCAATGAACCCTGTTGATCATCCAATGGGTGGTGGAGAAGGTAAATCGTCTGGTGGTCATCCACGATCAAGAAATGGTGTTCCTGCTAAAGGATATAAAACAAGATCAAAAAAGAAAGCCTCTAGTAGGTTTATTGTAGAACGAAGAAAAAAATAAGAAAAAATTATGTCAAGATCTCTAAAAAAAGGACCTCATGTGTGTGTTAAGCTAATTAAAAAAGTTAGTTCTAATATTAATGCAAATAAAAAAAGTGTTGTTAAAACATGGAGTAGATCGTCTATGATTATTCCTGATTTTGTTGGGCAAACTATAGCAGTTCATAATGGTAAACAATTTATTCCTGTTTTTGTTACAGAGAATATGGTTGGTCATAAACTTGGAGAATTTTCTCCAACTAGAAACTTTAGAGGGCACGGTGGAAACAAAAAAAGATAAGAAATGGGAGTTAGAAAAAAAAATACATCAGAAACAATAAAAGCCAATAAGAAAAAAAAGGCTTTAGCTATTTTAAAGAAATGTCCTACGTCTCCAAGAAAGATGAGGTTAATCGCGGATAATATAAGAGGAATGAATGTTAACCAAGCATTAAATAGTCTCAAAAACAATCCAAAAGATGTAGCATTGAAAATGAGAAAATTATTACTTTCATGTATGGCTAATTGGCAAGCGAAAAACGAGGATAAGAAAGTTGAGAATGTAGACTTATTTATTTCTGAAATTTATGTGGATTCTGCAAGAATGTTAAAAAGAATTCAACCTGCCCCTCAAGGAAGAGCTCATAGAATAAGAAAAAGATCAAACCATGTAACTATGGTTATAAATGAATTAAACAGTAATTTGGTTAAAGAAAAATAGATATGGGACAAAAAACAAATCCAATAGGAAATAGNTTAGGNTACATAAGAGGATGGGACTCTGTATGGCATGGTGGATATAACTTTGGTGATCGANTAGCAGAGGATTATAAAATTAGAAAATATATTAATGCTAGATTATCTAATGCTAGTGTATCAAAAATTATTATAGAAAGAAATCTTAAATCTATTACTGTTACTATTTGTACTGCTAGACCCGGAATAATTATTGGTAAAGGTGGCCAGGAGGTTGATAAACTTAAAGAAGAATTAAAGAAGATAACAAAAAAAGATATTCAGTTAAATATTTTTGAAATTAAAAGGCAAGAGTTAGATGCTCGACTTGTTGCAAAGAATGTTGCTAGACAAATTGAGGGTAGAATATCTTANAGAAAAGCTATAAAAATGGCTATTTCATCNTCNGTCCGAATGGGNTCACAGGGTATTAAAATACAGGTTGCAGGTAGATTAAATGGAGTTGAAATGGCACGTACGGAGACTTATAAAGATGGTAGGATACCGTTACATACTTTTAGGGCAGATATTGATTATGCATGTGAAGAAGCTTTAACTACNTATGGATTAATTGGAATAAAAGTTTGGATATTTAAAGGTGAGGTATATGGTAAAAGAGAACTCACTCCAATTGAAACTTTAAGTTTGGGGAGAAAAAAAAATAGTGGAAAAAAATAATTTAAAATAATTTAAAATAGATGTTACAGCCAAAAAGAACAAAATATAGAAAAATGCAGAAGGGCAGAATGAAAGGAAATGCTCAAAGAGGGCATTCTCTTAGCTTTGGTTCGTTCGGGATTAAAGCATTAGAAGANTGCTGGATGACTTCTAGACAAATAGAGGCTGCACGTATTGCAGCTACTCGTTATATGAAAAGAGAGGGGCAGTTATGGATTTGNGTCTTTCCAGATAAACCAGTGACAAAGAAGCCTGCTGAAGTAAGGATGGGNAAAGGAAAGGGNTCNCCTGAATACTTTGTTGCTATTGTTAAACCAGGTAGAGTTTTATTTGAACTAGATGGAGTTCCTATTGANATTGCAAAAGAAGCTTTAAGGTTAGCTTCTCAGAAACTACCTATAAAAACTAGATTTATAATTAGAAGAGATTACGAATTTAAAGATTAATAAAATGAAAAAGGATAATAAAACATTTAGAGAAATGACAACAGATGAATTAATAAAAAAGATTAATGATTCTAGAAAATCATATGTTGACCTAAAATTACAGCATACGGTATCTCAAATTGAAAATCCTTTACAAATTAAATATCAGAGAAGAGATATTGCAAGAATGTTAACAGAACTTAAAAATAGAGATTAACTTTGAAAATCATAAACTTATGAATACAGAAAGAAATTTAAGGAAAGAAAGATCAGGTATAGTTGTTAGTAGCTCAATGGAAAAGTCAATAACTGTTCTTGTTGAAAGACGAGTCAAGCANAAAATGTATGGTAAATTCATTAAAAAAAGCAAGAAGTTTTTGGCTCATGATGAGAAAAATATTTGTGGTGTAGGNGATAAGGTATCTATTATGGAAACAAGACCTATGAGTAAAAACAAATGTTGGAGATTACTAAAAGTTATAGAAAAAGCAAAATAAATAAATTATGTTACAACAGGAATCTAAATTAATTGTTGCGGATAATACAGGTGCTAAAAAAGCATTATGTATTAGAGTACTTGGTGGAACTAAAAGAAGATATGCATCTTTAGGTGATAAGATAGTTGTTACCGTCAAAGAAGCAACTCCATCGGGATCTGTAAAAAAAGGTCAAGTAACCACGGCAGTTGTTGTCCGATCTAAGAAAGAGATTAGAAGAAAGGATGGTTCTTATATAAGATTTGATGATAATGCATGTGTTTTATTAGATACTAATAATGAGATGAGAGGAACTAGAGTTTTTGGTCCCGTTGCTAGAGAACTTAGAGATAAACAGTATATGAAAATTATTTCTTTAGCACCAGAAGTTCTGTAAAACCAAAAAATTGAAAAAAAACAATAAATAGTATGAAAACATATTTAAAAAAAGGAGATAATGTCCAGGTTATAAGTGGAAAAGAAAAGGGTAAGAAAGGAAGAGTTATTTCTATTGTTAAAAATAAGTANAGTGCTTTAGTTGAAGGATTAAATTTAGTGTCAAAACGAACTAAACCAAATTCTGACAATCCTAAAGGAGGAATTATTCAAAAAGAAGCAAATATTCATATATCAAATTTACTTTTAGTAGATNCGAAGGGTAANCCTTCAAAAATTGGGTTTAGATTTGATAAAAAAACTGGTAAAAAAGAAAGGTATTTTAAAACAACAGGAAGTGCCGCTAAATAAATAAATTATGATACCAAGATTAAAAGAAAAATATANAGAGAAAATAGTTCCAAAATTNATGAAGGATTTATCTTATTCAAATTTAATGCAAGTGCCTAAAATTGAAAAGATTTGTTTAAGTCAAGGAGTTGGTTCTGCAGTTAATGATAAAAAATTGATAGATTCAGCTGTTGATGAAATGACNAAGATTTCTGGACAAAAATCATTAATTACTCGTTCTAAAAAGGATGTTGCAAACTTTAAATTAAGAAAGGGTATGCCAATTGGTGTTAAAACTACTTTAAGAAGTAATAGAATGTATGAATTTTTAGATAGACTTATATCAGTTTCTATTCCTGGAATANGAGANTTTCAAGGTATTAATTCAAAAGGATTTGATGGTAGAGGGAATTANACTATGGGGATAAAGGAACAAATAATTTTCCCTGAAATTAAAGTGGANGAAGTAAAAAAAATAAGCGGNATGGATATAACATTTGTAACATCTGCTCAAACTGATGAAGAAGCTAGATGTTTGTTAAAAGAATTTGGATTACCATTTAAAAAATAAAATATATAGTATGGCAAAAGAATCTATGAAAGCAAGAGAACGAAAACGTCAACGTTTGGTTCAAAAATATGCAAAAAAAAGACAGGAACTAAAGGAAGCAGGTGATTATGANGGTTTACAAAAACTTCCTAAAAATTCTTCACCAGTTCGTTTGCATAATAGATGTAAAATTACTGGTAGACCAAAAGGATATATGAGGACNTTTGGTATATCACGTGTGTTATTTAGAAAAATGGCTAATGCTGGATTAATTCCAGGAGTTAAAAAGTCAAGCTGGTAATATTTATAAATTGAAATTATGATAACAGATTCAATAGGAAATTATTTAACAAAAATTAGAAATGCAATTTTAGCCAATCATAGAATGGTAGATATACCTTCTTCTGGTATAAAAAAAGAAATTACCAAAATCTTAAAAGATCAAGGTTATATTTTAAACTATAAGTTAGTTGATGAAAAAGCACATAGTATGATTAGGATTGCTTTAAAATATGACTCTATTACAAAAAACTCTGCAATAAAATCTTTAACTCGTGCAAGTAAACCAGGATTGAGAAAGTATTCCTCCTNTTCTGATTTACCTAGAGTGTTGAACGGATTGGGAATAGCAATTGTTTCAACTTCTAAAGGTGTNATGACAGATAAGAAAGCGAGAGATTTGAATGTAGGNGGAGAGGTTTTATGTTATATATATTAGTTTAAATATGTCAAGAATAGGAAATAAAATAATAGAANTACCAGAAAATGTAAAGATTACATTTGTAGATGGTCTATTTACTGCAAAATTTGATAATAAAGAAGAATCTTTATTAATGGGAAANGATTTTGATTTATCTATAGAAGATAATAGTTTAAAATTAACTAGGTTATCAGAATCTAAAGAAATAAAATCAAAGCATGGTCTATATAGATCATTGATTAATAATATTATTATAGGATTATCAAAAGGATTTGTAAAAGAATTAGAATTATTTGGAGTTGGGTATAGAGCCTCTAATCAAGGTCAAAAACTTGACTTATCATTAGGATATTCTCATAATATAATTTTTGAGGTTTGTCCAGAAGTTAAGATAGAAACNAAAACTGAAAAAGGATCTAACCCTAAAATAATATTAAAGTCACACGATAACCAACTTTTAGGTCAAGTGTGTGCTAAAATCAGATCATTAAGGAAACATGATCCCTACAAAGGAAAAGGTATTAGATTTGTAGGTGAAATTGTAAGAAGAAAAGCAGGTAAAACAACAGCTTAAATTTTTAAATATGGCACTATTAAAAAAAGATAGAAGATTTAGAATTAAAAAAAGAGTAAGAAAAATAGTATTNGGTACTTCTGAATACCCAAGATTGACAGTTTTTAGAAGTAATAAGGAAATATATGCATCGTTAGTTGACGATGTTATTGGTAAAGTTCTCTGCTCAACATCATCATTATCTAAAGACTTTAAATCTACTGGCACTAAAGTTGAAAAATCTAAAGATGTTGGAAAAAAAATTGCCGAATTAGCAATTTCTAAAGGACTTAGTAAGTGTCGTTTTGATAGAAATGGTTATTTGTATCACGGTAGAGTGAAGTCACTTGCAGAGGGNGCTAGAGAAGCTGGATTAAAATTTTAATTTTTAAAAAAATGAAAAATAAGAATATAAACAATGTAAAGCCTAGTGGCCTTGAACTTGAAGAAAAGGTTGTAAGTATACAGAGAGTAACTAAGGTTACAAAAGGTGGTAGAACATTTTCTTTTTCTGCTATTGTTGTTGTAGGTGACAAAAATGGAGTTGTAGGCTACGGATTAGGTAAAGCAGGTGAGGTTACATCTGCTATTGCTAAAGGACTTGGAAATGCTAAAAAAAACCTGTANAGAATACCGCTAATTAATGGNTCTATTCCTCATGAACAATATGGAAAGTATTCAGGGTCTTCTGTTTNTATGAGNCCAGCTTCAAGTGGAACAGGAGTTATTGCTGGTGGAGCGATGCGTGCAATTATGGATTGTGTTGGNGTGAAGGATATTTTATCTAAATCAAAAGGTTCATCAAATCCACATAATGTTGTTAAAGCAACATTTGATGCTTTCTTAAATTTAAGGAGNGCTGAAGATATTGCAATTGCTAGAGGAATTAGTTTAGAGAAAGTTTTTAACGGTTAAAAATTTGTTATGAAAAAAGTAATTTTAAAACAAAAAAGGAGTGATATAGGTCGTCCATCTAAGCAAAAAAAAACATTAGTTGCATTAGGTTTAGGAGCTATTAATAAGCAAGTTGAAGTGAATAAGACTCCTCAAATTATAGGAATGATTAATAAAGTAAAACATTTAATCGAAGTTAAAGAAATATAGTTATGGATTTATCAAATTTAACACCTAAAAAAGGATCAGTAAAAAATAAAAAAAGAATTGCAAGAGGCGAAGCTTCTGGTTCTGGTGGTACTGCAGGAAGAGGGCATAAAGGACAAAAATCTAGGTCAGGTTACTCTAAAAAAATTGGTTTTGAAGGTGGGCAAATGCCTCTTCAAAGAAGAGTGCCAAAATTTGGTTTTGTAAGTCCTAATCGTAAAGTGTTTGTTCCACTAAATTTAGGAAGAATACAAAAATTGGTTGATCAAAAAAAAATAAAGAAAAAGTTAGATTTTGAGACAATGTTAGCAAATGGTTTGGTCAAAAAAAATGAAAAAGTTAAGATTTTGTCTTCAGGTGAATTTAACTCAAGTATAGAAATTTTTGCTCATAAATTTTCAGCATCTTCTCAAAAAATTATAGAAGATAATGGTGGTAAGGTTAATTTAATATAAGTTAGTATGAAAGGACTATTTCAAACAATTAGGAATATATTTAAGATTCAAGAATTAAAGTCTAGGATTTTCATTAGTCTAGGTTTTATTCTTGTTTATAGATTATGTGCCTTTGTTACTTTACCTATGGGAAGTGAAAATAGAGAAGCTTTACAAAACTCTTTATTTTCTGAAACTAGTTCAGAAGGCTTATTAGGAATTTTAAATTTATTTACCGGAGGAGCACTATCACAGGCCTCGATAATGGCGCTTGGTATTATGCCATATATATCTGCATCTATTGTTATACAACTTTTAGGCATAGGTTTACCATATATTCAAAAACTTCAAAAGGAAGGTCAAAGTGGAAGAAATAAAATAACTCAGTTAACAAGATATTTAACTATTCTTATTTGTGCATTTCAGGCACCAGGTTATATTTATGCTATTGAAGCTATGAGTCAGTCTGCTGTAAGTATACCTTTTGGAAGTTTTGTTTGGATTGTTTGCTATGCTGTGTTAATTACAGGTACATTATTTGCTATGTGGATAGGTGAAAGGATAACTGATCGTGGTTTAGGAAATGGTATTTCTATTTTAATTATGATAGGTATTATTGCTAATTTACCTGCTTCATTTTATTCTGAGTTTTCAGCAAAACTTGCAAATACAGGCGGTGTATTAGTTATTGTTTTAATAGAACTATTAGTTTTATTATTAGTTATTTTAGTATCAATATTACTTGTTCAGGGAACTAGAAAAATACCAGTTCAATTTGCTAAAAGAGTCGTTGGAAATAGGCAATTCGGAGGTGTAAGGCAATTTATTCCTTTAAAAGTTAACGCTGCGGGTGTTATGCCTATAATTTTTGCTCAAGCTCTAATGTTTTTACCAGCTACATTTTCTATGAGTCCTGAAATTCCTGAAAATGGTTTCCTTGCCTGGTTAAAAACTAGTTTTGCATCATCAGAATCTATGTTTGGATTTGAATATAATTTTGTTTTTTTCTGGATGATTGTTGCNTTCACATACTTTTATACTGCTGTAACAGTTAATTCTTCTCAAATGGCGGAGGATATGAAGAGAAATGGTGGNTTTATTCCAGGTGTTAAACCTGGTAGGCAAACTGCCGAGTATTTAGATTCTGTAATGTCTAGAATTGTTTTTCCTGGATCATTGTTTTTAGCATTTGTTGCAATTTTACCTTTCTTTGCAGCTATGTTTGGTGTTGACCGTGGATTCGCTCAATTTTATGGAGGAACTTCATTGTTAATTATGGTTGGTGTAGTCTTAGATACTCTTCAACAAATTGAAGGATATTTATTAAANCGTCACTATGATGGANTAATGAAAGGAGGTGCAAGAATTAAAGGTAAAAGTAGTAGTATTTAACTTATGATTAATTTAAAAACAAAAGAAGAAGTAGATTTGATTAGAAAAAGNTCTAAAATATTGATTAATACTCATTGTGAGTTGGCTAAGCTAATTCAGCCTGGAATTTCATCTGCTTATTTNGATAAAATTGCAGAAGAATTTATAAGAGATAATGCTGCTATTCCTTCATTTAAGGGATATAATAATTTCCCTAATACTNTGTGTGTNTCTCCTGATGAACAAGTAGTTCATGGTTTGCCNAATAAAAATTATATAGAAGAAGGAACTTTACTATCTATTGATTGCGGNGTTTTTAAGTATGGTTATCATAGCGATTGNGCTTTTACTTATGAAGTTGGTGAAGTTAGTTTAGAAAAGAAAAAACTTGTTGAAGTTACTAGAAAATGTTTAGATCANGGAGTTAGTAAAGCCATTATTGGAAATCATATTGGTGATATCGGAAATGCAATTCAAACTTATGCAGAGTTTAATAATTATGGTGTTGTTAGAGAATTAGTTGGTCATGGAATAGGTAAAAATTTACATGAATCCCCAGAAGTTCCTAATTATGGTAAAAGTGGTAGTGGTTCAATAATCTCAAAAGGTATGGTTTTAGCAATAGAGCCAATGATTAATATGGGAACTAAAAATATATATAATCATGAGGATGGTTGGACTATAACAACTCAGGATATGCAGCCCTCTGCTCATTTTGAGTATACTGTTTCAATTACCGATAATGGTGTAGAAATATTAACCCCTTTTGATTCAATTGATAATATAATATTTGATAAAAAATAAGTATGGCTAGACAATCTTCAATAGAACAGGATGGTATTATAAAAGAGGCTTTATCAAATGCTATGTTTAGAGTAGAGTTAGAGAATGGGCATGTAATTACTGCTCATATTTCTGGAAAAATGAGAATGCATTATATAAGATTATTACCAGGAGATAAAGTTAAACTTGAAATATCTCCTTATGATTTAACAAAAGGAAGAATAACATTTAGATATTAAATAAATATGAAAACAAGAGCATCAGTTAAAGTAAGAAGTAGTGATTGTAAAATTGTTAGAAGAAAGGGTAGATTGTTTGTAATTAATAAGAAAAATCCAAAATTTAAACAAAGACAAGGTTAATTAATATATTGATATGGCAAGAATAGCAGGGGTAGATATACCTAAAAATAAAAGAGGCGAAATTAGTTTGACTTATATATATGGGATAGGTCCTAGTAGAGCAAAAGAAGTTTTATTAAAATTAAAAATAGATCTTAATAAAAAAGTTCAAGATTGGACTGATGATGAGTTAACTAATATTCGTAAGTCAATTTCTGATGACTATGTAATTGAAGGAGAATTAAGGTCAGAAACACAGTTAAATATTAAAAGACTTATGGATATAGGTTGTAATAGAGGAATTAGACATAGATCAGGCCTTCCTTTGAGAGGTCAAAAAACAAAGAATAACTCTAGGACAAGAAAAGGGAAAAAGAAAACTATAGCAAATAAAAAGAAAGCAACTAAATAGTATTAAAATGGCAAAAACTAATAATAAAAGAAAAGTTAAAGTAGACTCTGTTGGCCAAGCGCACATTAGTTCAACTTTTAACAATATAATTATTTCTATGACTAATGCATCTGGTCAGGTAATAAGTTGGTCTTCGGCAGGAAAACAAGGCTTTAGAGGGTCCAAGAAAAACACTCCATATGCAGGTCAAGTAGCAGCTGAAGATTGTGCTAAAGTTGCTTATGATTTAGGATTAAGAACTGTTAAAGTATATTTAAAAGGACCTGGCAATGGTAGAGAATCAGCTGTTAGAGCTATTTCTGGTGTAGGTATAAGTGTTTCAGAAATAGTTGATATCACGCCTACCCCGCATAATGGATGTCGTCCACCAAAAAGAAGAAGAGTTTAATAAAAAAGTAAAATTATGGCTAGATATATAGGACCAAAAACAAAAATAGCTCGTAAATTCAGTGACCCAATTTTCGGGCCTGATAAGTACCTTCAGAAGAAAAATTACCCTCCTGGTCAACATGGAGTTGATAAAAGAAGAGGTAAAAAATCTGAATATGCTATTCAATTAGCTGAGAAACAAAAGGCTAAATATACATATGGTATTTTAGAAAANCAGTTTTATAATTTATTTGTNAANGCNACAAAAAGTAAANNNGTNACNGGTGAAGCTTTACTNATNTNTTGTNAATCNAGNTTNGATAATACNGTNTNTAGANTTGGTTTANCNAGNACNAGAAGTGGNGCNAGNCAANTNGTTTCNCATAANCATATAACTGTTAATNNNGANATTGTNAANATNCCATCATTNTNNTTNAAACCNGGTGANATNNTTTCAGTNAGNGANAAATCNAAATCNTTAGANACNATNNNTGAATCCNTAGCNTTCAACAAGGAAATGGCTGAATGGTTAGAGTGGGATAGTGGAATTATGAAAGGTAAATTTTTATCAACTCCTAACAGGGAACAAATCCCAGAAAATATTAAGGAGCAATTAATTGTAGAGTTGTACTCTAAATAATAAAATATATAAATTAAAAGTAAAAAAAATGGCAATATTAAATTTTGTAAAACCGGAAAAAGTTATTATGATAAATTCAACAGAATTTCAAGGAGATTTTGAATTTAGACCTTTAGAACCTGGTTATGGATTAACTATTGGGAATGCTTTGAGAAGAATTTTATTATCATCGCTAGAAGGATATGCAATTACTTCAGTACGAATTGAAGGTGTAGATCATGAATTTTCTTCAATTAAAGGTGTTGTAGAAGATGTAGTTCAAATTATATTAAATTTAAAACAAGTTAGGTTTAAAAGACAAGTACAAGAATTTGATACTGAAAGTGTAAAAATATCAATTTCCAATCAAGAAGAAGTTAAGGCTGCTGATATTGGAAGATATATTTCTGGATTTCAAGTATTGAACCCAGATTTTCATATTTGCACATTAGATAAATCTGTTAATTTAAACTTTGAAATAACAATTGAAAAAGGCCGTGGATATGTATCGTCTGAAGAACATAAAAAAACTGAAATGCCTTTAGGAACAATTCCTATGGATTCAATATTTACACCTATTAAAAATGTAAAATACTCTGTGGAAGACTTTAGAGTTGAGCAAAAAACAGATTACGAGAAATTATTATTAGAAATTACAACAGATGGCTCTATAAATCCAAAAGATGCATTAACAGAAGCAGCAAAGATTTTAATTCATCACTTTATGTTATTTTCAGACGAAAGAATATCTATTCAAACTGAATCAGATTCATTAGAAGATGATTATGATGAAGAATCACTTCATATGCGACAATTATTAAAGACAAGATTAATTGATATGGATTTATCTGTTAGAGCTTTAAATTGCTTAAAAGCAGCTGAAGTAGATACTTTGGGAGATTTAGTTAGTTACAATAGAAATGATTTGATGAAATTTAGAAATTTTGGAAAAAAGTCTTTAACTGAATTAGATGCTCTAGTAGAAGATAAAAATCTATCCTTTGGTATGGACTTATCTAAATATAAATTAGAAAAAGAATAAGATTATGAAACATAGAAAAAAAAATAATTCATTAAAAAGAAAATCCGCTCATAGAAAATCTATGCTTGCTAATATGGCATCTTCTTTAATTATTCATAAAAGAATTAAAACTACATTAGCAAAAGCAAAAGCTTTGAGGGTTTATGTTGAACCGGTTTTAACTAGGTCAAAAAAAGATGATACTCACTCTAGAAGAGTTGTTTTTAGATATTTAAAAGATAAAGATGCTGTAAAAGAATTATTTGGCTCAATTTCTGAAAAGATACTAAATAGACCAGGTGGATATACTAGAATTATTAAACTAGGTAAAAGATTAGGTGATGCAGCAGAAATATGTTTTATAGAACTAGTAGATTTTAATGATATTTATAATTCTGAAGTTGAATTGAAAAAAACTAGACGTTCTAGAAGAGGAGGTAAATCTAAGAAACAAGACGATACAAAGGTAATTGATTCGACTAAAAATCCAACTGTAAAGGATGTGCCAGCAACTGAGGAGCCAGTAGCAGAGGATGCACCAGCAAATGAGGAACCAGTAGTAGAGGATGCACCAGCAACTGAGGAGCCAGTAGTAGAGGATGCACCAGCAACTGAGGAGCCAGTAGTAGAGGATGCACCAGTATCTGAG
>NHFO01000011.1 GCA_002170235.1 Flavobacteriales bacterium TMED113
CCGTATGACCAGCTATTATATGGGTGTCCCCATCCGTATGACCAGCTATTATATGGGTGTCCCCATCCGTATGACCAGCTATTATATGAATGTCCCCATCCGTATGACCAGCTATTATATGGGTATCCCCATCCGTATGACCAGCTATGGTAATAAGGGTCATTCCAGGAATTAAAAAAATAATAATCGTTATAATAATCAAATATATTATAGTTATTTAATCTATTAATTCTATTACTATAGTACATNTCATCATAATAGTGGTTTTCGTCATATGAATTTGATTCATAATAGTATTCATTATCCCAATTATCGTCATATTCATCGTTTTGATCTAGATCAGAATAAATATTATTTTCAGTCAAGTAACTNTAGTCTATCTCATTATCATTATAGTATAAATCATCNACATATTGCCCAACTACAAATATTGGGGATGTAAATAAGAAAAAAATAAGTACAGTTTTTAAGTTGTTTACTATTCTTGTCATAATTATAATTTTATTACCTCGTTTTTTAATAAATTTACTAAATGTTATACAAAAAACATACCAAAATATATATTGATGGCAAAAAACATAACGAAAAAATCTGATAATTATTCTCAATGGTATAATGATATTGTTATTAATGCTGATCTAGCTGAAAATTCAGNAGTTAGGGGTTGTATGGTTATTAAACCATATGGCTATGCAATTTGGGAGCAATTACAGTCAGAATTGGATAGAATGTTTAAAGAAACAGGCCATGTTAATGCATATTTCCCNCTCTTTATACCAAAATCTTTTTTTAGTAAAGAAGCTAGTCATGTAGATGGTTTTGCAAAAGAATGTGCAATTGTTACTCATTACAGGCTCAAAAACAATGATGATGGTTCTGGTGTTATTGTTGATCCAAATGCGAAATTAGAAGAAGAATTAATTGTTCGGCCCACTTCAGAGACAATAATATGGGATACATATAGAAAATGGATTAAGTCTTATAGAGATTTACCAATTCTTGTTAATCAATGGGCAAATGTTGTTAGATGGGAAATGCGAACAAGATTATTTTTAAGAACAGCAGAGTTTTTATGGCAAGAGGGACATACTGCTCACTCTAATAAAGACGAAGCTGTAGATGAAGCTAAATTGATGTTAAATATNTATGCGGAATTTGCTGAGAATTATATGTGTATACCTGTTATAAAGGGTTTAAAGTCAGAATCTGAACGATTTGCTGGAGCTGAAGAAACATATTGCATCGAAGCATTAATGCAAGATGGTAAAGCCTTACAAGCTGGCACATCTCATTTTTTAGGTCAAAATTTTTCNAAAGCATTTGATGTTAAATATGCAAGTAAATCTGGTAAAATAGAATATGTTTGGTCAACCTCTTGGGGAGTTTCTACTAGACTTATGGGAGCATTAATTATGACTCACTCTGACGATCAAGGATTAGTTCTTCCTCCTAANTTGGCNCCTTTTCAAGTGGTTATAATTCCAATATATAAAGGTAAAGATGAACTTAAAATATTGAGNGAGCGGTGTAAAGAAATTAAAAATGATTTAATTAAAATAGGTNTTAGGGTTAAGCTTGATATAAGAGATACCCATAAGCCTGGTTGGAAGTATAATGAATATGAAGTCAAAGGTGTTCCAATTAGAATAGCTATTGGTATGAGGGATCTAAATGAAGGAACTTTAGAGGTTTTCAGAAGAGATTTGTTAAGTAAAGAGAGTGTAAAAATAGACCAGATATTAAATCATATCCCCCTCTTATTAGAAACTATTCATAATAATATATTTAATAAAGCAAAGTCATTTTTAGATAAAAATACTTATACTGTTAATTCATGGGANGAGTTTACTGATAAAATANCTCAAGGAGGTTTTGTTTATGCTCATTGGGATGGAAAGGTAGAAACGGAGGAGAAAATTAAAAAAATGACTAAAGCAACAATTAGATGTATACCTTTTGAAAAAGGTGAAAGAGGAAAGTGTATTTTGACACAAGGTCCNTCTGAAAAAAGAGTTATTTTTGCTAAAGCNTATTAAAACTTTGTAATAATGANAAAAGTTTTTAATTTTGCAACCTAAATAAGGTCCGTTCGTCTAGGGGTTAGGACATCAGGTTTTCATCCTGGGAACAGGGGTTCGATTCCCCTACGGACTGCTAAATAAATATAAAATATGGCTAATCATAAATCAGCGATTAAAAGAATCAAATCAGANGCATCTAAAAACATGCAAAATAAATACGTGCATAAAACAACAAGAAATGCTATAAAAAAAATAAAAAACTCTAAAANCNCATCAACTGATGATCTTAATAANGTTTTTTCAATGATTGATAAATTAGTTAAGCGAAATATAATTCATAAAAATAAAGCTGCTAATATTAAATCACAACTGAGTCAATTGAAAGTTGAAGAAGTTAAGCCGAAAGCAAAAAAAACAGAAAAAAANCCCTCTTCAAAAACTACCACAAAAAAAGATAAAGTTGAATTAGAAAATACTAAAAAAGAGGAAAAAANAGATTCAGATAAAAAATAAATTTTAAACTGTATTAATGAATATATTGGTTTACAGTCATAACTTAAGCCCAAGACTACGATATATTTTCAAGCAAATTTTCTGTAATATTTTAAATGTAAATATTTCATTTACTGATGATAAAGAGTACTTTGTAAAAAAAGATACACCTAAAATTAGTTATACTCATCGTAAGATATCAAATGAGTTGTTTTTTAAGTCTTCAGATTTGATGTATCAAAAATCAATTATTGAACAAGATTTAAAGGTNTCTGAGTTAGACTCTGTTAAATATTTTTATTTATGTGAAGGTTCTTGTTTGCCTTTTGACCCCTTTGCTGCTTCNTTTTTTATGTTATCGAGATATGAAGAGTATCTGCCACATATCAAAGATAAATTTGGCAGATTTGAAGCAAAGGAAAGTTTTGNTTATAAAAATNATTTTTTAAATAAACCANTTGTAGACCATTGGGCNATCATAATAAAAAAAGAGATTATCAAGTGTTACCCAGATTTTATTTTTCCAATAAAAAAATATAGTTTTTTAAATACAATTGATGTTGATAATGCTTATGCATATTTAGAGAAAGGATTTTTAAGAAATTTAGGTGGTTTTTTTAGAGATTTAATTAAAAACAATNACCCTTTAAATAGATTAAAAGTTTTATTTAAATTNTCTAAAGACCCTTATGATAATTACAGTAAATTNCTTTTTCTGAACAAGAAATANAATCTAAATACAATTTTCTTTTTTTTATTAGCTGATTATGGATTTAATGATAAAAATACACCTGTTACAAGTAGNAAATTTAATGAATTAATCAAAGAAATATCCGATTATTGCAANGTTGGATTACATACGTCNTATGCGTCTTTAACTANTAAGAATAAGTTAAACATAGAGTTGAAAAGATTAAATAATATTTTTCATAAAGAAATTCTTAATTCTCGTCAACACTTCATAAAATTGAATATGCCTAATATGTATAGGAATTTAATTAAGCATGGTATTAAAAATGATTTTTCAATGGGATTTGCTTCATTACCNGGTTTTAGAGCAGGAACTTGTAGTAAATTTTCATTTTATGATCTTGACTTGGAAAGTGAAACAGATTTAAANATTTTACCATTTTCAATTATGGATGTAACTTTAAATGAATATATGAACCTTTCTCCGTCTGAGGCATTAGATANCATTAAAGGAATTGTTGATGAAATTAAAAAAGTTGATGGAACNTTTGTTTCAATTTGGCATAATGAATCATTAGATTATGATANAAGATGGCATGGTTGGAATAATATTTATGAAGAAATGATAAAGTATGCAAATAAATAAAAATGGCTCATTTTAAATATATAATTAATTCAAAATTAAATAAACAAAAATGGGATGAATGTATTTCAAATTCGTTTAATAGAAGAGTTTATGCATATTCTTGGTATTTAGATTTAGTTTCAGAAAATTGGAATGCAATTATATATAATGATTATGAAGCAGTTTTCCCCGTTATTTTTAAAAACAGGATTTTATTTAAAACATATTATCAACCATTCTTTGCTCAACAACTAGGTCTGTTTATTTGTAATCGTATTAATGATAACAATAAATTAAATATAACTTCNTTATTTTTTAATTTTTTATATAAACAAATNGGTGTTTTNCCTTTTTGNTCTACGTCAGAATTTAAATTTTATTTTAATGAAGCTATATTAAAAAATAATACCCTTCCATTTTCNCGCTTTCATAANATAAAAGAGAGAATAAATTTNGAGCTTGATTTACAAAATAGCTATTCTAGTATCATTAAGTCATATAATAAAAATACAATTAGAAATCTTGAGAAAGCAAAAAAAAATACTTTAGATATAATTATAACATCAGAGTCATCATTTAAAAAAATAATAATTCAGGATTTTTTATTATTATATCAAAAAAATGTTGGTTTGGATGCTAATCTAAAACCAAAACATTTAAAAGTTATTTCTAACTTATTGTATTCTTCTATAAAAAGAAAAAAAGGTTATTTAANATCTNTTTTTTATGAAGGTAAAATGATATCATCTGCATTTATTTTAAANTGTTTTAGTAGAGATNTTCTTATTTTNCATGCTACTGAAAAGTTATTTAAGGAATATCATCCAATAACTTATTTAATTGATTATTATATTAGAGAAAATTCAAATACCAATAAAGTACTTGATTTTGAAGGTTCAAATATTAATGGTATTTATAGATTTTATAAAGGATTTGGCGCAAAAGAAAATAACTATTATTTACATTCTTAATTTTNATNATATATGAATTCATATAAACACATTTTTTTTGACCTAGATAGAACTCTTTGGGATTTTGATTATAATTCAAAAAAAACACTTAAGGATATATATAATNCTCTTAATTTAAGTTCACATGGAATAAGGAACTCNAATTTATTTATTAATACATATAAAAAAGTTAATTTNAATTTGTGGANGAAATATAGAGATGGNNTANTATCAAAAGAGGAATTAAGATCTTCAAGGTTCAATAATACACTTTCAGTACTTGGAATATCGAATCAGTCATTAGCAAAAGAAATATCATTACTATATATACAAAATTCCCCCAGACAAACTAAATTAATGCCGAATACTGAGTATATATTAAATGAAATAAAAAATAAATATAAATTACATATTATAACNAATGGTTTCAAGGAAGTNCAAATAATTAAGATGAAGAGGTCAGGTATTTTTAATTATTTTGAAAACATTATAATTTCTGAAGAAATNGGTTATTTAAAGCCAAATAAAAATATTTTTCTATTTGCACTTAAATTATGTAATGCTAAAAGCAAAGATTCTTTGATGGTTGGGGATGATCTAATAAGTGATATTTCAGGGGCAAATAAAGTTGGTATTGANCAGGTTTTTTATAATTATAAAAACATAAAANCAAAAAATAAAGCAACATATGAAATAAATAATCTTATTGACATATTGAAAATCATATAGTTTTAGTANTACGTTATAATTAAATAATAAACAGGTGAAGCAATTAAAATGCTATCTAATCTATCTAGTATACCACCGTGTCCTTTCATTATATTTCCACTATCTTTTACGTTATTTTNCCTTTTTATATATGATTCAAATAAATCTCCAGCGTTACATGAAATTGAAATTAAAAATCCTAATATAANAGANTTAACATTANTATTTANNTCAAAAAATAAAGCTAATTTGCNACAAAACAGTATACATATAAGTGTGCTGCCAATAAAACCTTCAATTGTCTTATTAGGTGAAATTTTACTAAGTCTATTTTTTCCAATTTTTTTACCTATAAAATATGCAGACANGTCATTTATCCATNCCATACTTAGNAAAAAAAANATATAATTAAATCCAAATTCTATTTTAATTTTTTGAATAATAATAATGGGTATAGTAAGATATATTATAGGTAGAATAAACTTATAAAATATTGATTTTGATTTTTTAGTAATATTAAATAATTCAATATTTATTTGAATTAAAAAAAATGATAATAGAATATTAAGGAATATTACATTTTCAATATAAACGCAAATAAAAAAAATAGCTCCGTAAATTATAGCCGGTATTATCCTATTGAATATCATCTAAAAGATTTAAAATCTTCAAATACCATAACATTTAAAGTCTGTTTATTTTTTTTATTACCTACAGTTGTAATATGTGTAGGGATTTTTGTTTTGTATTTATTAGTAATCCCTCTCATAGCATCATTAATTCTTAATGCAATTTGGGAGGTATAAGACAAAATTATAAACTCGTTTGGCAAGTCCTTTAAACTATATTTACCCATTTGTTTTGATGATAATAATATTTTACCCTGATCAGCAATAATATATTCACAAGTTATTAATATAGCTTTGCATTTTTTAGGCTCTTTACTATCAAAAGAAATGTTTAATTTTTTTAAATTATCTTGTATTTCTTTTTCGGGGCAATATATTGATGTTAATTTTAAATGTTTAATAAGCTTTTTCAATGTATTTTGAAGTTTATCAACGTTTTCACAGTAAAAAAAGCGTCCGCCTTCTGATTTTAAATTTTTCGCAAAAATAACATCTGCTTCATCTCCTTCTTTAACAAGTAAAGGATTTTCTTCGTTATTTTTTTTTTGCACAAAAACATCTGAAGTAATTTTTTTAAAAAAATCTTTTACTTTATTATTTATCATTTTTTTTAATTTGACTTACTCTCATTCTTACTTCCTTTTTCCATTTTCTTTTACCTAGAATACTTTCAACATCATCTTTAAATATNACTTCTTTTTCTAATAATAAATGAGCTATTTTAGATAGTGATTGTTTATGCTTTTGTAATATNTTTTTTGCAGTTAAGTAAGCTTTTTGCGTAATTTTTTTAATTTCCTCATCTATTACTTGTGCAGTATGCTCACTGTACGGTTTTGTAAATATAGAATCTTGTCCTGAAGAATCATAGTATGTAACATTTCCAATTTTTTCATTAAGGCCAAAAAATGCAATCATAGCTCTAGCTTGTTTTGTNATTTTCTCTAAATCTGATAGAGCACCCGTAGATACTTTATTGAATATTATTTCTTCTGCAGCTCTTCCNCCCATTGCTGCNCACATTTCATCAAAAATTTGTTCTTTAGTTGTTAGCTGTCTTTCTTCAGGTAAATACCATGCTGCACCTAGTGANTTTCCTCTAGGAACAATTGTAACTTTAATTAATGGAGCTGCATGCTCTAGCATCCAGCTTACTGTTGCGTGTCCAGCTTCGTGGTATGCTATAATTTCTCGTTCATTTTTAGAAATAAGTTTATTTTTTTTCTCTAAACCACCTACAATTCTATCTATTGCCTCTAAAAAATCATCTTTGTCAATATTTTTCTTNCCTTTTTTNGCNGCTAATAAAGCTGCCTCATTGCAAATATTTGCAATATCAGCTCCACTAAAACCAGGAGTTTGTTTAGCTAGAAAATCTAGGTCTAGTTTAGTATTTGTTTTAAGTTTTTTTGTATGAACTTCAAATATTTCTTTCCTTTCGTCTAGTTCAGGTAAATCAATGGAGATTTGTCGATCAAACCTACCAGCTCTTGTTAGTGCCCGATCTAATATATCTGCTCTATTAGTGGCTGCAACAACAATTACATGATGATTAGTTCCAAAGCCATCCATCTCAGTTAAAAGTTGATTTAATGTGTTTTCACGTTCGTCATTAGCTCCAGTCATTTGACTTTTGCCTCTAGCTCGACCAATTGCATCAATTTCATCAATAAAAATTATTGATGGTGATTTGCTTTTTGCCATTTTAAATAAATCTCGAACTCTGGATGCCCCAACTCCGACAAACATTTCAACAAAATCGGATCCACTAAGAGAAAAGAAAGGGACTTTAGCTTCTCCTGCCATAGCTTTTGCTAATAAAGTTTTACCTGTACCAGGTGGACCTACCAATAAAACTCCTTTTGGGATTTTCCCTCCCAATGCAGTATATTTTTTAGGGGACTTTAAAAAATCAACTACTTCTTCTACTTCATCTTTTGCACCTTCTAGTCCAGCAACATCATTAAATGTAATTTTTTCTTGTTTATCCTCATCAAAAAGTTGTGCTTTTGACTTCCCAATATTAAAAATTTGGCCACCAGCTCCTCCTCTGCTCATTCTTTTCATGATAAATACCCAAATCATAATCATTATTAAAATTGGAATAATCCAGCCTAATGCAGGGCCAATATAATCAGGTCTATTGATTACTTCATAACTAATTTTGTTTTCTGTGAGAAGTTCTGTAAAGGTTTTTTTATCTAGTGGCTTGTATTTATAGTGAGGTCCTTTTGAATTAATTTGTTGATTTTGACCTATATATTCGAAATTCATATAAATTTCCGCATATCCAGTTTCTTCAACAAATTCGATTTTTTCTATTTTATTTTCTGTAACATATTGCTTAAACTCCTCACTATTTTTGATTTTCTTTATATCTGGAGTTAAAAAAGATCCGAACATCCAATATGATGATACAACAACAACTAGAAAGACGTAAACCCAATAGTAGCTAAATTTATTTTTTTTAATATTTTTATTTTTATTCACAATTATACTTTTTTATTTTACCATCACCCCAAAGACCTTCTAGATCATAATGCTCTCTCATTTCTGTTTTAAATATATGTACTACAATATCGGAGTAATCAATTAATATCCAGTCTGAATTCTTACCCTCGGTTTGCCATGGTTTCATTTTTAATTTCTCGAAAACTTTTTTTTCAACTGACTTCGAAATTGATTGAATCTGCCTGTTAGATTTTCCTGTGCATATTATAAAAAAATCGCAAGGAGAGTTGTTAATACTTTCAAAGTTAATGTAAACGATTTCTTCTCCTTTTTTATTGCATATTTCATCAGTAATAATGTCAATTGTTTTATGTGCATTTTTTACAACCATATTCTTGATAACAAATATTGATAAATTAATATTTTAATCCAAAACAAATTTTAATTAATACATTAATTTTTAGAAATTTATTTAAAAAATAGATTATGCTATTTAAAAAGAAGGTTTTTTTAAAAGAAATCGATTCAACTAATGATCATCTAATTAATTTAGATAATACATTTAATATTGATGAAGGTTTTGTTTTAATTTCAGATTATCAAAATAAGGGTAGGGGAAGAATGGCTAAATCTTGGCAATCTGAAAAATCTAAAAATTTATTATTTAGTTTTATTTTAAAACCAACTTTTTTACCAATTAAAAAGCAATTTTATATTTCTGCAATTACTTCTATAGCTATTTTTGATGTTTTACAAAACTATACTTCTGAAAAAATTAATATTAAGTGGCCAAATGACATATTAATTAATGAAAAAAAAATAGCTGGGATTTTACTTGATTTTAAAATTTCTTCTAGTAAAATAAAAAATTGCGTTGTTGGTTGTGGAATTAATATAAATCAAAAANTTTTTTCAAATTTAGATAATGCAACTTCTTTGTTGAATTTAAGCAATCAAATTCTCGATAGAAATATCTTTCTTGATCAGTTTTTAGACACATATTCTAATTTATATTCATTATTAGTTAAAGGTAATTACAATTCTGTAAAAAATAGATATTTATCATTGGTTGAAAACTATACATCCAAAACAATAATAAATAATATTAAAACTGAAATTANAGTTTTGGACATATTAAACAATGGTGATATTTTAGTTTTATGTAATGGTGAGAAAAAAAAGATGGCTTTTTCTTGCNGTTAAATTTTAAAGTCTTTATTCCATTTTTCTAAAAAANGCAGTTCTTCTTTAGATATAAANCCTTCNTCTGTAGCAGTTTTAATTAATTCTTCATAAGTACATAAACTTTTAAAATTGATGCCTTTTTGTTTAATTATATTTAAAGCATCAGGGAAATTATAAGTAAATATTGATAAGATTCCAGTTATATTACATCCAATCTCTAAAAGAGGCTCAATTGCATTTAAACTACTTTTTCCAGTGCTTACTAAATCTTCAATAACGAGAACATTAGATTTTGGTTTAACCTCACCTTCAATTCTATTTTTCCTACCATGTTTTTTTGCTGTATCTCTTAAGTAAATGAAAGGAAGATTAAGATTGTTTGCCAATATAGATCCATGTGGAATTCCACCAGTTGCCACACCAGCAATCACGTCAGAATGTTTAAAATAATTTTGGTGGATTTCTAATAAACCCTTTTGAATACAATCTCTTACTTTAGGATANGAAAGTGTTAATCTATTGTCNCAATAAATTGGCGATTTTATTCCTGATGCCCACGTAAATAATTTTTCAGGTTCTAATTTTATTGCGTTTATTTGTAATAATAATTTTGCAATTTTTTTTTCCATGACTCAAATTTATAAAGTTTTTTCTAACAAACGTATTTTTTGTCTTCAAGAAGATTTTATTGAAAAAAGAAATTTAGATTATTTTGATGAAGCTAAATCTATAGAAGAGTTTATTGAATTAATGAAATTTAGTNTATTAAATAAAAATAATAACAGATCAAATATTNTTTTTNTTTCCANAAANTTTAAAACAGATTGGATTAAAATTATGGAATCCTTTCATTTTATTGAAGCNGCCGGAGGATTAGTAAAAGATGGTAAAAATAATTTTNTATTTATTTTAAAAAATAATAAATGGGATCTCCCTAAGGGAAAAGTTGATTCAGGTGAAAATCATGAGCAAGCAGCAATTCGTGAAATTAAAGAAGAGACAAATCTTAATGAAATTTCAGTTGAGAAGTATTTAATGAGNACCTATCATTTATACATTGAAAAAAATATTNTATTAAAGAAAACTCATTGGTTTTTAGTTAAATCAATAAATTCAAATAATATTTCCCCGCANTATGAGGAGGGTATTACAGATTTAAAATGGTTTGGCAAAAAAGATATTCCCGAAACATATTTTTCATTAAAAGAGGTTATAGCAATGATAGAGGATTAAAATAATATCTCATCTTGTATTTCTTGTGGAATAAATTTAGATACATCTCCTTTGTTTTTTATTATTGATCTTATTAAGCTTGATGATATCCCTGTAAACTCTTTGGAGCACGGAATAAATAGAGTAGTAATATTTTTATTTAAATCTTCATTAATGAAAGCTAATTTCTTTTCATANTCAAAATCTGANCAATCCCTAAGNCCTCTTATAATATACTTTATATTTTTATTAGCGCAATAGTTAATTGTTAAGCCACTATATGTTTCAATTTCAATTCTGCTATTATCTGCAAAGCATTTTTTTAATAGATTTATTCTTTTTTCTATAGATAAAAAATTATTCTTAGAATCATTATTTGCTATTGCAATAACAACCTTATCAAATAACTTTAAACTTTTTTCAATNATATTTTTATGCCCATTTGTTATAGGGTCAAAACTTCCAGGAATTAGAGCTATTTTCATTGATCAGANTATTTAAANAAACTAAAATTAATATCACTATATTTTCTTGACATGTAAAAGTAAATAGAGTTTTTAAAATTTAAAAATTTATTGTGCTCTATGATTAGAATTCCATTTTNTGTAAGAACTTTTTTATTAAATATTATATGGATTAATTCTTCATAATATTTATTTTCAAAGTTGAATGGAGGGTCAGCAAAAATCAAATCATATTTAATTTTATTTTCTTGTANAAACTTAATNCTATCAATTTTNTGAATATTTGATTTGTTTGTATTTAATGCTGTGATATTTTTTTTAATATATTGAATACATCTATAGTTATTATCAATACTTGTCACATGTGATCCTCTAGAAATAAATTCGTATGAAATATTACCACTTCCAGAGTAGAGGTCAAGTACCGTTATTTCAGAAAAATCTATATGATTATTTAAAATATTAAATAAATTCTCCTTGCAAAAATCTGTTGTAGGCCTTACATTTAAATTTTTTGGAAATTTGAATCTATAATTTTTATTTACTCCCCCAATTATACGCACTTAATTATATTAAATAATTTATGAAAATAAAATTCAGGAACAGAATTAAATACATTGCTATATTTATATAAACTCTCTCTCTTTTCTAAATCGACTAAGTGTACGTATTCTTTTAAAGAGTTAAATATTTCATCTTTATTAAATTCCCCTGAAATTTGCAATTTATCTTTTTTTGAGTCTAAGTTTAATGTGTTATAGCAATTTAGAACATAGTACAAAAAGTCTTCTTTTGTAGAAAATATAAATTTATTATATAAATAAAGTTCAGACTTTTTAATGACAGCTATTTCAAATGATTTATTTGATATATCAATAAAAACAGAATTTTGTTTAGATTGGGCTGATTTTTTTAAAATTGAATCAATGAATATAGATGCTTGACTCTTTATAATAATGTTTTTAAATTTTTTTTCTAAAATTGATTTGACTTCCTTTTGTAATGAATAAATTAAAGTAGCATCAATATATTTTAATTCATCATTTGTAATTTTTAATTCATCTTTGTTAATTTCAGTATCAAAGTAAAGATATTTTTCAATTATTTTTTTGTCATAAAAGGAATTTGGAATTATAGTAGATTTAATAGTTTCCATACTTATTATTACATATTGAAAGTCCCAGCTAAATATTTCATATTTGAGAATAACTAAAAGGTCATTTAAATCATTAAAACTCTCATATTTAGCACCTAAAAATTCATTATTAGTAGTATCAAATATGCTGAATAAGAAGTTTTTATTTGAAAAATTTAGTAGAAGTTTATAAGAAGGGGCTTTTTCTTTTTGAATTCTTTTATCCCAATATTGGCTACTTTTTAAAAGAGTATTATTATTCCCAGTTACCATCCGTTGAGCCTGTTTGTAGGTCTCCAATTGATAAAACTTGTCCTGTTTCTTTATTTAAATATGAAACTTCAAATGTTCCAGTTTTTGTTTTTTCAATCCAGCCAGTATTAATCGAGTAATTTGAGTCTTCTCCAACAACTTTTTCTAAATTATCAATGACCATATTTTTCAACATATTTTCACTTAAATTAGAGCGTGTAGGTAAATCATTTTTTATATTTTCCAAATTTGAAATTTGAATGGAGTCATTTTCTGAACAACATACTTTCTTTTTGTTAATTAGAACTTTTTCTGTCCATGTTTGTTTCAACCATCCTCCCTCTTCATTTACTTTCTGTTCACCAGAGGGTGTTTTGTAATACTTAGGTTCCTTTTCAATATCTGAAGTTTTCCACCCATTTGCAATCCAATCAGGGTTTACAATAATTCTAAATCTTTCTACTTTTTTTGTTATTTCAACAGAGTCATTTTTAGCAAAATTAATTAGGTCGTTAAAATTGTCACAATATTTATTGTCTCCACTTTGAGATTTGTATANTANTTGTAAATCTCTAATATTTCTTAACTCTTCTTTTATNTAAGCCTCTTTNGTCAAGTTATTTCTATATTNTATTTCTCCATTGATTGTTAAGTAGCCTAAATAAAATCCTAATCCNAATACAAGAGGGATTTGAGCAATAAATAAATATTTCTTTTGATTTATCTTTAAAACAAAAGGTCTAATTAAATTAATTATTGGATTNGTAGTATACTTATCGATTCTAAATAAATTAGTAAAAAGTATAAANCCAAGANTAGTGCAAATAACTATTATGTAAATGAAAATAATTAAATCAGTTGTTGTCATAAAATAAAAATTACAATTCAAATCTACAATTTTTTTTAATTATAATTATTATTTAGAAATATTCTAAATAAATTGCATTTTTTTAAAATTTAAAAACAATGAAAGAATTTATAATTATTTTTAGAGAATGCCTAGAAGCTGGGCTTATTGTNGGTATTATCTACACTTTTATTCATGTTAATCAAATTAAAGGTCAAAAAAGAAATATATGGCTTGGAGTTNTAGGTGGAATTATTGCAAGTGTTCTTATTGGTTGTATATTTTTCTTTTTGGGAGGAAGGATACCAACTGAGTACGAAACTTTATTTGAGGGAATTTCAATGTACATTACTGCCATATTTCTATTTTACGTTATTTTTTGGNTATCTAAAAAAGTNAGTGATAAATCTTTAATCCAAAAAAGTGTAAAAAAATCAATTAGTAAAAATGAGAGTTGGGGGCTTTTTTTACTAATACTTTTTGCAATCCTTAGAGAAGGTTTTGAAATAATAATATTACTATTTAAAGAGATTAAGAATGGGGAATTAAATTTTGTAGGTGTATCTTCAGGATTAATCGTAGCTATCNTAGTTATTTATTTAATNTTTGCATTAGGTAAAAAGGTTCCAATAAAACAATTTTTTGCTTCGACAACTTTATTGCTTGTTTTTATAGCGGCTGGNCTAATTGCATATGGCACGCATGAAGTAGAAGAGTATCTAGTTGATTCGGGGCAGATTAAGGAAGAAAATATTAATAGGGTATGGGATGTTTTAGAGCCAAAAACTGAGGAACCCTCAAGTTCACTTTATACATTNAATGAGGAAAAAGGAAAGTATTACCATNTTTTACATGACAAAGGAAAAGTAGGTGACTTTTTAAAAGGTTTTTTTGGATACAATAGTAATCCAAACTACGTAGAGTTTTTCTTATGGCTTTTCTTTTTACTTTTTGGGCTAAAAAAATGGGCAGATTTTTATTATCTTGCCCCTCCAAAAAAATAAATAATGGAAAAAGGACAAATTAATATTCAAACGGAAAATATATTTCCAATTATAAAGCAATTTCTTTATACTGATCAGGAAATNTTTTTAAGAGAGTTAGTATCTAACGCTGTTGATGCAACGACAAAGCTAAAAAAATTAGCTTCTATTGGAGAGTTTAAAGGCTCAATTGGCGATACTAAAATTGATATATCTATTGATAAAAAAAAGAAAACAATTACAATTTCTGATAGAGGTATAGGTATGAGTGCTGATGAGGTNAAGAAATACATTAATCAAGTTGCTTTTTCTGGTGCAGAAGAATTTGTTCAAAAATATAAAGAAGATAAAAAGGATTCAGGAATAATTGGTCATTTCGGATTAGGTTTTTATTCATCTTTTATGGTNTCCAAAAAAGTNGTAATCAAAACTAAATCATTTAGGTCCAAAGAAAAGCCATGTATTTGGGAATGTGATGGAAGTCCTAATTTTTCCTTAAAAGAAGGAAAGAAAAAAGATAGAGGTACAGAAATCATTTTACATATTGATGATGATTCTAAAGATTATTTAGAGGACTCTAAAATATCTAGTCTTCTCAAAAAATACTGTAGATTCATACCAGTAGAGATAAAATTTGGTCAAAATGAAAAAACTGAAAAAGATAAAAAAGGTAAAGAGAAAAAGATATTAGAAGATAATATAATTAATAATACTAATCCTCTATGGAAAAAATCTCCCTCTAAACTAAAAGATGAGGATTACTCTTCATTTTATAGAGAATTATATCCTATGAATTTTGATTCACCTCTTTTCCATATTCATCTTAACGTCGATTTTCCATTTAATTTAACAGGTGTATTATACTTCCCTAAAGTTGCTCCAAATGTTGATTTAAATAAGAATAAAATACAGCTGTATTGTAATCAAGTTTTTGTTACTGATTCTATTGAAGGTGTTGTGCCGGATTTTTTAGCCCTTCTTCATGGTGTTATTGATTCGCCAGATATCCCTCTTAATGTTTCTAGATCTGCTCTTCAAAGTGATTCAAATGTTAAAAAGATATCTTCTCATATAAGTAAAAAAGTTTCAGATCGATTAAATAAAATGTTTAAAGATGATCGTAAGAACTTTGAGTCAAAGTGGAATGATATGAAATTAATTGTTGAGTATGGTATGTTAAGTGATGAAAAATTTTATGAGAGATCTGAACAATTTGCACTTTATCCAAATATTGATGGAGCATTTTTTACAATGAAAGAATTTTCTGATAAAATAAAAGAAAATCAAAAAGATAAAGATGGGAAAACTATTTACTTGTACTCCAGTAATTTAGATAGTCAAGACTATTATATTAATCAAGCTAAGGAAAAAGGTTATGAGNTTTTATTACTAGATAGCCCTATAATTTCACATTTGATTCAAAAATTTGAATCAAAAATGGAAAACTGTTCATTTGTAAGAGTTGATTCTGACACGATTGGGAATTTAATTAAAAAAGAAAAAACTCTTGAATCAGTTCTTACTGAAAAGGAAAAAGAAAAATTAAAGCCACTAGTTGAGGGTTGTTTNCCTAAGGAAGGTTTTACTGTAATGTTTGAAAGTCTTTCNCCCTCATCTGTTCCGTTTTCTATAACCCAATCAGAGTTTATGAGAAGGATGAAAGAGATGAGTGCTGTCGGTGGAGGTGGTTTTGGNATGCAGAATATGCCAGATACATATAATGTTGTTGTTAATTCTAATCACAAATTGATAAGNAAAATACTTAAATCTAAAGGGGCAAAGAAAAAATCTCTAATTCAACACTCAATAGATTTAGCTTTAATTTCTCAAAATTTATTAAAAGGAAAAGCATTAACAAATTATATTAATAGAAATTTTGAGGATTTAGGAGTTTAATTCTCAATAACTCCGGAACCAATTAGTTCGCCATCTAGATACCATGATGCAAATTGTCCAGGAGTAATACTTTTTTGGGGTTTTTTAAATTTTATAAATAAATTTGATTTTGTACAAATNAGATTTCCTCTTCTTAGTTTCTGCCTNTACCTTGTNCTGATTAAAAATTCTTTTTCTTCATTTTCAGCCAATTTTAAATCNTCTCTNATCCAATTAGTATTTGATGATTTAATTCTTAATGAATTCTGAAATAACCCAGGGTGATTCTGGCCCATTCCAACAAATACTATATTTTTTNTTACATCAGTAGAAATAACAAATANGGGNTCTTCTTTTCCGCCAACATTAATTCTTTTTCTTTGGCCAATTGTAAAAAAATGTGCTCCATCGTGATTACCAACCTTTATGCCATCCTGCTTAGTGTATAATATTTTTTTAGATTCTTCTTCGATATTTTTTTTATTTTTTTTGTATAGTTCGGAGTCAGAAGGAATTTCAATTATATCCCCATTTTTTTTTGGTAATTTTTCTGATAAAAACTCTGGCAATTTTATCTTACCGACAAAACATAATCCTTGTGAATCTTTTCTTTTGGCAGTTGGAAGATTTATTTTATTTGCTAATTCTCTGACATCTTTTTTTTTCATTTCTCCAATTGGAAATAATATTTTAGAAAGTTGCTTCTGATTTAGTTGGCACAAAAAATAACTTTGGTCTTTTTCTTTGTCAAGACCTGAAATTAATTTATAAATATTATTTTCTTTTCTCTTTATACAATAATGACCAGTGGCAATGAAGTCTGCATTTAGTTCAAGTGCGTATTTAAGAAAAACATTAAATTTAATTTCTTTGTTACATAGAATATCTGGATTTGGTGTTCTTCCAATTGAGTATTCATTAAACATATANTTAATTATTCTTTTTTCATATTCTTTGCTTAAATCTACAATGTGAAAAGGGATATCAAGTTTGTCNGCTACTTCCATAGCGTATGAAGAATCTTCTTTCCATGGGCATTCTTTATTAGAATCATTTACATGCCATATTTTCATAAATAGAGCAATTACTTCATATCCNCTTTTTTTTAGTAGATATGCTGCAACACTCGAATCAACGCCTCCAGATAGCGCAATAATAACTTTTTTGTTTAATGATTTCAATTTCATTAATGAATTTCATTAATAATATTTATTATCTTGTAATAATTATTTAAATTTACCCAAAATTATAATTTAAAATATCAACTTCTAATGAAAAAAATTCTTTGCCTTATATTTTTTTGTGNATTCTTCTCTTGTGATCAAGAAGTAGAATTTACAGCTGGAACAGAAAATAGAATTTCTGCAATAATAGATTTTGGGGAATGGAATGCTAAATTTTTATCTGATGATTATCTCATAGGTACTTGCTCAGATTCAGAAAAATGTGACATTTCAAAATATGATGATGGTGATACAGGGAATGAAAGGTTCTACATAGATTTTTACGGAAAAGATTTTTTTGATAATCCTAATAATTGTTTAGAAAGCTGGGATGGGATTCAACATGAGTTACATATAATAGCTACCGCTAANGAATTACAGGAAAGTTTTTATATAACAAGTGGTAATGTAGCATNTATTGGAAGTGATGAAAGTCCAGTTTTAACTATTGTATATAAATTAAAACGCTATAATGAGAGTGGGGGTGATATAAACTTGGAATTTATTGGTCATGTNGGTGTNCTAGATGTAGTTGATATGAATTTAGATAATGCTACTGCTTCTGGTCAGTTCCATGGAACAGTTTACAGAGAAAATGATATGGGTCTTCTAGATTCCGTAGTTATTAAAGATTGNGTATTTAATAATATAAATATAATCAGTCCTTAATTACTCCTTTTTGCATTAGCGTAATTGCTCCGTTTTCATCTAAGTTTGAAATTATTTCAAAAGTATTTTCTTTACCAATTCCGTCTATTAGTGTTATTGATGTCGTATTTGGCGGTATTCTTCCTACATTTTTTGCGAAAAATATTATTTCGTTTTCTTTACCTTCTTCAAGTTTTATAAATAATCTTTCTTTNCCCTTTGCNAGTCCATGATTTTCTAATATCCACTTACCATTAAAATTCAACGAGATTGTGTCGCCNTCTACTTGGGCGTTATCCCATATTTCTAAGATCACGTATCGTGATTCAATTTCAAATCTTTTATGGTCAGTTACTTTTCTTTTTTGAATAGATATTGGGTAAAATGTATGTTCTTTTACTTCCATTAATCTATGTTTTTGTTCATTGCCGGCGCTAACTAGATATTTATTATTTAAGCTAGATAAAAAAGTATTTGTAATTATAAAATTTCTATTGTATTCTTCTGAAAAATCAATTTCTTTTAAATTAACTAAAAAAGGCCTATCCTTGTAAAAACCTGATATTACAATATCACAGTGTTTGTTTATCGCTAATTTATTNTGAGGATTTTTTGATCTTAACTCCAGTATACTTTTATTATCTCTAGAATTAAAGAAATTAATNGTNCCATCGTTACTCCATGCAATTATTGTGTCATTTGAATAGTTTTGTATTTTAGAAAATATATTNCCTGTTGGATTAGGTATTTCAGATATTTTTTCTCCAGAATTGTATTTCATTATTTTTATTGATTGTTTATCACATGTAATGATTTTATTTAAATCTTCAGATAATATTGCATCAAGAAATTTATCATTTTTATTAAATATCCTTGTTATTTTTTTGTGTTTAAACTTTTTTTCTAAAACATCACCATCCTCNGTAAATATAAGAACACCATTTTCCTCTCTATTAAATATAGAAATTTTAGGAACCGACGAAATTTTAATGGATTCAATTAATTTATTTGAATTAAAATGCCAAACTTTAATTACAGTATCATTTGCGCACGTTGTAAATAAATTACCGTCTTTAGAAAATTTTATGCTATTTATGCTTGATGAATGGGCTTTTATAGTTTTAATTAACATTTGTTTTTCAAGATCCCATAAATTAATATTACCTGAATAATCTCCGCTAAATAGAATTTGTTTNTTAGGTGTGAATGTAATTATTTCGGAATCNTCTTGATAACCAATAAAAGATTCAATTAATTCNAATCTTTGTCCATAAATTTGACTACTAATNAAAAGTAGTACTAAAAAATATTTAAACATTTAAGTAATAGGAGTTATATTTCATAAATTTAGTATTATTTTATTAATTTAAAAGCTAATGTATTTCTTAACCGAAAATTTGACTTTGGAATGGTTTTTGTATACTATATAATAACTAATTTTAAAATATGAAAATTAAATACAAAATTTTCATTATGTTTTTTTTGACTTTAACTCTTTTNTCTCAAGAAAGAAAAGGNGAGTCTAAGAATATAGTTGCTTCACGTCAGGCTTCAAATCTTCAAGTTGATAATATTCCTTATGATATGATTATCCCTTTTATTGAGCAAAATTTATTTGGCTTTTGTGTAGAAGTATTTGATTTATCTTTTACAGGTTCGCCTGATGCCTTTGGTGCATTTTCATATAATGGAGATGAACTAGGTTTAGATGAGGGNATTATTATTTCTACTGGNGATGTTGTGTCGGCTGTAGGCCCTAATGAACAATCACAAGTAACTACTCAATTTTATACTGCTGGAGATCAAGATTTAAATTCATTGACTGAGTATTTAACTTTTGATGCTTGTGTTATAGAATTTGATTTCTTGGCATCTTCTGATAACTTACTAGCTTGTGAGTTTGTTTTTGCATCAGAAGAATATCCTGAGTTTATAGGTTCTATGTTTAACGATATTTTTGGCTTTTTTATATCTGAACCCTATGAGGATATTTTTGGTGATCAGGACCCTAATTTTTCTCAAGAGATGCAAAATATTGCATACATNCCTGGTACTCAACTACCAATATCAATNAATAATATAAATCCTACAAATAACCCAGATTATTACGTTGATAATTGTTCTCAAACAAATAATGATGAGCTTCAGTATGTGGCAGCTAATTATGAAGGAGCTGATATAGAATATGATGCTTTTTCAATTCCTATCTCATTAGAAGCNGAGATTAAAAAAGATGTGTTNTATCNCTTAAAAATTGCAATTGCTGATGCTTCAGACCCTAAATTTGACTCTTCATTGTTTCTACGTTCAAATAGCTTTGAATCTGGAGTTAATGCTGAAATTGGCAATATTANTCAGAATGCCTTAACTGTTACTTTTGAAAANAATTCTTTAGGCTCTAATTTTTTATGGAGCTTTGGTGATGGGAGCTTTTCNGAAGAGGAAAATCCAACTCATGAGTACTCTGAGCCGGGTATTTATATTATACAACTAGAAGTTATGGATGATTCTTCTTGCGGCACTGAAATTGCATACACAACCATTACAGTTAATAATGTAATGGACATTTCTATTTCTGAAGAATTTTTAGAATGTAATATTATTTATGATGTTTTCAATAGTCAGATTATAATAGAGAATATTGACTTATATAAGGGNCACCATATAAACATATANAACTCCCTTGGTCAATTGATTAAAAGAAATGTTTCAACTAATATAATCAGCTTTAANGATGATGAAAATGGACTATATATGCTTGAAATAAATAGCAAAAATGGAAAACAATTACAATTTGAAAAAATTGTTATTTTTTAACTTTCATTTTTTGTATTTTTAACACCTNATTTTGAAATTATGAAATTATTATACTCATTTATATTTTTTTGCTTTTATTTTACTGTTTTTTCTCAAAATGATATACTGCCTAAAAATTTTTCTGATGAAGAGAGATTTGAAATGGACTCATATTTAATGAATAGATTTAACCAATCTTCAAACACAATTTTTACTGACCCTCCAAACTTTTCTGTTAGAACAATGGCAGAATGGGAAGAGGTCCAAGCTCTTACTATAGCGTGGGAAGGTTATGAGCCTATTTTAACTGANATTGTNAGGAATGCCGTAGAAGAATGTGATGTAATTATTGCTTGTTCTAATCCTAGTCAAGTTCAAAATTACTTATTGAGTCAAAATGTTGATATAACAAATGTACAGTGTTTAAATATTAATACTAATAGTATTTGGATGAGAGATTATGGCCAAAATACTGTTTATGAAAATGATGTTGATTCAATTTATTTAGTTGACTGGGTTTACAATAGACCTAGACCTTATGATGATGCTTTTCCAGAAGAACTCTCAAATTATTTAAATATTGATTTATTTCAAACTTCAGAAGCTCCATATGACCTAGTGCATACAGGTGGTAATTTTATGAGCGATGGATTTGGTACGGCTTTTTCTTCAGAACTAGTTTTTGAAGAAAATGATGGTTCAGGAGATTATAACAGTGTTAATTACCCAAATCAATCTGAACAAGAAATTGATAATATTATGAATCAATTTATGGGAATTGATAATTATATTAAAATGCCAGTATTACCCTATGATGAAATTCATCATATAGATATGCATATGAAATTATTGGATGAAGAAACTTTACTAGTAGCNGAGTACCCCGAAGGTNTTTCAGATGGGCCACAAATTGAAGCAAATTTAGAATACGTTTTAAATAACTTNACAACAAAATATGGAACTCCTTTTAATGTGATTAGAATTCCTAGTCCACCAAGTACAAGTGGTGCATACCCTGGTTCTCAACCTGGAAATACAACAAATGGCTATTACAGGACCTATACAAATTCCATTTTCATCAATGAAACTGTATTAGTTCCATTTTACAGAGAAGAATATGATACGATAGCGCAAAGAATTTATGAAGAGGCTTTACCAGGATATAATATTGTTGGTATTGATTGTGATAACTCTGGTAATAATATAATTGCATTAAGTGGGGCAATACATTGCATTACNCACACAGTTGGTGTTAATGACCCTTTATTAATTTCTTATAAAAAAATTGATGATGTATGTTTAGAAGATGGNACACCATATGTTTCAATAAATGCGTTAGTAAAACATAAATCTGGAATTAGTGATGTATTTTTTAATTATCGTTCNGAAGGTGAAAATCAATTTAGTAGTACTTCAATGCAAGATAATAATGGAGATGATGTATGGGAAGCTGTTATGACTTTTGATTTTAATTCTAATGTAGAGTATTATATTTCAGCAACTGCAAATAGTGGTAAGCAGCAAGTTCGTCCTATTACTGCACCTGAAGGATTTTATTCTTTTAAGTATGATTACTGTGAAGAGCAGCCATTATTAACTTGCACTTTATCAAATGGTGAAATTGTAGAAAGTGGATGGTCTGGCAATGATACTGGATTAAATTATTGTAATACTTGTTCTTGTGTAGATGGTGAACTTCTTTGTTCTTATTTGTCTTGTGATCCTTGTGGAGCGGAGCCTAATCCTGGTCCATGTTTAGCTGCAATTCTTGCATATTATTATAATCAAGAAAGTGGGAATTGTGAAGAATTTACTTGGGGAGGTTGCGGAGGAACTGTCCCTTTTGAGACGTTAGACCAATGTGAAAATTCTTGTGAGACAAATTCTTCAATCAATCAAAATTTAAATAATTCTAAAGAAGTTATTAAGATNACAGATNTATTAGGTAGGGATGTAGACATATCTTATAAAGGAAAAATTTTAATATATATATATAAAGATGGCAGTGTAGAAAAAATCCATTTAATTAATCAATAAAACAAATAATTTATGAAAACAATATTATCTTTTTTACTACTTATTACTCTATCTATAAACTCAGTTTTTTCGCAGGACATTATTACTGTTGGAAACACGGAATTAGAAGTTAGAGAAGTTATAACTGGTCTTGATGTCCCATGGGAAATGAAGTGGGGTCCTGACGGCTTTTTATGGATCACAGAAAGGGATGGATTAGTAAGTAGAATTAATATTGATACTGGAGAAAAAAATGTTATTCTTGATATAACTAATCAAGTTTGGCAATCTTCAGAAGCAGGTCTTTTAGGAATGGAAATTCATCCAGACTTTAATAATGGATCTCCGTATGTTTTTTTAGTNTACACCTATTTATCAAGTGGNCAAAAGGAGAAAGTTGTTTATTATGAATATGATGCTAATAGTGATCAATTAATTAATNAGACNATTTTATTAGGAAATATACCTGCAAATCCAACACACGCTGGAAGTAGATTGTTGATACTAGATGATCTAACAATGTTAGTAACAACCGGTGACGTTCAAGATTGGATGGACTCTCAAAATTTGGACGTTTTAAGTGGGAAAACATTAAGAATGAGTATTGACATCAATGGTGGAAATGCTGGTTATGTTCCTGCTGATAATCCAATCCCAAATAGTTATGTTTGGAGCTGGGGGCATAGAAATGCTCAAGGTTTAGCTCTAGCGCCAAATGGAAAAATATATAGTTCTGAGCATGGGCCTTCTAATGATGATGAGTTGCAGATATTAATTCCAGGTGGTAATTATGGCTGGCCAAATGTACAGGGATATTGTGATAATCAATGGGTTGATTATGGTTATGCAGAAGATTTAACAAACTCTTATACTGAAATTGATTATTGCGAGGATAATGATATTATTGAAGCAATTTGGAGTAGTGGAAGTAGTACAATAGCTACATCTGACCTTTTGTGGTATGATAATCCTGCTATACCAGAATTTCAAAACACATTATTAATGACTGTTTTAAAAGATAAAAATTTAGTTCGCTTTACTTTATCTGAAGATGGATCTCAAGTTGAATCAGTTACTGAGTTTTTTAATAATGAGTGGGGGAGATTAAGAGATATTTGTGTTAGTCCAGACGGTAAGATTTATTTAGCTACTAATGGCTATTCATGGCCAAGTCAACCACCTAATGAAATAATTGAATTAAATCCAAATTTTAATAATTCATTTTTAAATGATGATTATTTTGAAAATGTAAAGGTCATAAATAGTAATGGTTCTTATACTATTACTTCTTCTAAATGTGATTTTAGTGTTTATGACATTACTGGAAAAATAATTTTAGAAGGAAGTGATGTGGAAAATATTTTCTTTAACTCATTGGATTTTCCATCAGGTATTTATAATCTTATTTTAAAGAAAGATGACGAAGTAAAAATGCTTCAATTAAATTTTTAAATTATTTAGTTTTTTTTACTAAAATGATAAACTATTGTATCTTTGTATAAAGAAACCTTTATATCCTTGATACATAAAATAAAATTTATACTTCTTTATTTGTTTTTCCCACTTTCTATTTACAGTCAGTGTGAATGTGAATTTGGAGCAGTCTATGAACCAGGTCCAGGTCTCTGTTATATAATCAATGCATGTAGTGAACCCGAATCATCAAATTATTGTCCTGGAGGAAATATGTATTTAAATGAAAATTGTATATATGATGAAGAGGTTTTAGGTTGTATGTGTGAAGATGCTTATAATTTCAATTCATCTGCTACTGTAGATGATGGTAATTGTATAATTGTTAATGGATGTTCTAATCCAAATGCTTCAAATTTCTCTTCATGTAATGCTGTCTTTTATAATGAGGATTGTATTTATTACGGTTGCACAAATTCAAATGCATGCAATTACAATTCTTCAGCAACTGAAGACGATGGTTCATGTNNATATGCAGCACTATATTANGACTGTTATGGGAATTGTTTACTAGATTCTGATGGAGATGGAGTTTGTGATGAAAATGAATTTACTGGATGCGCTGATCCAATGTCAAGTAACTATTTCTGTCAGAACTCCCCTAATTGTGGCTTTGATTTTTCTACTGGTTTTCCTGTTTTTATTTTACCTGATGGTTTTGATGATGATGGTTCTTGTGTATATGATGATATAGATGNAAATAATGATGGTATTCCAGATAATTCGTTACAAGGATGTGAAGATGCGGGTGCGTTAAATTACAATCCTCAATTTGCTGTGTGGTCACCATTATCTTATATAAATGTTTTTGCAGATCTACAGTCATTAATTTGCATATATCCAATATATGGCTGTATTGATCAGTCTGCTTGTAATTTTAATATTAATGCAAATTCATCTGATNCATCTTGTGAATATGCTGAGACTTATTATGATTGTGATGGCATCTGTTTAACTGATTCTGATGGTGATGGCGTATGTGATGAAAATGAAATATTAGGATGTACTAACCCAGATGCATATAATTATAATATTCTAGCTNCAGATGATGATGATTCATGTATTNTNCCAGTTTATGGATGCACAGCTGTTGAAGCATTAAATTATAATCCTGAGGCAACTATAGACGATGGTTCCTGTATACAACCAACCTTTGGTTGTTTAGATTTAACTGCATGTAACTATAATCCTGATGTTTCTGTAAATAGTGATGAATTATGTGTATTTGCTCAAAATGGTTATGATTGTGATGGAAATTGTTTAAATGATATTGACTTAGATGGGGTGTGTGATGAATTTGAAATTGAAGGCTGTACAGAAACTTCAGCTTCTAATTTTAATTCATCTGCAACAAATGATGATGGCTCTTGTGAATATACTGTTGAATGTTTATGTGATTATGGTTCAGCTATGACAATTAATGGATTATGTTATATAATAAATGCTTGTTCTGATGTCTCTTCAAATAATTATTGTCCTGGTGATGTGTACTATAATGAATTTTGTGAATATGAAGAGNTGTCATTAGGCTGCATTTGCGAAAATGCTGCAAATTATAATCCCAACGCAACACAAGATGATGGTTCTTGTATAATACTTGGTGGTTGTAGCGATGAAACCGCAAATAACTTTTCAAATTGTATTGGTGGGACTTATTATAATGAGGTTTGTGTATACTTTGGTTGTGTAGATACTTTAGCTTGTAATTACAATTCATTTGCAAACGCGGATGATGGTTCTTGTTTATATGCTGCAGAATTTTATGATTGTTTAGGATCCTGTTTAGTTGATTTGGATGGTAATGGAATTTGTGATCAACTAGAAGAAGGAACTATACAAACAATTAATTTAGAATCTGGTTGGAATATGTTCTCATCAAATTTGATTATTGATAANCCTTCTATTCAAGATGTTATGTCACCTGTAAGTACAGCTCTNTTAGTTGTTAAAGATGATGTTGGNAATATATATTGGCCAATGCTNGGTATCGATCAAATTGGAAATTTTGAGCTAGGAAAGGCATATATGTCTAAAATGACATTTGATATAGATTTAGAGATAAGTGGTAGTGATATAGAATCACTTGAAGATGTTTCCTTAANNCTTCAACAAGGATGGGGTTTATTAGGATATTTAAGGAATAATCCAATGGATGTTGTTCAAGTCATNTCTAATGATTATGTTGATATTAGAGATGAATTAATCATAATGAAAGATGAAAATGGTAATGTNTTGTGGCCAATTTATGATTTAAATAGTATAGAATATATGAATCCAGGTAAGGGTTATCTAATTAAAATGAATACTGAAACAGAGTTTGCTTTTGTTCCAAATAATTATGAATATTTTCATCTTCCTCTAGTTTGGCCTGAGTCGGATGATCCATTATCGATTCAAAATACTGGCGGAAATGCCACAATGATGATAAACTTACCTGCTGATGAAATTGTTTTAGGCGATTCTCAAATTAGCACTGGTGATAAAATAGGTGTTTTCTATAAAGGTGAAAATAAATGGTTATGTGCTGGATTTTTAGTTTGGGACGAAAGTATGCCACCAGCAGCGCTCACTATTTGGGGGAATATTGAGGATGGTTTTGGTATGACAACAGGTGATGATCTAGTGATGTTTATTTATGATGTTTCATCAGGAGATAACTATTCGGTAGAAAATTTTTGGAACACAAATAGTTATTTTATAGATGGTAATGATGGTTATATAAACAATGCATTATATCAAACCCTATCTATGACTGCAAGTTTGTATATTGAAGGTTTTAATGAAGGGGCAAGGTATAAAGAAAGACCAATTTCTTTCTTTAAATCTAAAGTAAATAGAAGTCCATTTAATATGACTCTGGCTATTCCAGAATATGCTTGGAGTTTTGAGCCTAAGTTATTATCTGAAATTTTAGCATTTGATTCTAACAATCTTTTAGTAGGTTCTTCTGTTTATGATGGAGAAAATTTCTCGCTAGCTATTTGGGAAGATGACCCAACTACTGATGAGAAAGATGGTATGATAGAGGGAGAAAAAATAACATTTAAATACTGGTCTCCAAGTAATGATTTTTTCCAAGATTTAGATGTGAATTTTGAGTTAGGGGATGAATATTATCATTCAAATGGTTTAGCTGCTTTAAGCTTTATTAACTTATCAACGGAATTAGAAAAAAAATACACAAATACTTTTCCTAATCCTTTTTCAGATTACATTAACTCCAACTTTTACTTATTTAACGATGATTTAGTCAACATATCTATTTATGACTTAAGAGGTAATTTAGTTTTAAATTTATTTGATGGCTATTTATTAAAAGGAATGCATAATTTAAACTTATCAACTTCATCTTTAAGTCAAGGTTCCTATATTATCTCTATTCATTCAAATAATTTTCACGAAGATAAACTTATATCTAAGTTTTAATTTTTATTTATTTTGGTAGTGTGATTTTTTAAAAAATTGTACTTTGCAGTATAATAAACTATAAATCACTACATTTTGGAAAATAAAAACAAATCTACTAATGTTCGTCAATGGGTGTTAAATATGCTTATAGCTAGTATTCCAATTATTGGTTATTTAATGTTAGTTAAATGGTCAACTAGTAATGATAATCCAGATAAAAAAAATTGGGCTATAGCAACTCTAATCTTTTTACATATTTGGCTTTTTTTATTTGTTATTTTAATGTTTGCCATGTGGCCTCTTATTAATAATTTCTTAGGATAATTAATATTTCATTATATATGAGATTAATTTTCATGTCACTTTTGCTTTGTTTTTCATGCTCTAAAAAAATTACTTTAGAAGAAAAAGTAAATCATAGTAATCAAAATAAATATAAAGACTTCACTCTTCTAGATTTTGCTGATGCTTTAGCTAATTTGCAGTGTGAGTATCATCATCTTTCTTTTGAAATAATTAAAGGTAATTCTGAGGACGTAAAAAAAGCAGAAAAATTAACTAATGAGATATCAAATATTTTTAGTGAAGCCCAAAATAGATATGTTAATACAGAAAATGCAGATAGTGCATCTTTTATTTTATTTCAAAAAAAATTAAGAGAGCTTTATGATTTGTGTATAGTTATTGATTAAAAAGAAATATGAAACAAAATAAACAAACCCACTCAATAGAGTGGGTTTGTTTGTAGTGGAGATGCAGGGATTCGAACCCTGGTCCAAACAAGAAGCTTAACAAGCTTCTACATGCTTAGTGTTATTTAGTTTTTGTGTTAACATAGGAATAACACATCCAAATATTAACCTTATCCTAAAAATTTCGCTCTAGTACTTAGGAATTACTAAAGCTAGCTTAACTTATCGATGTCCTATTATTTTAAGGCTTAAGCAAACCTTAAAAAAGGACATTAACTACTTAATCCTAGATTAAGCAGCTAAAGCGTAATTATTTTCGCCTTTTAAAAAAGTGAAAACTATTTTGACGAGTTAGTATTCAAAAACTCGACATGCTTCATTGTTATACTTGCCTTGCTGTCAAATCCTTTCATCCCCATAAAAAAAGAACGTTTTAATTATTCTTTTCGAAGATATATAATTAATTTAATATTTTTTAAAATAAAATGTTGAACATTATTTATGCTGTATGAAGATAGGTGTTATAAAAGAAGGTAAAAACCCTCCTGACAAGAGAGTTCCTTTAACTCCCAAACAATGTACTTTATTGAAACAAAAATTTGCTTTTGATATTGTAGTTCAACCTAGTGATATTCGTTGTTTTACTGACCAAGAATATGTTGAAGAAGGAATTGTATTACAAAATGATTTATCAGATTGTGATATTATTCTTGGTGTGAAGGAAGTTCCTATTGAAAATTTAATAAGAAATAAAACATTTGTATTTTTTTCTCATACGATTAAAAAACAACCTTATAATCAAAACTTACTTAAAAAGATTATTGAAAAAAGTATTCGACTTATCGATTACGAAGTTTTAAAAGGAGAAGATGGAAAAAGAGTAATAGGGTTTGGAAGGTATGCTGGTATAGTTGGCTGTTATAATGCTTTTTTAACTTATGGTCTTAAAGCAAATTCTTATAAATTAAAACCCGCCCATCTTTGTTTTGATAAAAAAGAAATGGAGGCAGAATTAAAAAAAGTAGATATTAATAATTTTAAAATAGTTCTCACAGGAAGTGGGCGAGTATCCCAAGGGGCTAAAGAAATATTGGATTTATTAAATTTTAAATATGTTTCGAAAAATGACTATTTAAACAAATCTTTTGACACAAATATATGTACCATTTTAAATGCGGTTGATTACTATAAGAGAATTGATG
>NHFO01000012.1 GCA_002170235.1 Flavobacteriales bacterium TMED113
GGTTGTGATACTTGTTCAGGAGAGACAGACGGTACAGGAACAGTAATTAATAATGATGCAGATGGTGATGGTGTATGTGATACTGATGAGGTATTTGGATGTACTGATCCTTTATATGAAGAGTATGACCCATTAGCAACAGAGGATGATGGATCGTGTTCTGTACTTTCTTTAGATGGTTGTACAGATCCAACAGCATGTAACTATAATGAGAACGCAACAGATGATAATGGTTCATGTATTTTACCAATAGGTTGTGATACATGTTCAGGTGAGACAGATGGTACAGGTACAGTAATTAATAATGATGCAGATGGTGATGGTATTTGTGATACAGATGAAGTAGCAGGTTGTCAAGATGCTACAGCATGTAACTATAATGAAAACGCAACTGATGATGATGGTTCATGTGTTTTACCAGTAGGTTGTGATACATGTTCAGGAGAGACAGATGGTACAGGTACAGTAATTAATAATGATGCAGATGGTGATGGTATTTGTGATGATGATGAAATTATAGAAATTTTAGGTTGTACAGATGAAAATGCATTTAATTATGATGAGTTAGCAAATACAGATGATGGTTCTTGTTGTTTAATCAGTGGATGTCCTGATACAACCAATATATTATATAATCCAGAAGCATGCTTCTTTGACGCAAATTTATGTATCAATATTGAAAACTGTGATGATATTACAATTATTCCTTTTGCTACAGTTAACAATGTTTCTTGTTATAATGAATCTGACGGGTCGATTGAGGTCATATTTAGTTCAATATTTGGTGGTACACCTCCTTATACAGTTCTGTGGGAAGGATTATCAGATTCAGATGGAGATGGGATTGATGATACTGAAACACAAATCTTTGATCCAAATAATGATGGCATTTTAGAGAATCTTTCAGCTGGAAATTACAAAATAACTATTGTTGATGATTTAGGATGTCCTGGAACAACAATATTATCATTAACTCAACCTCAAGAAATCATTATTAACTATGATACAACAGAAATAGAATGTAATGGAGAAGAATCTATTATTAATTTAGGAATTGAAGGTGATTTAATGGAATATGATGTATATATAAATGATACATTAATTGAAACAGTTAATGGAGGAAGTACATTAATAACATCAATAGATGACTTTAATTTTACGAATACTGGAAGTAATAATAGTATTTTAATTTTTGGATGTGATGATGATGATTGCTCTGATAGCAATGGTATAATCACACCAGGAGATGTAATTGGAGTATTTTATGAATCTTCAATCACTGGACAACTCCAATGTGGAGGTTCTGCAACATTTTCAAGTGTTATTCCATTTGGAGGGTTAACTGCATGGCAAACTGAACCAGGGCAAGATAATGGTTTTGTTGATGGAGAAAATTATGTATGGTACTTGTATGACACTTCTGGAACAATTTATGAATTAATTCCAAATTATGACTTAGACAATGGAATTGATTATTTTTCTCCTGGTAGTCTAACTGTAATTAGTAATTTTTCTATTGGAACTATTCTAGGATCAAATGATGACTTCACAACAACACTTAACTCGGGAGAATATTTAATAGAAGTTATTGGAGAAAATGGTTGTTCAGAATCAGAAACAATCATTATAACAGAACCAAATGAATTAAATATTTCAAATGAAACTATAAGTAATCCAACATGTTCTGGTGCAATAAATGGATTTATAAATATAACAATTGAAGGGGGGACAGGAGAATATATATATGAATGGACAGGACCATTAGGAGACATTATTAGTACAAGCGAAGATTTAACAAATTTATCGCCTGGAACATATACAATTTTAATTACTGATGAAAATAGTTGTTCAGTAGAAAATACTTATGAAATAAACAATCCCGATGAAATAAATGTTGATTATGATTTTGATCCAATTAGTTGTTCTGGAGAAAGTACAATTCTGAATGTAAATATATCCGGAGGAGAATCACCCTATACAATTGATTATAACGGTGTTGATCCAAACAATATAAGTAGTGGTTTTTATACATTTTCAGTAACTGATAATTTGGGATGCTTAACTATTTTTGAAGTTTCAATAACTGAACCTTCGGGAATAGCAATAGATTATCCTGCTGTTGAAACAGTCTGCGTAGGGGAGACCAATATTCCTGTTGATTTCTCTATGTCTATTTCTGGTGGTAACCCTCCATATATTTATGAATGGTTTGATGAAGATGGTACAACTCTAGGTATATTTACGCCTAATGCAACAATTTCACCAGGAAACTACTCAATTGTCGTTTCTGATGAAGATGGTTGTGAATCAATATCATATCCTTTTGAAATAACAGAACCAGAAGAAATTAATGTTATAACAGAAGTAATTCCAATAAACTGTTTTGGAGAAACAGGAACTGCAAACTTTTCAATTGATGGTGCACCCGGAACATACACAATATATTTTAATGACGAAGAAGAATCAACAACAATAGGTCTATCAGATATTTCCTTTGAATATACAAATACTGGTTCAAATCATATAATTTTAGTTAACTCAATAAATGATTTAGCTCTAAACGTTGGTGATCTTATTGGTGTGTTCTATACATCAGGTTCTGGTGTTCAATGTGGTGGAAGTGTTACATTTGATGGGACATATCCATTTACAATTCCTGCATGGGCTGAAGAACCTGGAGAAGATAATGGGTTTGAAAATGGAGAAGATTTCTTATTCTTAATTAATTCAGGAGGATTAGTATATGAAGTTGATACTAACTATAGTTTTCCTGATCCTACATTTTCGGATTCCTTTGAAATAAATGGATTTTCTGATGTTGAACTAAATGTTACTGGTGTATTTTCTGAAGGACCTGATTTTAGTTTTACAGAATTAGAAGAAGGAGATTACTTTGTTGAAATAGTTGATGGAAATAATTGTAGCTGGACATCTAGTATCTCTATCTCGGGTGCAACGGAAATTATTGTGAATACAGAAATTATTTCAGATGCTTCATGCTCGGGAGAACTTGCTCAAATAAATACAACTATTTCTGGAGGAAACAACCCATATACATTTCAATGGCAGACAATTAGTACAGGCGAAATTGTTTCAACTCTTGCTGAACCAGAATTAGCTGTAGATCAATACTTTTTTATTGTAACAGATGATGTTGGTTGTTCAGTAGTTACATTAGTAGAAATTAATGAGTTCTCTGGTGATATAGATTTAGTTATTGATGATGAATCATGCTCAGGAGCATCTGATGGATCTGTATTAGCTTGTGTAGAATTTAGTGGAGACATTACATTTGAATTGTGGAATGGCTCAGGAATTTTTGAACAAATAAATATAACATCAACAGAAATAGAAACATGTTATCAATTTGATAATCTTAATGCTGGTTTATATGATTTAAACATTGAAAGTACAGATGGTTGCTCAATATCTGAAGGAATTAATATTTCAAGCTCTGAAGAAATATTGGTATCATTTAGCACAAGCCCTGCACAATGTTATAATGAACCATCGGGACAAATAACAATAAATAACATAATAGGAGGTAATCCACCATATGAAATTGACTGGGAGGGTATTGATACAGAAGCAATATTACCAGGATATCATTCATTCATAATTACTGACCAAAATAATTGCTCAAAAACATTTAATTATTTTATTGGACAACCAACAGAAGTAGTAATTAATCCAATAATAACTAACAATAATTGTTTTGGTGGACAAGATGGTAGTATAAGTGTTTCTGTTGTAGGAGGAGATCCATCATATAATTATATTTGGACTAATTCTAATGGTTTAAATATAGGATTCTCATCAATCATATCAAATTTAGCTTCAGGTATTTATACATTACAAGTTACAGATTCAAGTGGATGCATTAAAATTGAAAACTATGAAATTATTGATTTAGCATCAGAAGAAACTGTTATATTACTTGATACTGAAATAGCAGACTGTTTTGGAGGTTTTGGTTCGGTAAGTGCTGAGATTTTCAATCAAGATAATTCTAATTTCACATATATTTGGCCGAATGGAATAACTAATAATGGAGAATCTGTTAATCTTTTAGCTGGGAATTATGAACTGACAGTTTTAAATAATATAAGTGGATGTATTAATGAACAAAACTTTACAATTCAAGAACCAAATGAATTTATTATTGAAGTAAGTTTTGACGAAATTCTTTGCTTTGAGGATTTAAATAATGATGGATTAAATGATTTAACAACAACAGTAGAAGCCACTATATATGGGGGAGCGGATGAAGATATTGATGGTGATGGCGTAGTTAATACATTAGATAATGATATTGATGGCGATGGAATAGTAAATATTTTAGATAGTGATATTGATGGTGATGGTATTTTAAATATTAATGATGATAATAATTTAATATGGATAAACGGTGATATTGATAATGATGGAATTGTAAACGATGAAGATATAGATTGGGATGGAACTGAAGTCATTGTTAATCCAAATAATTTACAATCTGGAATATATTATGTATATAGCTATGATAGTAAAGGTTGTTATTCAATAACAGAATTTGAAATAAACTCACCTGAAGAACTATTACTAAACGCAACGGCAAATCAAATTTTATGTTACGGTGAATTTGGTTCAGGTAATTTAATGATTTCAGGCGGAGTTCCACCATATGACATTATTTGGACAAATGAAATTAATGGTGACATCGTGGATCCGTCAATGTTAGATGGAGGTGATTCGGGCTTATCATATATTGTTGAAGTAACGGATCAAAATGGTTGCATTGCCACTGATGAAATTTTTATTAATGAAGAACCTGAAGAACTAATTATAGAAAGTGTAAATATATCTGATTATAATGGCTTTTCTGTTTCTTGTAATGGTGAAAGTGATGGATTTATTGAAGTTACTGCAAATGGCGGAACAGGTAGTTATAACTATATTTGGTCAAATGGAAGTACATCATCTAACATAAATAATCTTTCAGCTGGAGAATATATAATAACAGTAACTGATGAAAACAACTGTGAAATATCTTCAGTTTTTGAAATTATAGAACCTGATATTTTTGAGGTTATATTTACATGGGTTGAAAACTCTAGATGTGAAGATTCTGATGATGGAACCATAGTAATATCTTATAATGGAGGAGTTCCACCATTGAACTATACAATTAATAATTCAATAGAAATATCAGGAGGTATAGTAAACAGTGATATTTATACTAGTGATCAAAATATAGTAAATACAAATTCTATATTATTAGAAAATTTAAATGAAGGAATATATTTAATAGAAATAATTTCTGACCAAAATAGTTGTATTGAACCTATTCAACAGTTGCTAGATGTTAACTACGATGATGAAAATTGTTTATGGATACCAACAGTTTTTAGTCCAAATAATGATGGTGTTAATGATACATTTGAAATCTATGGTATGGAATATTATCCAAATGCTACAGTTGAAATCTATAATAGATGGGGGCAATTAATTTATGAATCAAAAAATCAAATTTATATTCCATGGGATGGGAAAACAACAATGGATAATAATATAAATAGTGAAATAGCAACATATTACTACATAATTGAATTAAATACTGGACAAAAAACATATAACGGCAGTATTACATTAAAACGATAAAATATGAAAAATTTGAAAAAAATAATTTTTATTGGAATTTTATTATTAATTGGTTCAAAATCTGAAGCACAACAATTACCTATATATAGTCAATATATGTTTAACGACTATGTAATTAACCCTGGTGTTGCTGGTACATTAGATTATATACCATTAAAAATGACATATAGAAACCAATGGACAGGATTTAATGGTGCCCCTAAAACAGTGACTTTTACTGGCCACTCCCCATTGTCTGACCACATTGGAATGGGTACAATGCTCTATAGTGATGTAACAGGACCAATAAGTAATTCAGGTTTACAACTATCATATAATTTTAGATTTCCTGTTTCTGGTAAATATTGTGAATGGGATAAAAGAAAATTTTTATCACTTTCTTTAAGTACAAAACTTAATCAATTCACATTTGATAACACAAATGAAATGAATTATTCTCAACATGCTCCAGATGGATTAGGTGTAATTGATCCAGTATTACCTGAAGGTATGGAATCATCATATAATGTTTACTATTCATTAGCAGCATATTTTTACTCAGAAAGATTATATGCAGGTATTTCAGCACTTGATATTTTTTCAACTTCATCTGACTTAAATATATTATCAAATCAAGATGATGGTTTTACAAATAATATTGTTGGCCAATACAATTTTATGGTTGGATATTATTATCCAATAGATCAACAACTAAATTGGGCAGTTGAGCCGTCTCTTTTATTGAAAAAAACTAGTTATTCAGATATGCAATACCATTTAAATGCTAAACTTATATACCAAGATTTTATATGGTTAGGAATGTCATATAGACAGTTTGATTCATTTGTAATATTATTAGGTGCTGATTATGGACAATATTTCTTTGGATATAGCTATGATACATCAGTTTCAAATATTAACAATTATAATTCAGGTTCACATGAAATAATAATTGGTTATAATTTTAATATTTCAAGAAAAAGAGATAATACTAGATTAAAAAAGAGATTTGAAGATAGAAGAAATTTACTAAATCCTTTTAAAGAATATAAGAGGTTATAATGCAAATGAAAAAAATTATATTTTTTTTAATTGTAATCATATATTATTCTAATTCACAAGTAATGGAAAAAAAATATACAAAACATTTAACTGAACAAGAAAAAATAGTAATAATTAATAAAGGTACTGAGAAACCATTTACAGGTAAATTTGATAATTTCTATGAAAATGGTTTATATGTATGTAAAGCTTGCGAATCAAAACTTTATAAATCTTCTGATAAATTTAACTCTGGTTGTGGATGGCCATCATTTGATGATGAAATTGAAGGTGCAGTACAAAGAATACCAGATTATTCATTAGGAAGATTAAGAACAGAAATTATTTGTTCTAATTGTAATGCTCATTTAGGACATGTATTCGAGGGTGAAGAGTTAACAGAAAAAAACACAAGACATTGTGTTAATAGTATTAGTTTAAAATTTATTAAAAATGATAAAAAATAAATTTAGTTTACTTTTAATGTTTTTTATTTCAATGAACATTTTTTCTCAAGAAAAAAATGAGATAATAAGTGGTGATGATTTAAGAAAAGTTTTTTTTACAGAATATAATTTTGAAAAACAATTTGACATTAATGAATTTGAAAATTTTAATATAAAATCATACAATTCTAATGATGAAGAAATTCCACTATGTATAAATTCAAATCTTGAAATATTTATAGATTGTGATATAGAAACACCATATGCTCAAATTATTAACTCAGTGATTTATGATATGAATATGAATAAAATTGGATATTCCTTTCTAGGTTCATCTGAAGAAAAAATAATAAATAATTTTTGGGCAGGATTTGATTATTGGAAAGGAAATATATCAATATATGATGCAAGTGGTACATATAGGTTAGCAACATTTATGTACTTTGAAGCTGAAAAAGATTATTATTCAATTATGGAAGTTGATTCAGAAGTAACTTTTAAACAACTAAAAAAGAATTATAAAAAATTACTTAAAAGGTATAATCTAAAGAAGTATCCAGACGATGAAGAAATTCAACAAAAAAATATAGATATAAATGAAGCCTTTATTGCTTTAAGTAGAGATTTAAACCCTGATTTTGAGGAAGAAGATGAAAACTGGATTATTAATTTTTTTAAAAAGGATAGAAGAAGTAATTGGAGTAACGAAGAGGGTTATGTGCCATATACAAAAAGAGGTAGGGAAGAGTCTATTCCAGAAACACAAAAAAGTAAGGAAAAATACCCATATATCGACGAATAATATTTTATTTAGTTATAGTATAATTTATTTTAATACCATTATTTCTTTTAGGTAATTTAAATGTAATTACTATTTTTTTATATGTTGTAACTCTTATTCTCCTGTTGTTTGGATTCGAATATCTCAATAGTTTTACTAACCTTTTTGCCTCTTTATCACAGCCAAATCCAATACCTCGGGTAACAATTATATCAAAAACTTCTCCCTTTGGGTTTATTTTATATTTTAAATATACTTTACCTTCTATATCATTTAAAATTGCTTCCTTAGGATATATTAAATTCTTAATAATTATATTTTTAAGTTCTTTACTATCTCCTAAAAATACAGATTTATTTATAAAATTATTCCTTCCTTTAGTCATATAACTGTCTATTTGACATTATTTGTTAAAATAAATAAGCCATTTTGTCATAATAATTTTTTGGCACATTTTATGCTATATATATTATGAAACAAAAAATTAATTAAAATTTATAAATTATGATAACAATAAGAAAAAATCCTTTAAATTATTTTGAAGATATTGATTTAATTTTTGATAATATTTTAAATAATCCACTAAAAACTAAGGGTGCAATAAATTATTATATAAAAGAGGACGAAAAATCCATATTTTTAGAAATGGCAATTCCTGGAAGCAATAAGAAAAACATAAAATTATCGTATAACAATGGGTATATAAATATATCAAATGAACCAAAAGAAAATGACAATTCAGTTTGGAATAAAAAATTTAATGAATATATAAATATTGGTAAAAATATTGATTCAAAAAAAATTAATGCTAAATTTCAAAATGGTATTATATATATAACAATACCTAAAAAAAATTATAAGGAAACTGAGACAATTATTAACATAAATTAATCCTTAAGTGCTATTATAGCTCTTATATAAATGATTTATCAATGAAATTAAGCGATAGCTCAATTGTAGATGTAAACAACTTAGGAGAAAAGGAACTCAATGAATTTGTTCTTCAATGTTTATCACTTTTAAATAACAATTTAAATGATAAAAAATCAAATCAAAGTGATGAGTTAATTGATGTATTATTTCAAAAAATAAATGAGATAAATCAATCAATTGAAAGAAAATTACAGTTAAGTGAATCTTTTAGAAAAGTATCAAGTAAAAAAAGAAAATATAAAATTATGGAAGGTTTCTTTGAACTTATATATTATTTTGAAGAAATAGAAGAATACGAAAAATGCGCAATTTTAAAGAAAGTCAAGGATAGCCTTTTAATAGACCTATAAATTCTATGGATGTTAAAATAGAAAATTCATGGAAAGAAATCCTATCTGAAGAGTTTGAAAAGAAATACTTTAAACAATTAGCTTTATTCTTAAAAAAAGAATATGAAGAAAAAAAAATATATCCACCTGGTAAATATATTTTCAATGCTTTTAAAAACTGCTCTATAAATGACTTAAAAGTTGTAATAATTGGTCAAGATCCATATCATGGCTACAATCAGGCAAATGGACTGTGCTTTAGTGTAAATAATGGTGTAAAAAAACCACCATCACTAATTAATATTTTCAAAGAACTTAAAAGTGATTTAAATTTAGATATTCCCGAATCTGGAAATTTAGAAAGATGGTCAAAACAAGGGATATTAATGTTAAATTCTATTTTAACAGTAGAAAAAGAAAACCCAGGCTCTCATAAAAACCAAGGATGGGAACAATTTACTGATTTAGTAATTGAAAAAATAATAAATTTAAAAACTAACATCGTATTTATATTGTGGGGCGCTTATGCACAAAAAAAAGGTGAGAGAATTGATAGAAATAAACATTTAGTATTAGAATCAGCACACCCATCACCCCTTTCTGCAAGTCGAGGCTTTTTTAATCAAAAGCATTTTAGTAAATGTAATGAATATTTAAATCGCTATAATAAGCAGAAAATAATCTGGTAATTATTAACTTTGTATAAAATTAGACTCACTAATATAAATTAATTATGAAAAGACTTTTTTGCGCAATACTATTTTTATCGATTTCTTTTACATCATTTGCACAGATTAAGTTATTTACAATTTCAAATAGTGATTATAATGTATATACTAATGATCCAAGTAATAGTATTGCATTTAATTTAATTGAAGAAAATTTAAGTCTTATTAAAGAAAATAGACCATGTGAATTTGAATTATTAATTCCTTTCTTTGATAATGAAGAGTTAAAATTAAATTTAGTTTCTTTTGATGTTTTTAGTAGTAATTTTCAATTAATTAGGCACAATGGAAATAACGTTATATATGACGACTATAAACCTAAATTAATTTCTTATAGAATTACAGGTGAAAATAAATCTGGTATTATAAGTTTTATGAATAATAATATTATTGGAACAATTAAGTACAATGGAAAAGTATATGAATTAAAAGGTGAAAAAGATGGGTTATACGTGATTTTTGATATTCATGATAGTACAGTAACATCTTTTTATGAATGTCACACTGAAGATTTAGAAATTGAGGANCCTATAATTAATTCACAGAGTGCTAGTAATAGTACTGAGTGTGTAGAAATGGCTATAGACACNGATTATTATACTTTCTTAGAATTTGATAGCAATTGTTTTGATGTAGTTGAATGGGCTCTTGCTGTTTTNGCTGGTGTTAGTGATATTTACATGCAAGAGCTTGATGAGGAAGTTTTATTACAAGCTAGATACATAAACGTAAGAGAAACACAAGATAATTATTATAATCTTGATGATTGTTCAGATATGCTTGATGAGCTTGGTGAATATTGGACATCGGCTCCATTGAATACTCTTTTAAATGATGTTGATTTAATTCACTTATTTACACGTAAACAAGCTAATGGTGGGGTTGCTTGGCTTGATGCAATTTGTTCGCCAAACGGATACTATAAAGGAGGAGTTTCTAGCGGATTAAACACAAATCTTAATTATGACTATCCAGATAACACTCCTTTTAGCTATAATATGGCATATGTAGCCCATGAAGTTGGTCACAATTTTGGTGCAAATCATACACATTGGTGTGGATGGGATCCAGAACCATCACTTGGTTTCTCAGGTGGAGCAATTGATTCTTGTTATCCAGTTGAAGGGAATTGTACAGAACCAGGGGATGCAGACGTAGGAACAATAATGAGTTATTGTGATTTAGCAGGAATAACTTCTGNTCTTCAATTTCATCCAATTGTTAAAAATCAAGCCATATTAGATAATATAAATAGTAACCAAGCAAATTGCTTTGGAACATGCGATGATTTAGAAACTTCATGCGAAGGAACATTTATTTACGGCTGTACAAGCGAATTAGCTGATAATTATAATCCAAATGCTAATGTTGATGATGGAAGTTGCTTTTGCGAAAGTTACATTGAATTTTATTTAGAAACTGATTATTGGAGCAGTGAGATTAGTTGGGAAATATCTAACTCTGATCAAGGTATATTCTACTCAGGTGAAAATTACTCTAACGGAGGAATAACAATTGATGAAAATTATTGCTTAAGTCCAGGCTGCTATGAATTTTCAATTTTAGACTCTTATGGAGATGGTTTATCAAGCACAAATACCGGTGGAAATACCCCAAATTATTACATATTAAATAACAATTCAGAATTATTAGTTGAAATGACAAACATAAATTTTGGAAATGGTGAAACATATGAATTTTGTTTGCTTGAAGAAGAATGCGCTAATGATATTGACGGTGATGGAATATGTGATGAGAATGAAATAATTGGCTGTCAAGATAATACAGCATGTAATTATAATCAAAATGCTACTGATATAGGGATTTGTGAGTACCCTGAACAATATTATGATTGTAATGGAAATTGTATAAATGACATAGATAATGATTCAATTTGTAATGAAATAGATAATTGTCAAAATACATTCAATCCAGAACAAGAAGACCTGGATAATAATGGTGTAGGNGATCTTTGTGAGAATATTGTTGGTTGTACTGATGTGATTGCTTGTAATTTTAATCCTGAAGCAAGTATTGAATGTAATTGCTGTACTTACCCTGAAGAATATTATGACTGTGAAGGTAACTGTATAAATGATACAAATGAAAATGATATTTGTGATGAGTTAGAAATTGTTGTTTTTGGATGTACAGATTCAGATGCATGTAATTATAATCTTAATGCAAACTCTGATGATGGTTCATGTTTTTATTCTGAAGAATATTACGATTGTTTTGGAAACTGCTTAAATGACTCAGATGATGACTCAATCTGTGATGAGTTAGATAATTGTGTGGAAACATATAATCCAAACCAAGAAGATTCTGATAATGATGGTATAGGAAATGAGTGTGCATGTGAACAAGTATTTATAGTTGGCGAAAATGTAGTAGAATCGGGGAGTGCAGAAATGTATGATGTAATAAATCAAATAGGGAATAATTACTCATGGTCAGTCATTAATGGCGATATAATTTGGGATTCCGCTCAAGATTCAAGTTTATCAATTTTATGGGGAGAACCAGGAACTGGGACGGTAGTAATTACACAAATGTATGGTGATGGATTGTTTTGTGAAACAACTCTAAATGTAATCATAATGGCATCGTCAATAAATATTGATGAAAATAATTCTGAGAAAAAAATTGTTAAAGTAACTGATATCCTTGGAAGAGAGGTTGATTATAATAAAAAAAGAACTGTATTAATTTTTTATTACAATGACGGATCAACTCAAAAAATATATAATTTAAAATATTAATTAAATATGGCCTTAACACCAACAAAAAAAATACCTCTAGGTTTTATTGCTCCTGATTTTAACCTAATAAACCCTTTTCTAAATCATGAACAGTCGCTAAAAAATTTAAAAGGAGATAAAGCTACACTAATTGTATTTATGTGTAATCATTGTCCATATGTTATTCATGTATTACCTGAGCTTGTTAAACTAGCTAACGAATATGAAGAAAAGGGAATATCAGTAATAGGAATAAATTCAAATGATATTCAATCACACCCGGATGATTCTCCTGAAAATATGATAAAACTTATACATAAATATAATATTCCTTTTCCATACTTATTTGATGAAACTCAAGAAATAGCAAAAGCATATACAGCAGAATGTACACCTGATTTTAGTATCTTTAACAAAGAAAAAAAATGTGTTTATCGTGGTCAATTAGATTCATCAAGACCTGGAAACAATAAAGATATTAATGGTTCAGATATTAGAAAAGTATTTAATCAAATAATTAATAAAGAACTAGTTTCAAAAGAACAAATACCTTCTATTGGATGTAATATTAAATGGAAATTGTAAAAAAAAAATATGAAAAAAATTATACTATTACTATCAATAATGTCACCATTTTTTACATTCGGACAATGTCAAGAAGGTGAAATTCCTATTTATATGTCTACCACATCAGGTGAATGGGCATATGAGATGTCCTGGGGATTATGGGATTATGAAACATGGATGGAGGGAAATCCAAATGAAAATAATTCAATTGCTTCTTATCAAGGTCAAGAAAATTTTGAAAATATAATTATTGAAGGATGTTTACCAAGTACTGGATGTTATATGATTGCAGGATATGATTCTTATGGTGATGGTTGGAATGGAGGAACTTTAGAAGTAAGTGTAAATTATAGTAAAACTCCTGAAACCTACGAATTAACTAATGGAACATGGGGTTATTGGTCCTTTGAAATTGGAAGCAAAGAATGTAGTTGGGAAATACCTGGTTGCACAGACCCACAAGCAGCTAATTTCAATGATTTAGCTACAATTGATAATGGAACGTGCATAATTCCTAGTTTTTTTGAATGGGATAATGAGCAAAGAGAATACTTCTTATATATCCCTGAAACATTACAAGATGATGCGCCACTAGTATTTGTTTTACATGGATATTGGGGAGAAGGAGCTGATATGATAGGATTATTAAGCGAACAAGCTTATGAACATGGTTTTGTTGTATGCTACCCAACTGGTTTACCAGATAGTATGCAAGGAGCTAATCATTGGAATGCTAACTTTAATAGCAATTTTAGTAACGTTGATGATGTAGGTTTTTTAACAAACTTAGCATCATTTCTACAAGAAGAATATAACCTAAATTCTGAGGAAACATTTTCTTGCGGTATGTCAAATGGAGGGTATATGAGTTGGTCACTAGCATGCCAGGCACCTGACGTTTTTAAAGCAACAGCATCTGTTACGGGAACTATGAGTGGTCCTGATTGGATTGATTGTGATCCTTCATCAATGATACCTGTAATGCAAATTAGTGGGACAAATGATAATGTTGTTCCTATGGATGGTTCAATGGCATACGAATCTGAAGGCTGGGGTGGAGCTCCTGATATTTATACAATCATGAACTTTTGGAGTGATTTACATGGATGCACAGATCAAGAAACAATAAATTTTCAATTTGATTACTCAACAGATGTTACTCAATATTTTAATTGTACAAGTAATACATCAACTGAGTTAAGATTATATGTTGCTAATGGNATGGGTCACACATGGCCAAATTTTGCAAATGAACAAATCTGGGACTTTTTTATGCAAATTGCAGCNAACCCTTTAGATTTAGATTCAACATTAGAATCAACAAAATCCATAATTAAAAAAATAGATATTCTTGGTAAGAATACAAATAATAAAGGTTATAATATAGAAATATTNGATAACGGAAAAGTAATTAAGAAATATATTAAATAGTTTATATGAATGAATTTTTATTGGAAGAAAATGAAATAATTAAACAAGAAAATTATATAGAGTTATCTCCCGTAGAAACATTAATACCTGTAGGGTATTTTTTAATATTTTTTATAATTGCTGGACTTGTTTTACATATTTTTCCAGCAAGAAAAGATAAATCAGCTATTTTACCTCTAGGATTAATTGGTGGAACAACTATTTTATTATTTAAAGTTTATATACTTTCATCTATTGATGGCTTTGATTTAATTTTAAAGAAAACTACAATATTTCCATTTAATTTATTATCAATATTAGGTATTTATTTTGGAATAAGTCTTGGTATAATTTATAGCTCCAAATCAAGATCATGGAACTTTAAAAAGGAAGAGAAACCAATATTTAATATTAAAAATATGTTTTTTAAAATTCTTATTTTAATTACATTAATTTTTGGATTAAAAATATTTTTTGAAGGGTTTTTTATTAAATACAATGAAAATAATATAGAAATAAATAAGCAAAAAAACAATGATTTATCAAGCTTAAATACCTTAGATAAATCTAAAATATATTCTGAAATTAACGAAAGTGAAATTATAAAAACATATGAGAATCTAAAGAAAAAAAATGAATTATATGTTTTATCTACTGAAGTAGATGAAATTAATGAATCCAGTTCTAAAATTATTAAAGAAGATGAAATTAATGACTCTAATCCTAAGATTATTGAAAAAAAAGAATTAATAGAAGAAAAAGAAAATAATTTTAATTATAATCCAAATAAAGAATACATATATCAAC
>NHFO01000013.1 GCA_002170235.1 Flavobacteriales bacterium TMED113
TTATATTCTATCCAAGATTTTCTGTCAATATTGTTTGCTGATAACATAAGTTGATTTTTTGAAAATAAATAATATCTTTAAATATATAAAGTAAAAACGTTTACAGTGAATAAAGATGATATAATTTTTTCATTAATTGAAAAAGAAAATAATAGACAAATCAACGGTATAGAACTTATTGCCTCAGAAAATTATGTTAGTAAACAAGTTTTAGATGTAGCAGGTTCTTGTTTAACAAATAAGTATGCAGAAGGTTATCCAAATAAAAGATATTACGGTGGGTGTCAATATGTTGATGAAATTGAGCAATTAGCTATAGATAGAGCTAAAATGATATTTAATGTTGATTACGTTAATGTTCAACCGCATTCTGGTTCTCAAGCTAATCTTGCTGTTTTTATGGCTTGTTTAAACCCTGGTGATCAAATTTTAGGTTTTGACCTTTCTCACGGTGGACACTTAACTCATGGTTCACCAGTTAATTTTTCTGGAAAACTTTACAAAACATCCTTTTATGGTGTTTCAAAAGAAACTGGATTAATTGATTATGATGCTATGGAGAAAACGGCAAGGTCTAAAAAACCTAAAATGATTATTTGTGGTGCATCTGCTTACTCTAGAGATTGGGATTATTCTAGATTTAGAAAAATATCTGATGAAATAGGTGCTATTTTACTTGCTGATATTTCACACCCAGCAGGATTAATAGCAACTGGTTTGTTAAACAATCCTTTTGAATATTGTCATATTGTAACCTCAACCACTCACAAAACTCTAAGAGGTCCAAGAGGGGGTATTATTATGATTGGTAAAGACTTTGAAAATCCTTTTGGACAAAAAAACAAAAAAGGTGAATTAAAAAAAATGTCAACTTTAATTAATTCGTCAGTATTCCCTGGTTGTCAAGGTGGCCCCTTAGAACATTTGATTGGTGCTAAGGCAGTTGCATTTTCTGAAATAATGGATGTTAGTTTCTCTAACTATATGAAACAAGTTAAAAAGAATGCTTCGGTAATGGCTGAAACACTAATCTCATTAGGATATAATATTATTTCATCAGGAACTGATAATCATTGTATTTTAATAGATTTAAGATCCAAAAATATCACTGGAAAAGATGCTGAATTTGCTCTTGGATTAGCTGATATAACTGTAAACAAAAATATGGTTCCTTTCGATGATAAATCACCCTTTGTAACTTCTGGTATAAGAGTAGGTACGCCAGCAATTACAACTAGGGGGATTAAAGAAAAAGAAATTCAAAAAATTGTTGGATTTATTGATAATGCTATTTTTAATTTTCAAAATAATAAACAAATGAAAGGACTTTGTGCTGATATTAATAATATGATGTCTGAATATCCTATCTTTGCATATTAAAATTAATTTATGAAATGTGGTATTGTAGGACTCCCGAACGTAGGCAAGTCAACTTTATTTAATTGTTTATCAAGATCAAAGGCGTTAGCAGCTAACTATCCATTTGCTACTATTGAACCAAATGTAGGTATAATCCCTGTGCCTGATAGAAGATTAGATAAATTATCAAAACTATTTAAACCTCAAAACACTTTATCAGCTACTGTTGAAATAGTAGATATTGCAGGATTAGTAAAAGGTGCTAGTAAAGGAGAGGGTTTAGGTAACAAATTTTTAGCTAACATAAAAGAAACTAATGCAATTATGCATGTTTTAAGATGTTTTGATGATAATAATATTACTCATGTTGATGGAACTATTAATCCTTTAAGAGATAAAGAAATTATTGATTTTGAATTGATGGTTAAAGATATGGAGACAATAGATAAAAAAATTAATAGTTTATCTAGACAAGCAAATATAGGAGATAAAGTTGCTGTAAATCAAGTTGATATTTTAAAAAAATACAAAGAAAAATTATCCGAAGGCACACCTGCAAGATCTTGTAATTTTGATAATAATGAATTTATAGAAGAATTACACCTTTTAACTGATAAACCTGTATTATATGTTTGTAATGTAGATCAAGATTCAATGAATGGTAATAACTATACAAAAGCTGTTTCTGAAAAAATTCAATCTGAAGATGCAAAAATGATAATTATTGCTGCGGGTATAGAATCAGAGATTAATGAACTAGATTCCGAAGAAGATAGAAATGATTTTTTAACTGACTTAGGTTTGAATGAGCCAGGCGTCAACAAAATTATTAGAACTACATATTCTTTATTAGGTTTAGAAACTTTTTTTACCGCAGGTGAGAAAGAAGTAAGAGCTTGGACAATTAAAAAAAATTCATTTGCTCCTCAAGCAGCAGGAAAAATTCATACAGACTTTGAAAAAGGATTTATTCGAGCAGAGGTTATAGCTTTTGATGATATGATTAGATATGGCTCTGAATTAGCTTGTCGTGATAAAGGAAGAATATCTGTTGAGGGAAAAACTTACCAAGTAAAAGATGGTGATATAATTCATTTCAGATTTAATGTGTAATAATTCTATTTATAATCATTAAATGTACTTTGTTTTTTTTGTCTCATTTCCCATCTTTTTTTTGCATATTTTTGCATGTCTATTATTTCATCATTTTCATCAGTTATTTCTAACCCAATAAATGTTTCAATAATATCTTCCATTGTTACAATTCCATCAAGACCTCCATATTCATCAACTACAATTGCAATGTGTTCTTTTTTTTCTAAAATTTTTTCCCATAAACTAAATAACGTTATACTAGATGGAATTGTTAAAATATCACGTTTAAATTCTTTGATTAGAAAAGAATTTTCTTTTTTTTCAGATAATTTTTCAAGAATGTCTTGAAGAAATACATATCCAGTAATTTTTTCATTTTCTGTATCAAAAGTCGGAATACGAGAGAAGTTTAAAAACTTTTTTTCATTTTTAAATTCATTTATTGATAGATTTTCATTTACAGAGATAACAACTACTCTTGGTGTCATGATTTCAGTAACTTTTATTTTTTTCAACTTAAGGATATTTTGAATAATTTTGTTTTCATATTTAGAAAACACACCCTGATTTGCACCCATATCTGCTAAAGCAGCTATTTCTTCCCTACTTGTTGTTTCTTCTTTTTTGTTACCAGAAATAAGTTTTGTAATTTTTGTAGAAAGTATAACAAGAGGATAAGTTATGAATATCATAGCTTTTATTGTCTGTAAAGTTAATTTGGCTAAACTTTTCCAATATTTTGCTCCAATTGTTTTAGGGATAATCTCAGTAATAACTAAAATTAAAATTGTCATTATTGCAGAAACAATTCCTAATGAAGCATCACCAAATTTGTCAGTTGCTTCCGCACCAACCCCAGCTGCTCCAATTGTATGAGCTACAGTATTAAGAGATAAAATTGCGGATAATGGTTTGTCAATATTTGATTTTAATTTGATAAATGATTTTACCCATTTTTCTTTGTCTTTAATAGATATTAAATAAGTTTGAGGTGTAGAAAGTAGAACAGATTCAGTAAGTGAGCATATAAATGAAACGACTAAAGCTAGAAGTAAATAAGAAATTAGTGCACCCATATTTTTACTAAAATTACAATTTATTTATCAATCTTTTAATATCATTAAAAATTCGTTATTCAAAAAAAAATATTTGTTAATAAATTATTATGATTTTTTATAGAATAAATTCTTTTTTAGTNGATACATTATTATTTTAGAACTTATTTTTGATTATGGTAAAGTATACTGAAGAAAATATTAAATCACTGGATTGGAAAGAGCATATTAGGATGCGTCCTGGAATGTACATCGGTAAAAAAGGTGATGGATCTTCTCCTGATGATGGAATTTATGTTCTTTTAAAAGAAATTATTGATAATTGNATGGATGAATTTGTTATGGGTTTTGGTAAAACAATAGAAATNTCTGTTAAAAATCAAAAAGTTGTNGTTCGTGATTATGGAAGAGGTATACCATTAGGTAAAGTTTTAGATTGTGTTTCTAAAATAAATACAGGGGGTAAATATGATACAANAGCTTTTAAAAAAGCTGTTGGTTTAAATGGTGTTGGAACAAAGGCTGTTAATGCATTGTCAGAATTTTTTAGAGTACAAAGTATAAGAGAAAATAAAACAAAAATAATTGAATTCAATAGAGGGAATGTCACACTTGATGAAGAGTTAAAAGAATCCTCACAGAGAAATGGTACTAGAATATCATTTATTCCAGATTTATCAATTTTTCCAAAGTTTAATTATTTAGATACACACATCAAAACTATGATGTGGAACTATGCTTATTTAAATCCAGGATTAACAATAATATATAATGGTCAAAAATACTTTTCAAATAATGGATTAAAGGACTTATTAAATAGTAAACTTGAATCTTCCATTGTTTATCCAATTGTTCACCTCAAGGGTGAAGATATAGAAATAGCTTTATCTCATTCAAAATTAAAGTATGGTGAAACTTATTTTTCTTTTGTAAATGGTCAACATACAACTCAGGGTGGAACTCATCAAAGTTCTTTTAGAGANGCAATTGTTAAAACTTTAAGAGAATATTATGGAAAGAGCTTTGAAGCATCAGATATTAGNCAATCTATTGTTGCAGCAATTAGTATAAAAGTTATGGAGCCTGTTTTTGAATCACAAACAAAAACTAAATTAGGCTCAACTGATATGGGNGGNGNTTTGCCAACAATAAGAACATTTATAAATGACTTTGTAAAAAGGAAACTAGATAACTTTTTACATAAAAACCCAGAAACATCTGAACAATTATTAATAAAAATTCAACAAGCAGAAAAAGAAAGAAAAGAACTTTCTGGAATAAAAAAATTAAGTAGAGAAAGAGCTAAGAAAGCTAATTTACATAATAAAAAATTGAGAGATTGTAAGGTTCATTATAATGATTTAAAAAAAGAAAGAAGATTAGAAACAACATTATTTATTACAGAGGGAGATTCTGCTAGTGGCTCTATAACAAAAGCACGTGATATTCAAACACAAGCTGTATTTAGTTTAAAAGGTAAACCATTGAACTGTTATTCTTTAACAAAAAAAATAGTTTATGAAAATGAAGAATTTAATCTTCTGCAAAACGCATTAAATATAGAAAATGAATTAGATAATTTAAGATATAATAACATTGTAATTGCAACAGANGCTGATGTAGATGGTATGCATATTAGATTACTAATAATCACTTTCTTCTTGCAGTTTTTTCCAGATTTAATTAAAGAAGGTCATTTATATATATTACAAACTCCTTTATTTAGAGTAAGAAATAAAAAACAAACTATTTACTGTTATAATTCATCTGAAAAAATTAAAGCTGAACAAGAGTTAAAAGGTAAGATAGAAATTACTAGATTCAAGGGNTTAGGTGAAATTTCNCCAGAAGAGTTTAAGGAATTTATAGGTTCTAATATTAAATTAGACCCTGTNATTTATGAAAGTGATGAAAAAGTTCAAGATTTACTTAGGTTTTATATGGGAAAAAATACTCCGGAAAGACAAAGTTTTATTATAGATAATTTAAAAATTGAAAATAATATAGAATCTAATATTTGAAATGAGTGATGAATATTTAAATAATGAAGAGATGAATTTACAAGAAAATACTCTTGTATCAGGAATGTATAAAGATTGGTTCTTAGATTACGCTTCTTATGTAATTTTAGAGAGAGCTATACCTTTAATTGATGATGGTNTAAANCCTGTCCAAAGACGTATTCTTCATTCTCTTAAAGAACTTGATGATGGCCGTTATCATAAAGTTGCTAATTTAATAGGAAATACTATGAANTATCATCCTCATGGTGATGCTTCTATTGGTGATGCATTAGTTAAATTAGGTCAGAAAAATCTATTAATTGATCCTCAGGGTAATTGGGGTAATGTATTAACAGGTGATAGAGCAGCAGCAGCTAGGTATATTGAAGCTAGATTAACTAATTTTGCACTAGACGTCTGNTTTAGTCCAAAGGTTACTCAATGGGAATCATCCTATGATGGAAGGGGAAAGGANCCAATTTCCTTACCNATGAAGTTCCCAATTTTATTATTTAATGGAGCAGAAGGAATAGCAGTTGGTTTATCTACTAAAATTTTACCACATAATTTTAATGAAATAATTGATGCTTCAATTAATTTTTTAAAGGGAAGGAATAAGAAAATTAAACCTGATTTTCCTTCNGGAGGATATGCTGATTTTTCTAATTATAATGATGGTCAAAAAGGAAGTAAAGTTCGTGTTAGAGTTAAAATTGAGAGAGAGGGAAAAAATAATTTAAAAATAACAGAACTTCCTTTTGCAGTTACAACTGGNAGTTTAATNGACTCTATAATTAAAGCAAATGATAAAGGNAAAATTAAGATTAAACATATTGAAAATAATACTGCAGAAAATGTAGATATTAGTCTTATNCTTCCTAACGATGTATCAATTGATAAAACAATTGANGCNTTGTATGCTTTTACAGATTGTGAAGTAACAATTCATCCATCTGCATGTATTATTGAAAATGATAAACCAATCTTTACTTCTATAAGTAATATTTTGAAAATATCAGTTGAAAAAACTAAGTCTATTTTANCCAAAGAACTCAAGATTGAACTTGATGAGTTAAAAGAGAAATGGCACATATATTCACTTGAAAAAATATTTATAGAAAATAGAATATACCGAGATATTGAAGAAGTAGATAACTGGGAAAAAATTATAAAAACTATTTTCAATGGTTTAAAACCCTTTACTAATATACTTTATAGGGATGTTACTGAGGAAGATGTTNTAAAGTTAACAGAAATAAAAATTAAAAGGATAAGTAANTATGATATAGAAAAAGAAAAGGAAAAAGTAAAGCAAATTGAAATAGCCATTACTAAAACAGAAAAAAACTTAAAAAATATTATAGATTATACAATTGATCACTATAAAACATTGAAGAAAAAATATGGTTTAGAAAGAAAAAGAAAAACTGAAGAAAAATTATTTGATAATATTGTTGCGTCAAAAGTTGCTATAGCAAATCGTAGGCTATATGTTAATCGCTCTGAGGGCTTTATAGGAACTTCTCTAAGAAAAGAAGAATTTTTATTTGAATGCTCAGATATTGATGATATTATTATTTTTAAAGAAGATGGAAAAATGTTAGTCACGAAAGTTTTAGCAAAACAATTTGTGGGAAAAAATATTATTCATGTTGGATTATTTAAAAAAAATGATTTAAGAACTATTTATAATATGTTATACAGGGATGGCAATACTGGGAAAAGTTATATTAAAAGATTTCCAGTTAAAGGAGTTACAAGAGATAAGGATTATCAATTAGCCTCAACAAATTCAAATGTTTTATATTTCTCCCATAATCCTAACGGTGAAGCGGAACTTATTTCTGTAATTCTTAGAGCAAAAGCTAAATTAAAGAAATTAAAATTAGAACTAAATTTTTCTGATTTTCAAATTAAAGGTAGAGCAGTAAGAGGAAATTTAGTTACTAAACATTTTGTTAGAAAAGTAGAATTAAAAGAAAAGGGTATATCTACATTGGGAGCAAAAGAAATATTTTTAGATCCCTCAATTAATCGTCTAAATGATGAGGGAAGAGGAAGGTTTTTAGGAGAATTTTCTGCTGACGAAAGAATACTAGTTGTTTCAAAGTCTGGATACATTAAATTACTAACTTATGATTTATCTAATCATTTTCCAGAAGATGTTTTTTTAATTGAAAAATTTAATTCTCAAATGATAATGAATTGTATTTATCAGGACTTAAAAAACAAAATATATTATTTAAAAAGATTCAAATTGGAATTAAATAATAAAGAAAATTACTTTTTACCTGATAAAAAAAATGTTCGATTAGAATCCTTTTTTATAAAAAATGAAAGTATAAAATTAACATTTAAAGACTCTAAAACTGGTAAAAAAAGAGATGATATTATTCTTCTTCCTATTGAATTTATTTCTGTAAAAGGGATCCAAGCATTAGGTAAACAAATGTCAAATAAACCTATTAAAGATTTTTCATTAATTGAAAATAAAATTATAAATCAAGATAATAAAGAAGATATTATTTCTTCTAATGCTAATTCAAAAATAAATAATAACAATGAATCAAGTAATAATAAGCAGATTACAATGAATTTCGACTAAATATTTTTTATATTATTTTTTGTTAATAGATTTGTATAAGAATGGTTAAATCAAATTTTGTAAAACTTTTATTATTATTTATACTTTTTTCTGTCAAATTGTTTTCCCAGCAGTTGCCATTAAATACACAATATATTTATAATCCACTTGTAATAAATCCNGCATTTTGTGGNATTTCTGAATCATCAAGTATTATACTAATGAATAGATCTCAATGGAAAGGTTTTACTGATGATGAGATTTCAACAACATCCATTTCAGCAGACTATTTATTAAATAAACCTAATCATGGTATTGGCTCTATGATTTACTCTGATAGAACTGGTGCAATAAGTTTAAATGGAATTGATTTAANGTATTCTTTTAAATTCCCTGTTTTCTTTGATTATAATCTTTCATTAGGTATCTCTGCAAATTTATATCAATATATTTTTGATGATAATATGTTTCAAACAGCTTCATATGATCCTATTATCAATGGCGAAATACATAAAAAAGTAAATTTTGACTCTAATTTTGGATTTTTATTATATGATGANTTTTTATTTTTAGGTGGCTCTNTTGCAAATATGNTCCAATCAAATGTTCTTGATAATTATGATAATNTATCTTCCCCTAATCAATTAACAAGAAATTATTACTTTTTTGGAGGATTTAATATTTTTAACGAAGAAACAAAAATTGGATTTGAACAAAGCTTTTTGTTGAAAAAAACTGCTTTCACNGATTTTCAACTTGANATAAATATTAAAACAATTTTTAATGATATTTTCTGGCTAGGTGCTGGATATCGAAATAATAATGAAATTGTTGGCTTAATGGGATTTAAGTATAATAGATTTTCNATTATTTATAGTTTAGATTATAATTATGGTGAAATAGGATCATATTCTGGACCTTCACATCAATTTGCGTTAATTTTCTATCTCAAAAAGGGTTATAATAAAGATTGGAAGACTAATAAAAATTTAATCAAAGATTATTAAAATTTATATCTTGCTGTTGACTCAACATCTAATTTAGAAAAATCCCCTTTTAAAAATTTAAAATAACCATTTAAAGCTATCATAGCTGCATTGTCAGTAGAGTATTGAATTTCAGGGGAAAAGCTTTCAAGATTAAATTTTTTTTCTAGTTTTTTAATTTCTTTTCTAAAATATTTATTTGAAGCAACTCCTCCAGCAATTGCAATATTTTTCACTTTAGTTTCCTTTATTGCAATAACTAATTTATTAATTAAAATACTAATAATTCTTTTTTGAATAGAGTAGCAAATTTCATGTAAATTATTTTTGATAAAATGAGGNTCATTTTTTTTTCCTCTCTCTATAAACCTAGATATATTTGTTTTTAATCCACTAAAGCTAAAGTTTAATCCATTAATTTTAGGTTCTGGAAATGAATATCTATCTTCCTTATTAGATTTAGAAGCCATTTTTTCAATAATTGGCCCACCTGGGTATNCTAGACCTAACATTTTTGCTGTTTTATCAAATGCTTCTCCAGCNGAATCATCAATAGTTTCACCAATAATTTCCATTTCATATATACTTTTNACTAAAACAATTTGTGTGTGCCCNCCAGAAACAGTTAAACATAATAAAGGAAANTTAATTTGATTATTGTTTATGAAATTTGCAATAACGTGAGCTTTCATATGGTTTACTTCAATTAAAGGAATATTTAATGATAAGGAAAGACTTTTTGCAAATGATGTTCCAACTAATAANGAACCTAATAANCCCGGCCCTCTAGTAAANGCAATAGCATCCAATTGATTTAATTTNATATTTGCTANATTTATAGNTTGTAAGGTAACTGAAAATATATTTGTTTGGTGTGATCTTGATGCAAGCTCAGGCACAACTCCTCCAAATTTTTGGTGTATTTTTTGACTTGATACAATATTTGACATAACTTTATTGTTATGAGTTACTGAAGCTGAGGTATCGTCGCATGATGACTCAATCCCAAGAATGTATATGTTTTTTTTATGTTTCATCTTTAAAGATATAATTATTGAANCTGAATAAATTTAAAAAATATATTGTTTTAATTTTAACTTACTCTATTAGTTTACTGTTATTATTATTATTATTGATTAATAGCCCTTTTATTCAGTCTAAANTATTCAATTTTTTTTCAGAAAAAATTGAAAATAAATATTCTATTAAAATAAGTACNGATCATTTTTATTATAATTTATTTAATAATAAACTCACTACAAATTTTACTGTTATTGATCATTATGGTCAAAGCATGATATATTTACCTAAGATTAATGTAAAATTTAAAAATAGTTTGTTATTGAATACTGATTTGATTATTAATAAAGTAGAAATTATATCACCTGAATTTAATATTCAAAAATACTCTGAAAACGAATTGACTAATTTTGAGATTTTTATAGATAAAATAAATAATAATCAATCATCATCTTTTAATTCAATTGAAGTTCAAGAAATTAATTTTAAAGATTGTTTATTCACTTTCCAAAATAAGAATATTTATTATGAAGATGTAAATATTCTACTAAAGAAAATGAGTTTTAATCAAAATCATAAATTATCTTTTGACCAAATATCCATCCAGAATAGTGAAAATAACTTCTTGTTAGATTTAAATTATGACATTCCAAACAAACATTGGACTTCCAATATTTATAGAAGTAGTTTAGATATAAATAATTTACATCCAGATTTAGATGGAACTTTATACTTAAATTTAAATATTCAGGCAAAGGATAGTTTAATATTTTCAAATAATTTCGATTTATCTTATAATGAATCTTATATAAATGGAAATTTTAATTTTAATCAAAAAAATAGTAATGTATATATAGGTTTAGAAGAGTCCTTTTTTTTAAATATAGATCTAAATAAACTTTCTTTTAATAAATACAAAAAACAATTAAGTCAGTTTGATTCATTAAAATATCAGGGAAAAATTGAATTTATCAAAGAAAATACAATTTTAAATGGATTGATAAATACTCAATATGGAGATTTAAATTTGGATTTTACTTGCGACCCCCAATCAGATTCTATAAGTAAAATAAATTATTTAGGAATCATTGATTTAGATAACTTTAAAATTGGAGAATTTTATAATAATAAATTATTTGATAAATTATCTTTAAAATCTACTATTGAAGGTCATTTTTTTAATTCAGAAATATATGCTAAAATTAACCTGGATAAAGCTCAGTTTGATTTTAATGGTTATTCTTATAAAAATATATCCTTTTCAGGAGATATTTTTAATAATTATTTAAATGGGAAATTAGAAATTACAGATGATAATATAAATATTAATGTTGATGGTTTGGTTGATTTAAGACAAAATTTGCCAATTTTTAATGTAAATGCCAACTTATTAAATATTAATTTTGATGAATTAAATTTAAATAAATCTATTAAAAACTTTTCTGGCAATATTTATGCTAATTTTTCAGGTAATAATATAAATAATATTAAAGGAGATTTTTATGGAGATAAAATATCCTATTTTAATAATAAAAAAGAATTTATCAATAATGTTTCAGTATCTTTTTCTAATCATAATAATGAAAATACTATAATTTTAGATTCTGAAATAGGAAACGGAACATTTACTTATAATTTTGATTATAAAGATTTATATCCTAAAATAAATAATATATTTTCTTCTTATTTACAAGATGAAAAAATAGACTATTCTGGAGATGATTTTTTTGATTTTAATTTAGTTTTAGAAGATGCTTCTTTCTTTACTAGTTTATTTTATACTGATTTAGATTTAGGTAAAGTAGTCATTTCATCAGATTATAATTTAGATAATAATT
>NHFO01000014.1 GCA_002170235.1 Flavobacteriales bacterium TMED113
ATAGAAAATATAATATCTAATTTATTTTAAGTATTTATCGACAATTTTTTTTGTTAGCTCTTCAACACTTCCAGTTTTATTTTTAATCTTTTTAATTATTTCGTCAATTTCTGTACTGACTTTTTTTTGATTGTAAAATTTATCTATTATTTTTTCATTAATTGACTTTTTAACCCAATATTTGATTTGATTTAATCTATTTTTAATTAAATCACCATTATTTTTTTGAGTAATAAAATTTTGATATAAAATATTATAAATTTTATTAATACCTAATCCATTTTTAGATGAACATGTTTGGACCTTTTCAAAATTATATTTTTTAGATTTTTGATTTTGATGATAATAATTTTTTTCTTTTTGAATTTCATTTTCGGTTATATTTTCAGTCTTATTAATTACAATCAGATCAGTTATTTCTAAAATACCTTTTTTTATTGCTTGTAAATAATCACCTGAATTTGGTATAGTAAGAAGTATAAAAAAATCTGTCATTTCTTTCGCAATATATTCTGTCTGTCCAACACCTGTTGTTTCAACTATTACTATATCAAATCCCGCTGTTTCACAAAGAATTATAGTTTCTCTGGTTCTTTTTGAAACACCACCTAATTCACCTTTGCTGGGTGAAGGTCTAACAAATATATTTTCATGAGATGATGAAATATTCATCCTAGCTTTATCACCTAAAATACTTCCTTTTGATTCATTGCTGCTTGGGTCTATTGCTAAAACCGCTATTTTTAAATCTTCTTTTATTAATTCATTTAGTAAGCAATTAATAAATGTACTTTTACCTGCACCAGGTGCTCCGCTTACACAAATTCTATAGGAAAGTTTTTCAAATTTTGTACATTCTTTTATTAAATCATTTGCTTTAATTCTATCTGAATATAAAGTACTTTCAATTAAAGTTATAGCTTGCGCTAGAATTGGAATGTCTCCATTCTGAAGTTTTTTGAAGTTTATATTATTCATCTAGGTATTTTGACAATATATCAATAACTGCTTGAGAAATTATAGTTCCCGGTCCAAAAATTTCCCCAACCCCTTTTTTATATAAAAAATTGTAATCTTTTTTTGGTATTATTCCACCTAATATAATAAGAATTTTCTTTGTTGTTTTTTTCTTTAAGCACTTAATTAATTCAGGAACTAGTGTCTTATGCGCTCCAGCTAAGCTTGATATACCAATCATATGTACGTCATTTTCAATTGCTTGATTTGCTACTTCTTCTGGTGTTTGAAATAAGGAGCCAATGTCAACGTCAAAGCCTATATCTGAAAAACTAGTTGAAATAACATTTGCTCCTCTATCATGGCCATCTTGTCCAATTTTTGCCACAAGTATTCTTGGATTTCTTCCATATAATTGAGAAAACTTCATGGTCATTTTTGTTGCTTTTATGAACTTAGGGTCTTTCTTTATTTCCATAGAATATACTCCAGATATTAAGTTGTGATTTGATTTATATCTCCCAAAATGATCTTCACAAGCTCCAGAAATTTCTCCAATTGTCGCCCTTACTTTTGCTGCTTCTACGCATAGTTCTAGTAAATTTCCTTCACCTGTTTTGCAACATAAAGTTATATTATTTAATTTTTCTTTTACTAATTTATTATTTCTATTATCTTTTACTTTAAGTATTTTTTTAATCTGCTTTTCTTTAACAATAGAGTTATCTATTTCTAAAGTCTTAATTTTTTTGTTTGATTTTGTTTTGTATGCATTTAATCCAACTATAATATTTTTGTTAGAATCAATTTTTGCTTGTCTTATAGCTGCTTTTTCCTCAATTCTTTTTTTAGGGATCCCTAGTTCAATTGCATTAGACATTCCTCCTAATTTTTCTATTTCATTAATTATTTTTTTTGATTTAGTAATAAGAGAATTAGTTAATGATTCTATATAATATGATCCGGCAAATGGATCTATTGCATCACAAATTTTAGAGTTTTTTTGTAAAAATAGTTGAGTGTCTCTAGCAATTTTTGCTGAGTGTTCAGTTGGTAGAGCAATAGCTTCATCATATGCATTTGTATGAAGTGATTGAGTTCCTCCTAATATAGCAGCAAGTGCTTCAACGCATGTCCTAGTTATATTATTTTCGGGTTCTTGCTCAATCAAGCTCCATCCGGAAGTTTGACAATGAGTTCGTAACATCATTGATTTTGGGTTTTTCGGCTTAAATTTTTTAACTATTTGTGCCCAAACTATTCTTGCAGCTCTCATCTTTGCTATTTCCATAAAATAATTCATTCCTATTCCCCAAAAAAATGATATTCTAGGAGCAAAATCATCAATTTTTAATCCAGCACTTATACCTGTTCTTATATATTCTAATCCATTTGCAAGGGTAAATGCTAATTCTGTTTCGGCACTGGCTCCGGCTTCCAGCATATGATATCCACTAACGCTTATAGAGTTAAATTTTGGCATTTTTTTTGCCGTATATTTAAAGATATCTTTGATAATTCTCATAGAATCATTTGGTGGATATATATAAGTGTTCCTAACAATAAACTCTTTTAAAATATCATTTTGAATTGTTCCAGTTAATTTGTTTATGGGAAAATTATTTTCTTGAGCATGTACGATTAAAAATGCCATTATTGGAAGAACTGCTCCATTCATGGTCATTGATACAGAGATGTTATTTAAATCGATATTTTTAAGTAATATAGCCATATCTTCAACAGTATCAATTGCAACACCTGTATTGCCAATATCTCCCTTAACTCTTTTATGGTCAGAGTCATAACCTCTATGTGTTGGTAGATCAAAAGCAATTGATAGGCCTTTTTGTCCAGCTTTTAAATTTTTTATATAAAATTTATTTGACTCTTCCGCAGTTGAAAATCCTGAGTATTGTCTTATAGTCCATTTTCTTTTACAGTACATTGTAGAGTATGGCCCCCTAATAAATGGTGGTTTACCTGCACTAAAATTTAAATATTTATTATTTTTCACATCCTGCTGACTATAGTGGCTTTTAATTTTAATTCCTTCGAAAGTGTTTATTGAATTTTGTTGATTTTTTTTATTAAAAAAGTATTGAGTTTTATTTTTTAAAAATGATTGTGTTATTTTCTCAATATAATAACTTCCGTGAAGGGGATCAATTATCTTATCAAAATAGGATTCATTTTTTAAAATATGTTGTTGTTTTATACCTAGATAATTATTTTTACTTAATCTTATATTTAGATTATTACATCCTCCAATTATTGCCGCGCAAGACTGCGTACATGTTTGTATTAGTTCATGAATCTTTATTGATTTATCAAAATCTGTGTGACAAGAAATATATGGTTCTTTTTTGTAATTATTATAAAACCAAATTCTAAATGCTCTAATTTTAGCAATTTCATAAAAAAAATGGTTAGATAATTTAAAGTTAAATTGCACATGATTTAAATCAATAAAGGGAAGTATTTTAGTATTAATTTTCTCAAAAGATTCTTTATGGATATTAATTGTCTGAAGCTTACAGTTTTTAAGAAATCTTGCGTTTTTTTTATAATTATTTTGAGAAATTTTATAATCGTGAAGTATGCATTTTATGTTTTTTTTGTCTTTTAGATAAGTTAAGATGTATTTGTAACTTGATATTCCTTTAAATTCGATTTGAATATCATTTAAATTGATATTTAATAGTAATTTATTTAAATCATCCTTTGTGTATTTTTCTTTTGAATTGAAAATAAACAATATTGATTGAGCACCATTTTCAATTGCTTTCAGGGCATCTCTGTTTGATTTATTTATGTTTTCACAATTAATAGAGAATGAGATATCCCAACCCTTTTTTTTTGAAAATGAAATTTTATTTTGAATTTCATCATTAAAATAAATTGGATCAAATTGAAGATTGTTAATTTTATGCTTTAAATTTTTATAATCAACATCTTCTTTTTTTAAATTATCAATCCACTTTTTTTTTGTTTGAGGTTTGAATGAATTTATATTAGAAAATATTTGTGCCATAGTTATTCAACTTTAAATATGATTTCATCTTCTTTAGCAAGACCATAATCTTCCCTTAATATTTTTTCTAATATAGGATTTATTGTATCAGATTCATATAGTTTTATTGTTGATTCAAATTTTTTGTTTTCTTTTTCTAATCTTCTTTGATCAACTTCTTGTTCTTTTAAAATATTTTGAATATTTAAATGTCTAGTTAATGAATTTTCATCAAAAAAACACATCCAAATAAAAAATATAATAGCTATTGCTATTAAAATATTTTTTAATATAAATTGAAATATTTTATCTCTCAAAATCTCTTTATTTATTCTTCACTATGAAAAGGGTATTTATAATCCTTTGCTGGAACAAATGTTTCTTTAATTGTTCTTGGGCTTACCCATCTTAATAAATTTAGGTATGAACCAGCTTTATCGTTAGTTCCGGAGGAGCGCCCCCCACCAAAAGGTTGTTGCGAGACAACAGCTCCAGTAGGTTTATCATTAATATAGAAATTGCCGGCAGAATTTTGTAAAATATTTAAAGCCTCTGTTATAGCCTCTCTATTTTTAGAGAAAATGGATCCTGTTAACGCATAAATTGATGTTGAGTCGACAAGTTTAAGCGTTTTCAAATAATCTTTATCATTATATATGTAAATAGTAACTATAGGGCCAAAAAGTTCTGTTTCCATAGTTTCAAATTTTGGATCAGAAGTTAATATAATTGTAGGGTGAATAAAATAACCAACAGAATCATCATAATTTCCTCCAAATATAATTTTAGCTTTTTTGGCTTTTTTTGTTTTAATTATAGCTTTTTTTAATTTATCATATGACTCTCTACTTATGACAGCATTAACAAAATTTGAGAAATTCTCTGGACTTCCAACATTAATTGTATCCATTTTAGCTATTAATTTTTTTTCTAGTTTTTTCCATAAACTTTTTGGAATATATACCCTAGAAGCTGCAGAGCATTTTTGCCCCTGATATTCAAACCCTCCCCTGATAATAGCCGTTGTTACTTCATCAACATTTGCAGAATTATGAGCAATAATAAAATCTTTTCCACCAGTTTCGCCTACAATTCTTGGAAATGTTTTATAATTAGTAATGTTATTGCCGATAGTTTTCCATATATTTTTAAATACGTGAGTTGAACCTGTAAAATGAACTCCTGCAAGGTCTTGGGAGTTGAAAATTATCTTATTTGCGGCTTCAGGTTTACAATGAATTAAATTAATTACTCCATCTGGAAGGCCTGCATCTTTAAGAAGATCCATAATTATTTTAGCTGAATAAGTTTGGTTATCCGAAGGTTTCCATATAACAGTATTACCCATTAAAGCTGGGGCAATACATAAATTAGCGGCTATAGATGTAAAATTAAAAGGAGTAATTGCAAACACAAATCCTTCTAATGGTCTGTATTCCATTTTATTCCAAACACCAACACTATTTTCTGGTTGATCGGAGTAAATTTTTGTTAAAAATTCAACGTTAAATTTCATAAAATCAATAAGTTCGCAAGCAGCGTCAATTTCTGCTTGAAAAATATTTTTAGATTGATTAATCATAGTTGCAACATTTATTTTTTGTCTGTATGGTCCAGCTAATAAATCTGCTGCTTTTAAAAATATTGAGCAACGTTGTTCCCATGGCATTTTACTCCATTTCCCTTTTGCTTTATTAGCAGCTTCAATCGCACTTTTTACATGAGATTCATTGCCGTAGTAGCATTTGCCAACAATTCGTTTGTGATCATGAGGAGGGTATATATTTTTTATTGATTTCGTTTTTATTTTTTTTCCATTAATAATCATTGGAAGTTCTATAACTTTTGAAATCATTTTTTGATACTCACTTTTTGCCTCATTTCTTTCAGGGCTCCCAGGTGCATAAGACATTACTTTTTCACATGATGCTTTTGGTACTGAGAAGAATCCATTTGCCATAATAATTTATTTTAATTGTTTAGTTTTCAAAAATAAAAATTTAATCTAAATAGTTTGATGTAATTTTATTTATTCCGATAATTTTTTCATATCTAGCCCAAATAGGTTTATAGTAAACATATATTGTATATTCATTTTTAGTTTCAAAATAATTACCCTCAATTTCATTTTCATTATTCATTTTATATTGATAATCATAATAACCTTGTTTTAAAAATAGTTTTGTGTTATATAGTTTTAATTTTTCATTATATTTTAATTTATATTTTTCTTTGTAATCCCAATTAGAAATTGCTCCGAAAACATAGATTTCATTTTCTTCATGATAGTCATATTTAAGGTAGAAGTCCACCATAATATATTCAGATTCATATTCTGAATATATTGATCGTTCATTAAATAATTGCTTTTTACCATTGAGGTCATAGTTATTAAAATATTTATTTACATTTCTAGAATAATCTTTTTTTAAACTAGCGAAAATCATGTTATCTTGGGATGATTTTACGCAAATTTTACCTTCATCAAATAATTCAATTTCTTTGATATTCTTCATGTATATACTATCTACATTTTCTGAAAAAAAATCAATATTAGAAATTTCAAATTTTCTGAATTCATTTCCAGCGTTGAAGCTGGTTTGTTCTTCATGGTCATATTCAATGATATTTTTCCCAACAAATGTTGGCTTTATATCTTTTTTAATATAATTCCAATCATCATTTTGTTGAATTACTATTGATAGCTCATCGTAAGGATTTTGAATATTAAAATTGTTTAAATAAATTTTGAAATCTATTTCGTGTTTAGTGTAAAAATCTTTTGAAAAAGTCCCTCTTTTAATATTGCTTTCAATTCTTAAAATATCTTCATATACAATAAATCTTTTTGTTAAAACAGGATTCAGATTTTCATCATAAATTAGAATTATATAATTCCCTGATTTTAAAAAATTAACATTTTCGTTTGGAAAAATTAATTCATAATGAATGTATTGTTGGATTGTGTTAAAAGAATAATTGTAATCTTCAACATAGTTTTCATAAAAACCATCTAAATATTCGTTGTAAATAATATCAGATTTCTCCCAATTAGAGTCACAATGTATAAACGTATACATATAATATTTTAATTCATTACCCAAGTCATCAAAACTTAGCTTTATTGTTTCATTGGAGTTTAATTTTACTATCGGATCTAATAATTGGTTTTCATTATTAGTTAGTGTAGAGGATTTTATGCAATTATTATAATTATAATCTTTAAAATACAATTCATCCAAATCGGGTTGTGAATTGCAAAAAAATGGAGTTAAAAAAAAAATAATTATTTGTATTTTTTTCATAAAAAAAATAAAGTTAATGTTAAGTTAAAAACTTTTTAAATTTTAAGTGCTTAAAACGTGTTTTAATAATTGAATATTTTTATATTCGCATTCGAAATTATATTGTAAAGACAGAATTAAAGCATGTCAATAAGCGTTCGAATATCAAAAGGTAAAAACATCTCTATTCAGGGGTCTGCTCAAAAAAAAATGAAAGAAATTTCATCAGAGCTATACTCTCTTAAGCCTACCGATTTCCATTTATTAACTCCAAAGCTTTGCATTAAAGTAGGAGATACTGTTCTTGCTGGTGATCCTTTATTTTTTGATAAAGATAATAATGCCGTTAAGTACTGTAGTCCAGTTAGTGGAGTTGTTAAAGAAATTCAAAGAGGAGCAAAAAGAAAATTATTACAGATAATAATAAAATCTGATAAAAAAATAAAATACAAGAAATTTGATGTTTCAAATTACAAGAAAATGGATGCTCAATCCATTAAAAACTTAATGATGGATTCGGGTCTTTGGCCTTTGATTATTAAGCGTCCTTTTTCTATTGTAGCTGAACCAAATGATATTCCGAAATCAATTTTTGTTTCATGTTTCGATACATCTCCTCTTGCTCCGGATTATAATTATATTTTATCTGATCAAAAAGATTTTTTTCAAGAGGGTTTAGATATTATAAATAAATTAACAGACGGAAAATTACATTTAAATGTTGATGGGTCAAGAAGTGATAATGATTTTTTTGATCAATTTTCTGGATGTCAAATAAATAAATTTTTTGGACCCCATCCATCTGGTAATGTGGGTATTCAAATCCATCACATTGATCCAATTAATAAAGGTGAAGTTGCTTGGACCTTGTCTCCTCAGTCAGTTATTTCTATTGGTAGGTTTTTTTCTAAAGGTGTATTTGATATGACAAAGATTATTGCTTTAACGGGTTCAGAAATAAAGGATAGAAAATATTTTAAAATTGTACAAGGATTGAATATTTCCCCAATAATTAAAAATAATTTAAATAAAGGTGAAAAAAGATATATTTCTGGAAGTATTTTAAATGGACGTAGAATTGATAAAGACGGTTTTATTGGATTTTATGATGATCAAGTGACTGTTATACCAGAAGGAAATTATTATCAACTTTTTGGATGGGCATTACCTGGATTTCATAAGTACAGTTTTTCTAGATTATTTTTCTCATGGCTTAATGAGAAAAAAAAATATGTTCTGGATAGTAATATGAATGGTGAAGAAAGAGCTTTTGTAGTTAGCGGTCAGTACGAAGATTTATTTCCAATGGATATTTATCCTGTTCATTTAATAAAGGCAATAATGGCTGAAGATATTGAATTAATGGAAAAATTAGGAATTTATGAAGTGGATCCTGCAGATTTTGCTTTATGTGAGTTTGCATGTACATCAAAAATACCTGTTCAAGATATTGTACGAAATGGTTTAGATTTAATTAAAAAAGAGTGTTAAATGGGTTTCATGAGAAAAATATTAGATAGTATAAAGCCACACTTTACTGAGGGTAAATTAAAAAAAATGTACCCTGCTTATGATGCATTTGAAACCTTTTTATTTGTACCTAATCATACAAGTTCTTCATCTTGTCATGTTAGAGATTCAGTTGATTTAAAAAGAACCATGGGGACTGTTATTTTAGCCTTAGTTCCCTGTTTATTATTTGGTTGTTATAATATTGGTTATCAGTACTACACACAATTAGGTGGTGATCTNCCTTCAATTTTTAGTTTATTTACATATGGATTAATTAGAGTTCTTCCAATGATTGTTGTGTCCTATGTTGTTGGTCTTTCTATAGAATTTGGTTTTGCCGTATCCAGAAAGCATCAAGTAAACGAAGGTTATTTAGTTACNGGTATGTTAATTCCATTAATTTTTCCAATAGATTGTCCCTTATGGATTGTTGCTATTTCAGTTGCTTTTGCAGTTGTGATTGGTAAAGAAGTATTTGGTGGAACAGGTATGAATATTTTAAATCCAGCTTTACTTGCAAGAGCTTTTGCTTTTTTTGCTTATCCAACTAAATTATCTGGCGATAAAGTATGGGTNTCTCAAGCGTCTNATGTTGATGGAGTCTCAGGTGAAACAGCTTTAGGTCAATTAGCAACTTTAGTTAAAGATAAATCATCTGATGCAACTGATGTTTTATCTTCTAACTTTGGAATAATGGATTCTTTNTTAGGTTTTATTCCAGGTTCGATAGGAGAAACATCTGTACTTGCAATATTGATTGGTGCGGCTATATTAATAATTACAGGGATTGGTTCTTGGCGAATAATCTCTTCAGGTATACTTGGCGGTTTTATAATGGCTTTAATTTTTAACTTATGGAANGCTAATGGATTTATGGGGCTTAATCCTTTTCATCAACTTTTTATTGGTGGATTTATGTTTGGAATAGTTTTTATGGCAACAGACCCTGTATCTGCTGCTCAAACGAATAAAGGTAAATATATATATGGTTTTTTGTGCGGGTTTTTAGCTATTATGATTAGAGTTTTTAANCCAGCTTACCCTGAAGGTATAATGTTAGCCNTTTTATTTATGAATGTAATGGCTCCCATGATTGATCATTATGTTATTCAAAGTAGTGTTAAACGAAGATTAAATAGAGTAAAAGATGGCATTTAATAAAGATAGTAACATTTTCACTTTTGTTTTTGCAATATCTATGTGTGTTTTTGTNGCTGGGGTATTAGCAGGGACATTTTCTTTTTTACAATCTGATATTAAATATAATCAATCTGCTAAAAATATGGTAGATCTTCTATCTGCAATAGAAGTTGATTCCTCTAGAGAAATGGCTGAAATAGATTTTGATAAATACATTACTGATTTCGTAGTTTTAGATTCACAGGGAAATAAGATAGATTCTTTAAGTAACAAAACATCTGCTCTGTCAATTGATATAAAAAAACAATACAGAGATAAAACACTAAAACTGGAAGATAAGAAGTTCCCTCTTTTTATAGCGGAAAAAGATAATCAGAGTTATTATATTGCCCCTCTTATTGGAACAGGTTTATGGGGTCCTATATGGGGTTTTGTNTCTTTCAGTGAAGATGGTAATACTGTAACTGGAGCTTCATTTGATCATAAAAGTGAAACACCAGGATTAGGTGCAGAGATTAGAGAAACTTTTTTTGAAGAGCAATTTATTGGTCAGAAAATTTTAAATAATCAAGGTGATTTTGTCTCTATATCAGTAATGAAAGGTGGCGCAAATGTTGATAGTTATCATGAAGTTGATGGAATAACAGGTGGTACTATTACAAGTGATGGTGTAACAGATATGCTGAAAGATAACTTATATATTTATTCAAAATATTTAAATAAATAAAAAATGAAAGATAGTTTTTTTTCAAAAAAGAATAAACGTTTAATTACTGATCCATTTGATGGACAAAACCCAATTACAGTTCAAGTATTAGGTATTTGTTCAGCTCTAGCTATAACAGTTCAATTACAACAAGCTCTAATTATGGCTTTATCTGTTGTAGTTGTTATGATATGTGGAAATATGATAGTTTCTCTTTTAAGAAATGTTATTCCTTCAAGAATTAGAATAATTGTTCAGTTGGTAGTTGTTTCTGCATTAGTAGTATTGGTTGATTTAGTATTAAAAGCTTTTTTACCAGATATGTCAGAAAAGTTATCTGTCTTTGTTGGATTAATCGTATCTAATTGTATCATTATGGGTAGACTTGAAGCGTTTGCATTAGGGAATAAATTATGGCCATCTTTCTTAGATGGTCTTGGTAATGCAATTGGATATGGATGGATTCTTTTAGCTGTTGCTTTTTTTAGAGAATTTTTAGGTTCAGGTAAAATNTTTGGTTATCAAATTATTGGCCAATCNTTTTTTGATGCTGGATATTTAAATAATAATTTAATGATTTTACCACCAATGGCATTAATAGTAGTAGGNCTGATAATATGGGTGCAAAGATCTAGGAATAGAGAACTTATAGAAGATAATTAAATATGGAAGATTTAGTTAATATATTTATAAAAGGAGTATTTATTGATAATATGATATTTGCCTATTTTTTAGGTATGTGTTCATACTTAGCTGTATCTAAAACAGTGGAAACAGCAGTTGGACTTGGTGCTGCGGTTATTTTTGTTTTGGGAGTAACTGTTCCTATTAATTATTTATTAGAAAATTTCTTATTAAAAGAGGGTTCATTATCCTGGCTTGGTTCAGGTTATGAAAATCTAGATCTTTCTTATTTAAGCTTAATAATGTTTATTGCAGTTATTGCATCAATGGTTCAATTAGTAGAGATGATAATTGAAAAGTTTTCTCCTTCTCTATATAGTTCTCTTGGAATATTTTTACCTTTAATTGCTGTTAATTGCTCAATTTTAGGTGGTGCTCTTTTTATGCAAGAGCGTCAATATTCTACAATTGTTGAGGCAACATCATTTGCATTAGGTTCTGGAGTTGGATGGTTTTTAGCAATTGTTGCAATTGCTGCAATTAGAGAAAAAATTAGATATTCAAATGTTCCTGGTCCATTAAGAGGATTAGGAATTACGTTTATTATTACAGGTTTAATGGGTTTAGGCTTTATGTGTTTTATGGGTATTAAAATTTAATTATGGTGACTATTTTTATTCCAATTATTTTCTTTTTAGTTGTGATATTATCATTAGTGATAATACTTCTTTTTGCTAAATCAAAACTGTCTCCTTCTGGCGCAGTTAAATTAACAATTAACGGTGAAAAAGAGATTGAGGTTAGCGCTGGAGATACAATATTAACAACACTGGGAAATAATAAAGTTTTTCTTCCATCTGCATGTGGTGGAGGTGGAACTTGTGCAATGTGTAAGTGTCAAGTTGTTTCTGGAGGAGGTGATATATTACCAACAGAGAAGCCTTATTTTTCAAGAAAAGAGATTCAAGATAATTGGAGATTAGGTTGTCAAGTTAAGATTAAAAACGACATGGAAATTGAAATTCCTGAAGAAATATTTGGAATTAAACAATGGAAAGCAAAAGTTGTTTCTAATTATAATGTTTCTTCTTTTATTAAAGAATTTGTTGTAGAGTTACCAAAAGAAATGGATTATGAACCAGGGGGTTATATCCAAATAGAGATCCCAAATTGTGAAGTTAAATACAGTGATTTTGATATTTCTGCTCACCCAAAAGAACATCCTGGTCAAAAAGATAAATATAAATATGAATGGGATAAATTCAATTTATGGCCTTTAGTAATGAAAAATGATGACGAGGTAATTCGTGCATATTCAATGGCAAGTTATCCTGCAGAGGGAAAAAAAATTATGCTTAATGTTCGTATTGCAACACCTCCCTGGGATAGGAATAAAAATGACTGGATGACTGTAAATCCGGGAGTCGCTTCATCATATATTTTTGGTTTAAAACCAGGTGATGATGTAACTATTTCTGGTCCTTATGGAGAGTTTTTTATAAAAGATACAGAAGCTGAAATGGTCTACATTGGTGGTGGTGCAGGTATGGCGCCCTTAAGATCTCATTTATATCATTTATTTAAAACATTAAAATCAAAAAGAAAAGTTTCGTATTGGTATGGAGGTAGATCTAGAAGAGAGTTGTTTTATATGGATCATTTTTTTCAACTTGAGAAAAAGTTTAAAAACTTCAAGTTTTACCCTGTATTGTCAGAACCTTTAGAAGATGACAATTGGGTTGAAAAGAAAGATTTGGATGATGCAAAAGGTGATGGATTTTTAGGTTTTGTTCATCAAGCATTTATAGATAATTATCTTGATAAACATGAGTCCCCTGAAGACATAGAGTTTTACTTTTGTGGTCCTCCTTTAATGAATCAAGCTGTTTTAAAAATGTGTGATGATTTCGGTATTCCAGATGAAAATGTTGCATTTGATGACTTTGGTGGTTAGATTATTTTTTTTATTTCTCTTTTTTTCTTGTTCTTCTCACAAAAAATCATCTAGTTTAGAAAAAAAAGTTTTTAATATAGTTGGCTATACCCAAGGAACAACTTATAACATTAAGTATTTTTTTAATAATGAAAAAATTAAAAAGAATGAAATAGATAGTTTGTTGGATATTATTGACTACTCAATGTCATCTTATATAGATTCCTCTAACATTAGCCAGATAAATAATAATTCTACAAATAAATTAGATACCCTTCTAAAAAAAGTGCTTGAAAGATCAATAATTATATGTGAAAATACTGATGGTTCATTTGATGTTACTATAGCTCCTGTTGTTAATTCATTTGGATTTGGTGCTCAAAAAAAACTACAAACAATTGAAGGTGATCCCTCGTTACTTGTTGGATGTGATAAGTTTAAAATAAATGATAATTTAATTTTAAAAGAAAATAACGTTAAAATTGATGTAAATGGCATAGCTCAAGGTTTTAGTGTTGATTTTATATCTAGTTATTTTAATTCTAAAGGAATTTTTAATTATATGATTGAGATTGGAGGTGAAGTTTATTGTTCAGGTGAAAAAAATAATAAAAATTGGACTTTAGGTGTATCAGATCCTCTTGGTTCTCCAAATGATTATATATATAAAGTTCCTTTGAAAAACAAAGCACTAGCAACTTCTGGAAGTACTAGAAAGCTTAGCTTAGACTCTAATTATACTCACATAATTAGTCCCTCTAATTACTTTCCTATTCAAAATAATTTATTAAGTGTTTCTGTATTAGCAAATAATTGTATGGATGCTGATGCTTATGCTACTGCATTTATGGAGATGGGTATAAAAAGATCTATGGAGTTTTTAGAAAAAAATACTTATAACCTTGAAGTTATGTTTGTTTATTTAGATTCTTTATCAGGTAATATGTTAGACTTAAGAACAGACGGTTTTATTGTAAAATAATTATTCTTTTTTACATTTTTCATCTGGTTTTGCTCCGCAAAATTGGCAAGGTTCTTCTTTCTTTAAAAATGGATTATTACTTGAGCATGTTCCTGCAAATTCTCCATTTTTTTTTAATAATATTTTAATAGCTATCCCAGCTACACTTAAAATAAGTAATATAATAGGTATAATTATTTTCATTTAAAAAATTTGAACCTCATTTTCGAGTCTTATTCCAAAGTTAGTGTTAATATCATTAATAATTTTATTTGCTAAGTTATTTATTTCACTTCCTGTCGCATTACCATGATTAATTAAAACTAAAGCTTGTTTATTATAAACACTGCAATTTTTAAATCCCCTTTCCTTCCATCCACATTTCTCTATTAACCATCCTGCAGATATTTTTGCTTTTTTATTAGAATCGTAATATTTTATTTCCGGAAATCTTTTCTTTATTTCATTTAATTTTTCTAAACTAATTGTTGGATTTTTAAAAAAACTTCCTGCATTACCTATTTCGTTAGGATTAGGTAGTTTTCTGCTCCTTATTTTTGAAACCGTTAATCCAATTTTATTTAGTGATATTTCATCACCTTCTCCTTCTAATTCTTTTTTTAGAATTTCATAACTTAGGTTTGGTTCACCATTTTTTTTAAGTGTTACTTGTATTTCAGTTATAAAGAAATTATTTTTTAGACTTTTCTTAAAAATAGAGTTTCTATATTCAAATTCACATTGATCTTTATTAAAGATTAGCTTTTCTCCTGTCATAATATTGTACCCAGTAACTGTATTAATAACATCTTTAATTTCTGCTCCATAAGCACCTATATTTTGTATTGGTGCAGCTCCAACAGTGCCGGGGATTAAAATTAAATTTTCAATTCCCCAAAGTTTTTTTTTTATCGACCAATTAACAAAATCATTCCAAATAACACCAGATCCAATTCTAATTTTTACACTTTTAGAGTTTTCATTTATAATAT
>NHFO01000015.1 GCA_002170235.1 Flavobacteriales bacterium TMED113
CATATATTAGTTTAGATGCATTTTCTGTATTTACCCCTCCATCAATTTCAATTAAAAAATTACTATTACTTTCTTCTCTTAATTTTTTTAATTCTTTTATTTTATGAAATGTTTTTTCAATAAACTTTTGCCCTCCAAAACCTGGATTTACTGACATAATACAGACTAAATCTAAATCTTCTAATATATCACTTAAAACATTCACGGGTGTATGTGGATTTAAGGCAACACCTGCTTTCATCCCTTCTTGCTTTATCGCATGAATCGTTCTATGTAAATGATTACATGCCTCAAAATGTACTGTTAGAATATTTGCTCCAACTTCTTTGAATGTGTTGATGTACCTATCTGGATCAATAATCATTAAGTGTACATCTAATGTTTTCTTTGCTGCTTTTTGTATACTTTTTATAACAGGTATTCCAAATGATATATTAGGTACAAATACACCATCCATTACATCTAAATGAAACCAATCTGCTTCACTGCTATTAACCATATTTATCTCTGACTTTAAATTTCCAAAGTCAGCTGCCAATATAGATGGGGCAATTAAATGTTTCATGAATTTATCCTAAATATGTTTTTAGAATTTTACTTCTTGAAGTATGTTTTAATCTTCTGATAGCTTTTTCTTTAATCTGACGAACTCTTTCTCTTGTTAAATCAAATTTTTCTCCAATTTCCTCTAATGTCATTGGATGAGTACCATCTAAACCAAAATATAATTTAATTACATCAGCTTCTCTATCAGTTAGTGTGGTTAAAGATCTTTCGATTTCTGTTCTAAGTGAGCTATTCATTAGGGATTGCTCAGGGCTTGGGCTTTCACCGCTCATTATCACATCATATANATTNCTATCCTCNCCTTCAAGTAAAGGGGCATCCATAGAGACGTGTCTTCCTGCATNTCTTTGTGATTCTCGAACATCATTTAGAGACATGTCTAAAACACTAGCAATTTCATCAGCTGANGGATCTCTTTCATTTTCTTGCTCTAATTTTGCGTAGGCTTTATTAATTTTATTTATAGATCCGATTTTATTTAAGGGAAGTCTAACTATTCTTGATTGTTCAGCAAGTGCTTGCAGAATTGATTGTCTAATCCACCAAACTGCGTATGATATAAATTTAAAACCTCTAGTTTCATCAAATCTTTGTGCAGCTTTTATAAGNCCTAAATTACCTTCGTTAATTAAATCTGGTAATGANAGTCCTTGATTTTGATATTGTTTAGCAACAGAAACAACAAAACGTAAATTAGCTTTAGTTAGTCTTTCGAGTGCAATTTCATCACCTTCCTTGATTTTTTTTGCTAACTGAACTTCTTCTTCAGCAGTAATTAATTCGACTTTTCCAATTTCCTGTAAATATTTATCTAGAGAAGCGGTTTCTCTGTTTGTGACTTGTTTTGTGATTTTTAACTGTCTCATATATTTAAAAGATTATTTTTCTGGTTTATCCAATAAAACTTTTCTTGATAACCTAAGNTTACCACTTCTTTTATCAATTTCTATTAATTTAACTTCAATTTCATCGCCTTCCTTTAAAACTGATTCAACCTTTTCTAGTCTTTCCCAACAAATTTCCGATATATGTAGTAATCCGTCAGTATTTTTNCCAATACCAACAAATGCTCCATATGGCATTATAGATTTTACTACACCCTTATAAACTTCATCAACCTTTGGTATAAAGCAAATTCCGTTAATAGTCTCCAGGGCTTGATCNATACCTTCTTGATTAGTACCTAAAATCTCAACNTCACCTTCTCCNGTTTCTTCTATTTCATTAATTACAATTGTTGTTTCAGTTTCTTCTTGCATTTTTTGGATAACTTTACCGCCAGGCCCAATTACAGCTCCAATGAAATCTTTTGCGATTCTAAATTTNACAATCTTAGGTGAGTGCGCTTTTAATTCTTTNCTTGTTTCNGAAAGAGTTTTTAGCATTTCATTTAAAATGTGCATTCTTCCTTCTTTNGATTGCTCTAGTGCTTTTTCTAAAATTTCATATGAAAGTCCTTTTATTTTAATATCCATTTGACAAGCAGTAATTCCTTTTTCAGTTCCTGTTACTTTAAAGTCCATGTCGCCTAAATGGTCCTCATCACCTAAAATATCCGATAAAATAGCATANTTGTTACTTTCCGGATCAGTTATTAAGCCCATTGCAATACCTGAAACAGGTCTTTCTAATATAACCCCAGCATCCATAAGAGCTAAAGTTCCCGCACATACTGTAGCCATTGAAGAGGATCCATTTGACTCCAAAATCTCTGAAACCACTCTTACAGTGTACGGATTTTCTTCGGATATCATAGATTTTAATGCACGTTGTGCTAAGTTACCATGTCCAATTTCTCTTCTACTTACACTAAATTTCATTCTAGCCTCTCCAGTTGAAAAGGGTGGAAAGTTATAGTGTAGATAAAAACGCTCTGCTCCCTCTAATGTTACAGTATCTAGTTTATTTTCATCTCTTGATGTACCNAGAGTTACTGTAGTTAAGGATTGAGTTTCTCCTCTAGTGAAAACAGCGGATCCATGAGTTGTAGGTAGGTAATCAACTTCACACCATATAGGTCGAATTTCATCTGTTTTCCTTCCATCAATTCTTGTTTGTTTATTTAGTATAAAATCTCTGATTGCTTTTTTTTCAATTTTGTGGAAATATGATAAAATTTCTTTTTCTCTTTCTTCTAATTCTTCATCAGAAAAAGATTCTAATACTTCATTTTTTAAATCTTTTAGTAAATCAGTTCTTTCTTGCTTTGCTGTTTTGTTAGAGGCGATTTTATAGACTTTATCATAACATAAGTCTTCTATCTTTTTTAATAATTCCTCATCTTCAATTTTCCCTCCGTANTCTCTTGNNTCTTTTTTCTCAATTTGCTTGGCAAGNTTCTCTTGAGCTTCGCATTGTTTTTTTATTGCTTCATGAGCGAATTTTATTGCTTCAATCATTTCACTCTCTGATATTTCTTTCATTTCTCCTTCAACCATTACAACAGATTCTTTAGAAGCTCCAATCATTAAGTCAATATCAGATTTTAATAAATCTTCTCTACTTGGGTTAATGACAAATTTATTATCTATTCTTCCCACTCTAGCTTCAGATATGGGCCCTTCAAAAGGAATGTCTGATAAGCTTAATGCTGTAGATGCAGCTAATCCAAGAAGAGAATCTGGACATACATTCGGGTCATGAGACATTAACTGAATCATAACTTGTGTCTCACAGTGGTAGTCTTTAGGGAATAGTGGCCTTAGNACTCTATCTACTAGTCTCATTCCTAATATTTCCCCATCCGATGGTCTCCCTTCTCTTTTTAAAAAGCCACCTGGAAATCTTCCTGCTGCAGCAAATTTNTCTCTATAGTCAACNGTTAANGGAAGGAAGTCGATTCCATCTTTTGCTTCTTTTGATGAAACAACAGTTGCTAATAACATAGTGTCTCCCATTCTAACAACNCATGAACCATGCGATTGTTTTGCTAAAAGACCTGTTTCTAATATAATTTCTCTACCATCTTGTAGAGCTATTTTCTCAATTTTTAATTCAGGTTTCATTAATTTTTTATGTAAGGTGAATTTATAACGATTTTAAAAACTATTTTCTTATTCCAAGCTTTGAAATAATCTCTCTGTATCGATTAATATCTTTATTTTGAAGATATTTTAGAAGTCTTTTTCTTTTCCCTACAAGTAATATTAGGGATCTTTCGTTATGATAATCTTTTTTGTTNTTTTTTAAATGCTTTGTTATGTGTTTGATTCTTTCAGTAAATAAAGCTAATTGTACTTCAGTTGATCCAGTGTCNTTTTCAGANGAACCATATGTTTTAAATAANTCTTTTTTGTTAATTGTCTGCGAATTCATATTTTTTTTCCTATAATTTCACGCAAATATAAGGTTTTATTCATTATAACAATGAAAAAATTAATAATAAACTATAGATAGGAATTGATGGATTTTATTTTTTAAATCTTTTCTTTCAACAATAAAATCTAAGAATCCTTTTTCTAAAACAAATTCTGATGTTTGAAATCCTTCAGGTAAATTTTTTCCAATAGTTTCTTTAATTACTCTNGGTCCGGCAAAACCAATTAGCGCTTGTGGCTCAGCAATATTAATGTCACCTAACATAGAAAAAGATGCTGTAGCTCCNCCAAAAGTAGGATTTGTTAGTATNGATATATATGGTATTTTNTTTTCNGAAAGAATAGATANTTTTCCAGATGTTTTAGCAAGTTGCATAAGAGAAAAAGCTGATTCCATCATTCTTGCTCCACCAGATTTAGAGANAATTACTAGAGGAATTTTCTTTTTTATACAGTAGTCTATTGACTTTGATATTTTTTCTCCAACTGCAGCGCCAATAGATCCTCCAATAAAGTTAAAATTCATACATGCAATCAAGATAGTTTTATCCATTAATTTCCCTACCCCNACACTNATAGCNTCTTCAAGNCCACTTTTTTGTTTTGCATCTTTTAATCTTTGCTCATATTTTTTAGTGTCTTTGAATTCTAATGAATCTACAGATTGAATATTTACAAANTCTTCTCTATAANTACCTTTGTCAAATAAAAAACTAAAATACTCTTTACTGTTAATNCTATCATGATGATTACATTTNGAGCAAACATAAAATAATTTAGCATGTTCTTCCATTAAAATTATATGTTTACAATTAGAGCATTTATGCCACAANCCTTCNGGAAGATTTTTTTTATCTTTTGTTTCAGTATANATCCCCCTTTTTTTTCTTTTAAACCAAGCCATTTTTAATTTATTAAGCCTTGAGAAGCTAATGAGTTCATTTTAGCTCTATGTAATAGTTTNTTTTGAGCNAATTTNATATCTTTATTTTTCCACACACTTAATGCATCCTGCTGTAAAGCTCTACCATAGGAAAATGTTAAATTCCATATTTCAGATTCTTTTAACTTTTGATTCATTAANGCTAAATGTTTAGTAGCNAAATCACTACTTTGTCCGCCTGAAAGAAAAGCAATTCCAGGGACTTCTTTAGGGACNGTTTCTAATAAGCATTCCAATGTNTAATCAGCTACTTTTTCAGCTTCTTTAGAACAAGATTTAATACAATTTTTTCCACANATAATCATATTAGGTTTTAAAACAATTCCTTCTAAATATACATTCATTAGTTTTAATTGCTCAAAAACAATATTTAGTGTAGATTTTGTAACCATAAGACATTTTTCTATATCATGATTTCCATCCATAATTATTTCAGGTTCAACAATTGGAACTATATCACTTTCTTGACAAATAGATGCATATCTAGCTAAAGCATGAGCATTAGCGAATAAACAAGCATTAGAGGGTAACATATTTTCAGTATCAATGTTGATCACAGCTCTCCATTTTGCNAAGCTTGCACCTAATTCTTTATAATTTATTATTCTATCCCTTAAGTTATCTAAACCCTCTGTTATTTTTTCATTATGTGATCCTGCTAATTTTTTTGCACCTGTATCAACTTTAATGCCTGTTAGAATGTTTTTATTATTTAAATACTCTGGAAATGGNGTGTTTGATGATATAGTATTTTGTTTTATAGTTTCATCATACATAATTATACCACTTATGTATTTTTCAAGGCCATCAGTGGTAAATAACATATCTCTATATTCATTTCTACTTAATGATGTACTATTTATACCAATCGATTCAAATCTTTTAGTACATGTAGGGGTACTTTCATCTGCTGCTAAAATCCCTTTTCCCTTAGCTACCATTTGNTGAGCAGTTTTCTTTAAAATTTCAGTATTCATAAGTTTGTATTACATTTTTTTTTAAAATTATTATTTTTTTTATAATTAAAATGGATATCCAATACCTAAATTTAATACAACATTTCCATTTAATGCATTTTTTATTGGTTCTTTAATCCATCTNCTATTATTTTCGTTGATGTAAGGGTATTTTAAAGGAACTCCCAGGTCAATTCTAAATATTACGAAGTTTACATCATATCTCATTCCAAANCCTGTGCCAATTGCAATTTCATTTAAAAAATCTTTACTAAATAAAGAATTTTCATAATCATCAGCTCTAATGGACCATATATTNCCTCCATCAACAAATAAAGCACCTTTCATTTTATATGAACCAATATTAAATAAAGGAAATCTATATTCAATNTTGGCTTCTAATTTTATGTCACCAAGAAAGTAGTTTTCATTTNCCGAAGTTTGATATGCACCNGGNCCTAATGAAAATGGATTCCATGCTCTTATTCCATTAGTTCCTCCACTNAAAAATTGTTTTTGAGGGGGCATTTGCCTACTGTTTCCATATGCATATGAAATTCCTGAGTAAAAACGTAAAGCCAAAATATTTTCTTTATTTGCNATAATATATTTTCTGTAATCCATCTCTCCCTTNATATATTGTGTAAATCTATTGCCTAAAAATGTGTCAAATTCATAGTTTTCAATTTTATCTTTATTAAAGTTGAATATTTGAGCTAAAGTATTTAAACTCAATCCACTTGATTCAACTCTTAATTTGAAAAAGGAATGATTTTTAAATTTATTTAATTCTTGATTATTATATATATATGTATAACTACTTGCAGAAATTAAATGGTTTGTATACTGGTAAGTTAAAAATGGTGATGCATTAATAAATGAAGAGAAGTTTTCAGATTGATTTAAAATACTTACGTAACTTATTTCAGCTAAATTTAAAAAGTGTGAGTGGTTTTTTGCGGAATAAAAGTTATATCCAAATAATGTTGTTTTAAGGATCAGTCTTTTAAAATCTGGTCTTTGTTGAGTNGATAACGAAAGAGAAAATCTTGTTTTAGGNGAAATAACCCTGGATAGTTTTTTTTGAAAATTATTTGGTAGAACTAGTCTTGGTATTTCAAGTGTTGTTTCCCCCCCAGTTTCCCAAGTATTAAAAAATGATTGATTTTCAGTTAAACTATTAATAGTCTCAAGTGCTCCTTTAAACTTAAAATTAAAGTTTTCAGCTCCATTAAAAGCATTTTTATCACCAAACTTTAAATTTAAAGATGCGCCTAAATTACCTGAAGAGTGTGTNCCCTCTGCTTCGATTGAGTAGTACATTTTTGTTTGCTGACTTAATNTAATTATACATTTTAGATTATTTTTTTTAGAATTTTCAATTTCACTAAACTCTATATTAATTGTTTTAAAAATATTTAAATCTGATAATTTTTTTCTAGTNTTTATGATTTTTTGTTTTGAGTATAAATCTTTTTTTTGGATATCAATGCATTTTTCAATAATACTTTTCTTTATTTGATTTTGGTAATTTATAAGTATTATATCATTCCATATAATACTATCAAATTCATTTTTTTCAGTTTCAAATACCAGAATTACTTCTTCAATTGTAAAAATGTTATTTGAATTATTATCTATTTTTATTGATATTTCTGTTGAGTCATTAGTCGATGATGTGTCAACTTCAAAGAAGATGTTTTCTCTTTTAAAATTAAAATATCCATGGTTTTGTAAAATTTCAGTAATTCTAATTCGTTCTAAATCTAATTTTTCAGCGTTTAATAAATCTCCTTTTTTTAAGAGTATTTTTTTTTCATTTTTAATTTTTTTATTTATTTCGTCATTATTAATTTCCGGGTAATTAATTTTATTTAGCTTGTAGATTTTTCCTAATTCAATGTTGAAATTAATTGTAGATTTTTTTTTATAAGTATTTATCGATGTATTTATAAATGAATTAAAATAACCTTTATTTGCTAATAATCTTTCTATTTGAACTTTACTCTTTTCAACTAATTTTCTATCAAATATTATAGGTTCTTCACCTATCTTTCGAAGATATTTATGCAGCCATTTTTTATTCAATGAATCACTTAAATTATAGATGCTTAAATGAAATGGGTAAAAACCAAAAATATTTTTATTTGGCTTTTGTTTTAATATATTGAAAATTTCAGATTTAGTTATTAGTACATCTTCTTTTTTTTCATTTTGAATAACTATATTATTTCCAGTTAAAAGGGACTTGTTTTCGGGAACATGCTTGGTAATTGAGCATGACTGTGATATTAAGATTAAAAAAAATATCAGTAAAATAAGTCTCATCAAATTATTATATAGTTTATACAAATTTATATTTTTGTTTATTATGATTTCAAAAAGTGAAATAAAATTTATTCAATCCCTTAATTTGTTGAAATTTAGAAACAAACATAACCTATTCAAGGTAGAAGGTTGGCGTTCAATAAAAGAGTTTTTAAAATCTGATTATAAATTATATACTTTTCTAGTTTCAAAGGATTTTGATAATAAGTCAAATTTATTTAACTCGACAACTTACAAAAATGTCAATCAATCCATTTTAAATAAAATTAGTTCGTTAAAATCACCTTGTGAATCTATCGCTGTATTCGAAAAAAAAAAGAGTAATTTTAATTTTAAATTAATTAAAAATGAGCTAGTTATTGCATTAGAAGATATATCTAATCCAGGAAATTTAGGATCTATTATTAGAACTGCAGATTGGTTTGGCATTAAGCATATTTTTTGTTCCTTAAACTCAGTTGATCTATATAATCCTAAAGTTGTACAATCTTCAATGGGTTCTTTGTCAAGA
>NHFO01000016.1 GCA_002170235.1 Flavobacteriales bacterium TMED113
GTTGTTTTTCATTTTCGTAAATCATCATTTCAATGCATTATCTGCCGACCGAAATCATCCTGCAATTGACTTCCTTTCAGGAATTCTGCAGCATACGTTCCTATTAGTTTAACATGATCTCAGAAGAATGTAAGCATGTAAATGGCAATTTTTATTGCCTGAAAGAAGTGGATCTTCAGAAGCTTTTGAGAGCCACATAACAAATCGGGGAAATGAAAAGGAAAGTAAGGAAATAAAAAATAATTCCTATTGAACATATAGCTATAATTAATCCAATAATCAATTGCTTAGTAAGCCCATGAGAAGTTGTATCAAATAGATGACCAATGCCACTTATTACAATTTTAAAATCTGAGCTATATTTAGCTTTTAGATGTTCAATTTTTTCTTTTGTTTTTCTCGACCCAATATCTCCAATCCTACATACAAATATATAGTCATTACTAAATTGATTTAAAATGGGCAGGTTTATAAATTGATTAGCTATTTTATAGTTTGTTAAATCAATTGTAAATTCCTCCTTAATGAGATCTTTTTTGAAATCATTTATCAAATCTTCATTCTCCGATGTTTTGCTTAGTTTAAATTGGATTGGCTTTATGCCACCAAAGAACTTATCAAAAAACTGAACTTCTTTATACATTTTCGAATTCTCATTTACCTCGTCTGTTAAATAATTATCAATTTTTAATTGAGTTAAGCTATATATTCCGCACACAAATAATGATATCATAGAAAAATGAAAAAATATACTTTTCTTTTGTAAGCTAAAATGAATTATAGTGTTAGTTATTTTTTTAAACAACTTAACTTGTTTGCTTTGATTGAAATTATATTCAATAGAAATGGCGTAGACAATTGTAACAATAAGCAATGTCAGTAAAATGCCAAAGGCAGTAATTAAACCAAATCTAGCTATTGGAATGACATCGTTAAATAAAAATGTCATAAAACTTATTGAAGTTGTAATCGACGTTAAAAGAATTGCTTTCCCAATTTTATTTATTCGGTCTTTAAAAAACAGATATTTATTTTCTATATATTTTTTTTGATTTGTAGTGAAATGCATTGCGTCAGAAATGCAAACAATAAATAAAATAGCAGGTGAAATAATCATTATCATCTCGATCCCCCCATATATAATACTTGAAAATGTAATTGTAATAACAATACTAAATATCACACTTGTGATAATCATAAATATTAACTTAACATTGGTAGTCAGCAAGTATAATAGAAAACAACATAAAAGCGCACTTAATATAGTCAGAACTATAAATTCTGTTATCACCTTACCTTTAATGTAATATTCACTAGCAATTCTTCCGGAAATAAATCTCTCGAATTCAATTTTTGGAATATCTATTTCATATAAATATTTCATTAATTGCTCAATGGAATCAGCATCTAATTTTTTTTCAGCTTCAATTAACAAAAACAATTTGTTTTTATTATCATTAATAAAGTTATTTGAAAAACTATCTTCATTAAATTTCGAATTTTGATACTCTTTTATTGAATTTAAATTAAGTGCTTTTTCATCGAAAATACTTTTTACGTTATTAATACTAGGATGATTTTTTATTTTATTGTTTAGCGTTTGTATTTTAATTAAATCACTATAGTTTAAAGAATCTTTAAAGCTTAATCCGAAAAATATTAAATTCTCATCATCTGCAATTTTAGATATTTGAGACTCTTTAGCAATATCATCAATAATTCTTTCTGTATCAAAAAAAATTTTGGCATTAAGAAGTTGAAAAATAGAAGCGATAAATAAAATAAAAGTAGCGGCGAGTAATTTTATTTTATGATCCCATAAAAATTTCATTCACTTATTTTAATTTAGATTAAAGTTCCCCTGCGTTCTTGCTCAGCCTCAATTGCTTCAAAAAGCGCTTTAAAATTACCTTTTCCAAAAGACTGAGCCCCCTTTCTTTGAATAATTTCAAAAAATAAAGTTGGACGATCTTCTACAGGCTTAGTAAATATTTGCAGTAAATAACCCTCTTCGTCACGATCAACTAAAATACTTAAATCTCTAAGTTTAATGATATCTTCATCGATTTCACCAACACGATTAAGTACAGTGTCGTAGTATGTTTTAGGTACATGCAGAAACTCAACCCCTCTTTCTTGCATTTTCCTTACAGTATCAATTATGTCATCAGTAGCTATTGCAATATGTTGGCATCCTGCACCATTATAAAACTCTAGGTATTCTTCAATTTGTGATTTTTTTGCACCCTCAGCAGGTTCGTTAATTGGAAATTTTATTCTTCCGTTTCCGTTAGTCATTACCTTACTCATTAGAGCTGTATATTGTGTTGAAATATCTTTATCATCAAAAGTAATTAAGTTTGCGAAACCCATCACATCACGATAAAAATCTTCCCACACGTTCATTTCATTCCAACCGACATTACCCACCATGTGGTCTATATATTTTAACCCAATTGGATCAGGGTTATACGATGATTCCCATTTTTCAAATCCCGGTAAAAAAATTCCGGAATAGCTTTTTCTTTCAACGAAGACGTGGACAGTGTCACCATAGGTATGTATTCCAGAACGAATAACAACTCCATTTTCATCCTCTATTTTAGTTGGCTCCATATATGACTTTGCGCCTCTACTTGTTGTTTCTTTCCAGGCTTTTGTCGCGTCATCAACCCAAAGTGCAATAACCTTTACACCATCTCCATGCTTAGTAAGATGCTCTTCTATTTCAATGTTTCCAGACATAGGAGTTGTTAGAACTAATCTTATTTTATCTTGAACTAAAACATATGATGTTTTAGTAGAATCTCCTGTTTCTAATCCCGAGTATGCATGGGACTGAAAACCAAATGCGGTCTTATAAAAATGTGCGGCTTGTTTTGCGTTACCGACATAAAACTCTACATAATCAGTTCCATTAATCGGAAGGAAATCCTGTGCTTTAGGAAATATTTTTTTTAATTGTTCCATTATTTAATCCATGATTTATAATATTCTCCATCGTCTAATTTCATTGCAGCCTTAGTTAATTTTAGTGGTTTAAATGTATCAACCATTACAGCAAGTTCTTGTGTTTCTTTTTGACCAATACTTCTTTCCATGGCTCCCGGATGAGGACCGTGTGGAATACCAGCTGGGTGTAAACTTATATAACCCTCTTCAACGTGGTTTCTGCTCATAAAATCACCATCAACATAATATAAAACCTCATCTGAATCAATATTACTGTGATTATATGGGGCAGGTATAGAGTCTGGATGATAATCATACAACCTTGGACAGAATGAACATACTACGAACGCAGCTGTTTCAAAAGTTTGATGTACAGGTGGTGGTTGATGAATTCTTCCAGTTATAGGTTCAAAGTCATGAATTGAAAAAGCATAAGGATAATTATAACCATCCCATCCAACAACATCAAAAGGGTGAGCACCATAAACTACGTGGTGCATCATGCCTTCTTTTTTTATTTTAATTAGAAAATCACCTTTTTCATCTTTAGTTATTAAATCTTTTGGCCGCCTAATATCTCTTTCACAGTATGGTGAGTGTTCAAGTAGTTGGCCAAAGTGATTTCGATATCTTTTTGGTGTGTACATTGGATGAAATGATTCAACAATAAAAAGCCTATTTTCTTCAGTCTTAAATTCAATTTGATAAATTATTCCACGCGGGATTAATAAATAATCACCATAAGAAAAATCTAAATTTCCCATCATAGTCTTTAGGGTTCCGGAGCCTTTATGAATGAAAAGTAATTCATCTGCATCTGTATTTTTATAAAAATGATCTTTCATTGATTCAGTGGGAGATGCAAGAGATATATGACAATCATTATTCACTAGTATAGGTGTCCTACTTTCCAAAAAACTTTTTCCTTTTGGTAAATCAAAACCTTTTAGTAGTCTTGATTTTATATTGTTTTCCTCAGCAATCTCTGGTTTAGCACATTCAGTTTTTAAAACTTCTTTTACTTGAGTGGGTCTTTGGTTATGATATAGCAAAGAGGACATTCCTGCAAATCCAATGGTCCCAAATAATTCTTCGTATCTATGTTTGTTGGATTCCGATTTAAATACTGTGTGTCTTTTTTTTGGGATTTCTCCAAGTTTATGATAAAATGGCATAGTGTATAGTTATTATTTGTAAATATAATTATTATGTATTGTTTCTTCTTCTTTCATCTAAATTTTCTTGTGGCCTTATACTTTTTTTAAATGATGTTAATGATGCACGTTTACGTTGTTTGCGTATTTTTTTTTGTTCTTCTTTTGGTAGGGCTGCCATTTTAGAACAATCTTTAGTACAACATCCATTGTATGTGTCTTTACATTTTTTACACTGTATAAAAAGTAAATTACAGTCTACATAATTGCAGTTTGTATAATCATCGCATGGCTCACCGCATTGGTCGCAAGTACTAATTGTTTTATTAGAAACTTTTTCAGCAAGTCTGTCATCAAAAACAAAATTTTTTCCAATGAACTTATTTTCAATTCCTGTTTCTTTTACTTGTTTGGCATATTCAATTATTCCCCCATGTAGTTGATTAACATCATTAAATCCATGATGCTTTAAATACGCACTTGTTTTTTCACATCTAATTCCCCCTGTGCAATAAAGTAATATTTTATCTTCTTTTTTATTTTTTAATTTATCCTTTATGATTGGCAACTCTTCTCTAAATGTATCAACATCTGGACAAATTGCATTTTCAAAATGACCAATCCTACTTTCATAATGGTTCCGAACATCTACCACCGTTGCCCCCTCATCAATATATTTGTTCCATTTAGTTGCTGATAAATGGTTTCCTACGTTAGTAACGTCGTATTCATTACTATTAAGCCCATCAGAAACAATTTGTTTTTTTACTTTTATTGCTAATTTTAAAAATGAATAGTTATTTTCTTCAACTGCTAGTTTAAAGGGGACATTTTTAAACTCTTTAATTGAATAAACTTGTTTTTTAAATCTTTCCCAATTTTGCTCTGGACAAGACAACTGTGCGTTAATTCCCTCATGAGCAATATATATTCTTCCTTTTATTTTTAATTTATCCCAATCAATATATAACTTTTGCCTCATTGTAATAGGATCTTTAATAATAACATATTTGTAGAAAGAAATAGTTATTCTTTTAAAATCTTCTAGGTCAAGCTGTTTCTGTAAATCTTCTTTACTGTATTTATTATGTAAAATTTTACTTTTTTTGCTCATCTTAAATCAAAGATAATTAATAGATTATATATTTGTCACTATATTTATTTATTCATGTCTGAAAAAAATAAAATATTAGTTATTGGCTGTAATGGTCAAATAGGTACAGTTTTAACTAATACCCTTTCAAAAAAATATGGGAGAGATAATGTAATAGGCAGCGATATAGCTAAGCCGACTGAGCCCACTAACTTTATTTTTGAAGCCTGTAGTGTATTAGATAAAGACTTATTACTTAGTATAATCAAAAAATATAATATAACAGATGTGTATTTGCTAGCTGCTTATTTATCTGCTAAGGGAGAGAATAATATATCAAAAGCATGGTCTTTGAACATGGATGGGTTATTAAATATTTTAAACTTTGCTAAGGATAAACTAATTCAAAAAATCTTTTGGCCTAGTTCTATTGCTGTATTTGGGCCGACAACTCCAAAAGTAAATGTCGAGCAAAATACTATTATGGAGCCAACCACCATTTATGGCGTTAGTAAATTAGCTGGTGAATCGTTATGTAATTATTATTATAAAAAATTTGGAGTTGATGTACGGAGCCTTAGATATCCTGGGTTAATTGGTTGGCAATCTATGCCCGGGGGAGGAACAACTGATTATGCTGTTGATATATTTCATGAAGCAATTAAAAATAGAAAATACACTTGTTTTTTATCTCCTGATAGAACATTACCAATGATGTATATGGCTGATGCAATTAAGGCAACTATTGGTATAATGACAGCTCCTATTGAAAAAATCAAAATAAGAACTTCATATAATATTTCTGCATTCCATTTTAGTCCAGAAGAGTTAGCAACAAAAATAGAACTATATTTTCCTGAGTTTAAAATTAATTATTCTCCTGATAAAAGAGATTTATTAGCTTCGAGTTGGCCAAATTCGATTGATGACCAGGGTGCAAGGAATGATTGGGGTTGGAGTCCAAACTATGATTTTAATAAAATGGTTGATGATATTATGCTAAATTTGAAAAAAAAATATAATCAATAGATAATTTAATGAGAGACTTAAATATATATAACACTTTATCGGGAGTCAAAGAAAAATTTACTCCTTTAAGCAAAGATGTTGTTTCGATGTATGTTTGTGGGCCCACTGTTTACGGTGAACCTCACCTTGGGCATGCAAGACCAGCAATTACTTTTGATATTTTATTCAGATATTTGTGTTTTCTAGGTTATAAAGTTAGATATGTCAGAAATATTACTGATGTGGGCCATTTATTAAATGATGCTGATGATGGTGAAGATAAAATTGGAAAAAAAGCCAAAGCTTTAAAATTAGAGCCAATGGAAGTTGCACATTTTTACACAAAAAAGTACCAAGAAGCTATGAGTTTTCTTAATGTAAAAACACCTAGTATTGAACCTACTGCTAGTGGGCATATTATTGAGCAGATAGAGATGGTAAAAAAAATTATTGATAACGGTTTTGCATATGAAGTTAATGGTTCAGTATATTTTGATGTTGTTAAGTATAATAGTAAACATAATTATGGTGTACTATCGGGTCGTAAGATTGAAGATATATTAGAAAATACTCGTCAGCTAGATGGTCAGTCTGATAAAAAAAATTCTGTTGACTTTGCCTTGTGGAAAAAAGCTGCACCAGAACATATAATGAGGTGGCCATCACCGTGGGGAGAGGGTTTTCCAGGTTGGCATATTGAGTGCTCAACAATGAGTTGTAAATATTTAGGAGAGCAATTTGATATTCATGGTGGAGGTATGGATTTAGTATTCCCTCATCATGAAGCAGAAATTGCTCAATGTTGTGCAGCTAATCAAAAATCTGCAGCAACATATTGGATGCACAATAATATGATTACAATTAGTGGGCAAAAAATGGGAAAATCTCTTGGAAATTTTATAACTCTTTCTGAATTTTTTAATGGAAATCATGAAAAGTTAGAGCAATCATATCCTCCTATGGTGATAAGGTTTTTTTTACTGCAAGCACACTATAGAAGCACTATTGATTTTTCTAATGAGTCCTTACAAGCTGCGGAAAAAGGTTTGTCAAGGTTATTTAGTGCTATTAAAACTTTACAAAATTTAGAGCCTAGTGTAAAGTCAACAGTTGATATTTCTAGCTATAAAATAAAATGCGAGGTTGCTATGAAAGATGATCTCAATACCCCAATTGTTTTATCTCATTTGTTTGATGCAGTGAAAGTAATAAACGCTACAAATGAAAAAAAGTTTGATTTATCCAAAGAGGATATTTTGGAGTTAAAAGATTTATTTTATAATTATACATATGAAATTTTTGGCTTAGAAGAGATGGAAAAACAAGATGACAGTCAAGATTTAAATGGAATAATGAAAATTTTATTAGAAATCCGGAGCAAATCTAAAGAAAAAAAAGATTGGGACACTGCAGACTTTATTCGTGACCAATTAAATGAAATTAATATAGAAATAAAAGACACTAAAGATGGGTCAACTTGGAATAATAAGAAATAAAAAGGTTTTTATCCCACTTTGTTTACTTGCATTGATTATTGCCTTAATGCAGTCATGTGGTTCTGATTCAAAGAGTCAAAATAATAAAGATAAAAAATCACAAGAAATAAAATCGAAGAATACAAAAACCACAGAAGCTATAGTAACAGTTAATGTCCCTCAATTCAACAGTGACTCAGCTTATCATTTTATTAAAAAGCAAGTTGACTTTGGACCTAGAGCCCCTAATTCTGTAGCTCATCAAAATTGTTATTTATATTTGAAAAATAAGTTATCTTATTATGGAGCCGATGTTGTCATACAAGAAGATACTGTAAGACGATTTGATGGGGAGATATTAAATATGAAAAATATAATTGGATCATTCAATGTTTCTAAAAAAGATAGAGTATTACTTTGTGCTCACTGGGATTCTAGATATGTCGCTGATCAAGATTCTGATAGAATTAATGAACCAATTGATGGAGCAAATGATGGTGGAAGTGGAGTAGGTGTATTATTAGAAATAGCAAGAAACATTAGTGAAGCTAGTCCATTTATTGGAGTTGATATTATATTTTTTGATGTCGAGGATCAAGGCCAGAGTGGAGAGCAAGCCACGGATGACCCTTATAGTTCTTATTTTAGTTGGTGCTTAGGCTCTCAATATTGGTCGCAAAATCCGCACACTTCCAATTATCAAGCTAGATATGGAATTTTATTAGACATGGTTGGTGGGCCAAATGCAGTCTTTATACCTGACTATGGTTCTGATTATTATGCTTCAGATATTGTTGATAAAGTTTGGAAAAACGCTATTGAAAATGGTTATATGGATTATTTTGACACTAATTCAAATGAAAATTATATTTCACTAGAAGATTATGAGCTACTAGATGACCATATAATGATTAATCAATTTACTCAAATGTTAGGTAGACATATTCCCACTATTGACATTATAGAATTTGATAATACAAATGGCCATACATTTAATCAACACTGGCATACCCATCAAGACAATATGGATAATATTGATAAAGAGACCCTTGAAGCCGTAGGTCAAACTGTATTAAATGTTATATATAATGAATAGTTTTATTTAAAATCCCAGGGTTTTTGTTTTAAGGGATTTAACCAGGCGTTTGTTTTATAAGTTGAATTTGTAATTTTTGTTAAATCTAAAGTTGTATCAAAAAGAAGCTGGGTAGACCTTCCCATAAACATAATTTCACAATTTCCGGAAACAATAAATTCTATTGATTCTCGATTGAACTTTTCTTTAACAAAACCTCTTAAAAGATTTTCAGTTTTTTGAGCAAAAGCTGGAATCATGTTTGGGTAATATAAAATATTTGTTTTTTGTTTTTTAGTCAAATAAATTTTAAGTGTATCCCCCTCATAATCTGAAATGTGAATTAAGGAATCTGATAAATTAAATTTATTACTCTTTCCATCTTTTACAGATAATTTAAAGGTAATTATTTCAGGGCTATTTTTTTTGTACATATTCTTTAATCGCCATGAAAACCTTTGTCCAATACCATTATAATCTACATAACCTTTAAATAAAACATGTCTAAATGGTAATGTAATTTGAATAAATAAAAAAAATAGTAAAAAAAATGATATGGCTTTTTTATAGTATTGTCTATTTAAAAGTCTAGCATTAGCTTTTAAGTTATAAGACTCTAACTTTTCAGGATCTACAAACAAAATGAGTGTTGCAATCATAACAAAAGGAAAGAAACCAATTTCTCCATTGGCAAATATGAATATGAAAAAATTAATTAAATGAAATAATATTGCTAATGCGATAGCAATATACCTAGTTCTCTTTATTAACAACATTGGCCCAATTAATAGGTCGAAAAATAATCCGAAATAAGAAAAAACATAAATTAAAAATGACTTTTCATTTATTCCAATTTGACTTAAAATATGCTTCATGGGCTGGAGTTCAAAAAGCCAATAGGGATTTATTTTATTAATTCCGGCGATTAAATAGACTACAACAATTAATGCTTTTAAAGTAAATAGATATAATCTAGGNATTCTTATTTTNTCAGTATTTGAAAANAATGAAATGGGGAAAATTAGCAAAAANCAAATAATNGAAAATAAATAATAATGATTATTAAAATATCCTTGACNCAANAGCCATAAATATGTNAAACTAAATAAATATACAATTAGCCCTATTCGGAAGTATCTATTTAATANAATACAAAATGAACTAATTAAGAGAATACAATTTAAACCNTAAATCATTAAATTATCTGAAAGAGGCTTTANNCCCTCNATAAATGGAAATAAAAAAGTAGGGTCAATTATATTTTTTTTAATAAATCCTGTAAGTACCCAATAAATACTTTGTGCAAACAATATAGAGCCAAATAGAATTCTGAAAATTGCTAATGAGTATCCAGATACCTCTTCTTTTAAATAATTGTGAATTTTTTCCAAATCAATTTATATATAATTTCAGCAGCAAATTTATACTTTTTTAACTACTTTTAATTTATTGAAATGATAACCCAGGGTAAAAAAAAACTATTTTTAATCGATTCATATGCTTTAATATATAGAGCATATTTTGCTTTTATCAAAAACCCAAGATTAAATTCTAAGGGCTTTGATACTTCTGCAATTTATGGATTTCTTAACACATTAACAGAGCTTATTCGTGAAGAAAGACCCACTCATATTGCTACCGTATTTGACTTAAAGGGCCCGACTAAAAGACACGAGTTATATACTGATTATAAGGCCAATAGAGACGCTATGCCTGAAGGAATATCTTTAGCTATACCTTATATTAAAGAGTTAATAGATACTTTAAATATCCAACAAGTTTCTCTAGCCGGTTATGAAGCGGATGATTTAATTGGAACATTAAGTAAAAAAGCTGAAAAAGAAGGCTTTACAACTTATATGGTAACTCCTGATAAAGACTTTGCTCAATTAGTGACCGATAATATTTTTATTTACAAGCCTGGAAATAGAGGGAGCGGACCAACTATTATGGGTAAGAAAGAAGTCTGTGATAAGTATGGATTACAAAATATTGATCAATTTATAGATTTCTTAGCTATGATGGGAGATTCTTCTGATAATATACCTGGAATAGCAGGCGTTGGCCCTAAAACAGCACAGAAATTAATTGAGGAATATGGTTCTATGAAAATGGTGTATGATAACATTGAAAATATAAGTGGAAAATTAAAAGAAAAATTAGCAGATTCAAAAGAAAATGCATTTTTGTCTAAAAAACTTGTAAAGATTATTACAGATGCTCCATTAGATCATTCTATTTCTGAACTATTGAGAAAAGAACTTAATTTTGAAAAGTTTGAAAAATTGTGCCAAGAGTTAGAATTTAAAAATATTATAGAACGAGTCAAAAAATCGCTAAAAATTGAGTCAAAAAATGGCAATGAAGAAAAAACTCCAAATAAGGAAAATCAGTTAGATTTATTTAGTCAACCAATATTAGATCATAAGATAAATATTTTATATAAGTCTAGTAACTGGATAACTAAACCATTAGATGTAGAAAGNTTTTCTAACCAATTATTGCTACAAAAAAAAATTTCTCTGGAGATTATTTTTGAAAAAAACAATTTGGATATGATCCAGTTTGTATTATTTGCAGATTACAATAAAAATGTAACCATAATTGAAGCAAATAAAAATAATATAGAATATATTAAGATTTTAATAAGTAAATTATTCAGATCAAAAAATGTGTTAAAATTAGGATTTGATTTTAAAAAAATAATTAGTCGTTTATCTTTTTTAACCNCTTCATTATCNAGTGAAAGCTTTTTTGATATTATGTTAGCAGGATATTTATTAAATCCAGATGGAAACAATTCATTAGAAAGAATAACTAGCAAGTTTATTCCAAACTGTGATTTNGAAAGCTATAGTGATATAAATCCATCANTACATAAAAAAAAATATATTAAATTATTGTCAAATCAANTAATNAGAAATATAGATTTAAATCTTCTTTTAAATCAAAAATTAAAAAAAGATAAATTAATTAGTTTATTTTGGGATATTGAGATGAAACTATTATTTATTTTATCCAAAATGGAGATAGTAGGATTTTCTATTGATAAAAAAATGTTAAGAGAATATTCNATAAAGCTTAAAACTATTTCAAATAGTTTACAAAAAGAAATATTTANTCANTCCGGAAAAGAGTTTAATATTTCATCTCCGAAACAATTAGGTGAAATTTTATTTGATCATTTGAAGATAGATGAAAAAGCAAAAAAAACTAAAACAGGTCAATTTTCTACATCNGAACCAATTTTACAAAAGTTAAAAGTCAAGCATCCTATCATCAATTTAATTTTAGAATATAGATCNATAGAAAAGTTATTATCTACTTATGTAAATGCTCTACCAAATTTGGTTAGTCCTAAAACAAAAAAAGTTCACTCTACATTTAATCAGGCTATAACTGCAACAGGTAGATTAAGCTCTAAAGAACCTAATCTACAAAATATACCAATTAGAAGTAATTATGGTAAGGAAATTAGAAAAGCATTTGTGCCCTCTAGAAATAATGTTTTAATTTCAGCAGATTATTCTCAAATAGAATTAAGGCTTATTGCAGAATTGAGTCAAGAGCCAACTATGATTAAATCTTTCGCTCAAGGAGAAGATATACATCAAATTACAGCATCTAAAATATTTAATGTTCCATTACAGAGAGTTAGTCCGGAAATGAGATCAAATGCAAAGACAGTAAATTTTGGTATTATTTATGGTGTCTCAGCTTTTGGATTAAGCCAACAAACTAATTTAACTAGAAAAGAATCAGCTATAATTATTGATGCTTACTTTAAAGAGTATTCTAAATTAAAAGATTATATGTCTAATAACATTNATTTTGCCCGTAATTATGGTTATGTAGAAACTATATTAGGAAGGAGACGTTATTTGCCTGATATTAACTCTAGAAATGCGTTATTGAGAAGTCATGCTGAACGAAATGCTGTTAATGCTCCAATTCAAGGATCAGCGGCTGACATTATTAAGTTAGCAATGATTAGGATAAATGATAGCTTAATTAATCAAAATTTGCATTCAAAATTAATTTTACAAGTGCATGATGAATTAATTTTTGATGTTANAGAGTCAGAGCAGAATGTGATGCAAAAAATTATTAGAGAAAGTATGGANAATGCCTTTAAAACTACTGTTCCATTAAAAGTTGANATGGGTATAGGGGAAAATTGGCTTATAGCCCATTAGTTACAATTATTTTCCTTTNACAACCATAGTGTAAAAAAACAATAATGCTGCAACTCCAATAAATGTATTTTGCCCTAATTTNCCAATAACTTGCGAAATATTTCCAACGACGTCCCAACCAAGGACNGGGGTTCCTAATATTAGTTGAAAAACTATTCCGAAACAAAGTAAAGAAAATGAAAGAGGAAGTATTTGATCAATTATTTCCTTGAATTTATTTATTATATTTTTCATAATATTAAAATTATAAATCTAAAAAACCCGCTATATAGCGGGTTTTTTAGAGTGAATAAAAACTTACTTTTTATTAACTAAGGCTAGAACAATGCAGAGAGCAACTAGTCCAATAAATCCACCTTCAGCAAATCTTTCTACAAATGAGCCAATGTTATCCATAACATTTAGCCATCCATCTTGAGAGCCAAATAATACTTCAGCAACTATACCTAGTCCTAAAAGAGACATCATAAGTCCAGTTAAGCCTCCAATAAAAGTTTTAAAACTTGAGAATACTTTATCCATAATATATATTTTTTTGTGATTAAACATTCAAATTTATATAGTTAAACTACTTTTTCCCAAAAAATATTTAATTCTGNTTAAAGAGANCAGTTTCCTTTTATTCTAATTAAATATCTTTTTTTTAATTAATTTAAACCTGTTATATGCAAGTTTAGCNTGTCATTTNAGCNNTNACTTATTAACATTATAATGTTACTAATTAAGGATGNGNGTAACTACCTGTAAAACAGTCNNATATNTTAAANAATGTTTTTNNAAAAACGTTAATNGTCTATAAATAACANATTAAGGNGAAAAACATATAATAAGTGTAATATTAACTATTTATGTCAACAAATTTTGTTATATCGTGAGATTTTCCAAAAAGAACTAAAATGTCATTTAAGTTAATTATTGTTTCTGCAGATGGTATTCCTGANATGTGATAATCAAAATCTTCATNAACATCNGAAGCTCTAAGAATAGTGACTAAGTTTAATCCNAAGTCTTCTCTAAGCTTTATTTCTCCAAGTTTTTCATTGCATATTTTTTTGGGAGCCTTGAGTTCTACAATTAAATAACTGTCAGGTAATGACATGCTAAATAATATGTTTTGATTTAGGATTGATTCAGTAATTCTGAAACCAAGTTCATCTTCTGGTGATATAATTTCTTTAATTCCAAGCTTTTGAAGGATTAATCTTTCGTTTTCTCCCATCGCTCTTCCAATAATTCTTTTAACACCTAGTTCAATTAAAATATTTACACATAGAATTGCAGAGTGGAAATTTTCTCCTATTGCAACAACTACGCAGTCCATGTCTTGAATGTTTTGACTTTTTAATGCANTTTTGCTTGTAGCATCAATTGCCACGGAATATGAAACAAAATCTTTTATATTTTCAACTCTATTCATTTCTCTATCAATAGCAATAACTTCTGCATNTCTTGAAGATAATGTTTTTGCAATGGCAGTGCCAAATTGNCCTAACCCAATAACTGCGAANTTTTTTCCCATATAGATTATTTTAATTTTTTAAATCCCTTTTCCAAATCATTTATTAAATCTTCGTGATTCTCTATTCCGATACTTATTCTAATTAATCCCTCTGTAATACTATTTAAATTCTTTTGTTCATTTGATAAGCTTGCATGCGTCATAGAATAAGGATGTGAGATTAGTGANTCAACTCCTCCAAGTGACTCAGCAAGCTTAAATAATTTTAGATTTGATAAAAATTTTGTNGCTTGTTTAAAATTATTTTTTTTCAACTGAAAGGANACCATNCCNCCAAAATCTTTCATTTGTTTTTTTGCTNTTTTATGATTTGGATGAGTTTTTAATCCGGGCCAATAGACTTTTTCAATATGCTNATTTTTTACTAAATANTTTACAATTTCTTTTGCGTTATTACAATGTTTTTGCATTCTAACNTATAAAGTTTTAATACCTCTAAGAGCTAAAAAACAATCCATTGGGCCTGGTACAGCGCCGCAACTTTTAGTAATTAAAAAAAGTTCTTCATATAATTTCTTATTATTTAATATTAATGCACCCATTACTAAGTCTGAGTGACCACCCAAATATTTAGTGGCAGAGTGTAATACAATATCAGCTCCTAAATCAATCGGATTNTGNAGAGCAGGNGTTGCAAATGTNTTGTCTACGANAAGAATTATATTTTTATNATTTTTTATNATTTTTTTTATTTCANTAATATCTATAATATTCATTAGTGGATTAGATGGTGTTTCTATCCAAATTAATTTAGTTTTTTTNGAAAGNTGATTTTTTAAATTACTNGNTTTAGTTAAATCAATGTATTTAAATTCTAAGTTAAATCTAGAAAAAACCCTTTCAAACATTCTATAGGTACCACCATATATATCTTTGTTTGAAATTATTTCATCTCCGGGATTTAGTAGTTTAATAATTGCATCAGCCGCTCCCATTCCGCTAGAGTAACATATTGCATATTTTCCATTCTCAATTTCAGCAATACTTTTTTCAAGTGCAGTTCTCGTTGGATTAGCAGTTCTAGAGTATTCATATCCTTTGTTTACCCCTGGTTTTGCTTGAACGTAGGTTGATGTTTGGTATATTGGAGTAATAATTGATCCAGTCGCTGGATCTGTTTCAAGTCCTGAGTGAATTACCTTGGTTTCAAATTTCATCTTTTTCATATATGATAAATATTTACTTCTTTTTTGACTAAATTAATATTTATAATTACATTTTCCCAAAGTATTTTAAATAAGAATTTTACATAAACAATAAAAGAAAATATAATTCAAAAGGTCTCTTTTGTATATTGCATATTAAAAATAAANTTTCGATGATTGTTTCAATGACNGGCTATAACTATTCTACACAAATTATTGATGGTGTNCAGTATTCAGTTCAAATAAAAACATTAAATAGTAAGACATTTGATTGTAATATAAAATCACCTAATGATAAATTTGATCAGAAAATTAGACTATTAGCTAAAAAAATATTAAAAAGAGGAAAAATAGAATTTAACCTAAAGTCTAATGTAACCACAGATTTTTCTAGAGAATTATTAGATACAAATAAAATTAATCTGTATGTTAAACAATTTCAGAAAATATCTCCTTCATCTTCAAAAAAAGATTTACTTCAATTAGCGTTAGCGATGCCGGGATTACACTTAAAAGAAACGCAAAAATTAACTAAAAAAAGTGAAAAAGATGTTATAATGTTTTTGCAGAAAGCCATGATTTTAGTTTCAGACTATAGAATTAAGGAGGGCGCTAAACTAGAAAAAGAATTAATTAAATACCTTAAAAATATTATTAATCAAATTAATCTTATTAAAAAAAATGAAAAACATAGGATTAAGCCAAAGAGAGAAAAGATTGAAAAAAAGTTAAAAATGTTTAATTTAAAAATCGATAAATCAAGACTAGAGCAAGAAATGATATTTTTTTTAGAAAAAATAGATATTACAGAAGAATTAGTTAGGTTAGATTACCACTGTTCTTTTTTCTTGGAATTAATTAAAAAAGAAAATCAATCAGGCAGAAAGTTAAATTTTTTATGTCAAGAAATATTAAGAGAAGTTAACACTATAGGCTCTAAATCCTCAGATTTTAAATTGCAGAAAAGTGTTATTTTAATAAAAGAAGAAATAGAAAAAATTAAAGAACAAGTTCAAAATGTCCTCTAAAAAAAAAGGTAAGTTAATTATTGTTTCAGGCCCTAGTGGTTCGGGGAAGTCAACTATTGTCAGATATTTATTAAAACAAAAGTTAAACTTAGTTTTTTCAGTTTCCGCATGTAGTAGATCTAAAAGAGAATATGAAATAGATGGGAAGGATTATTTTTTTTTAGACGTTACAGATTTTAAAAAAAAAATAGAAGCAAATGAGTTTTTAGAATGGGAGGAAGTATATAAAAATAGTTTTTATGGTACATTAAAGAAGGAAGTATTAAATAAAATTGAAATGGGCTATAATATTATTTTCGATATAGATGTTATTGGAGCCAAATCCTTAAAAAAGATATTTGATGATCAAGCTTTATTGATATACATTCAAGCTCCATCAATTAACGCTATTAGTAAGCGTCTTAATTTAAGAAATACCGAAAACTCAAAACAAATTTTCACAAGATTATCAAAAGCAAAATATGAAGATAAAGAAAAATCATTTTTTGACTATATACTAGTCAACAGTGATTTAGATGAGGCTAAAAAAAATGCTATAATAAAAGTAAAAGAATTTTTAAATTGAAAAAATCATGAAAATTGGATTGTTTTTTGGCACATTTGATCCAGTTCATCTTGGTCATTATAAAATAGTTAAAAATTTAATTCGTAGTAAAAATTTCAATAAAATTTGGGTTATCCCCACTCCCCTAAGTCCGTTTAAAAAAAATAATATAATTACAAGCTTTCAGCACAGAAAGTTAATGCTTAACAAAGCCTTTTCGGATTTAAATAACGTATTAATTTCAGATATAGAATTGAAATTAAGACAGCCAAATTATACAATTGAAACACTAATTTATTTACAAAAAACTTATCCTAACAATAAATATTCATTGATTATAGGTTCAGATAATTTTAATAAAATACATTTATGGAAAGATTCGAAAAAAATTATTAAAAACTATCCAATATATATTTATCCAAGAGAAGGGCTCTCTATAAATGATTCTGTAATTAAATTAAATTCTAAGATAAAGCTAATATCTATGGATACGATTCCTATTTCATCCTCTGATATAAGATTAAATATAAGCAGTAAAAAGGCCCTTAATTATCTAAAACCGTCAGTAAAAGAGTATATTTTATCAAATAATTTATATATATAAAGGTTTGGCATAATATTTGTATGTATATAAGCAAGATAGTATTGGGGTGTGAGAGTGAGCTTTATACAATAAATTAAAATGGTGCTATTTTTGTTTAAAGCTCACTCTCTTTTTTTTACAAAAGTTCACTATAGATTCCAAAATAATTTTACCGTCTGTATTATTCAAGTTTTCATCACAAGCTCTTTCAGGATGAGGCATCATTCCAAAAACATTTTGTTNTTCATTACAAATTCCAGCGATATTTTTTAGCGCACCATTNGGATTAGATTCTAAATTAACNTCNCCTTCTTTTGTGCAGTATTTAAATATTATTTGTTTTTTATTAGTTAGATCTTTTAACGTTGAATCATCGCAATANTATCTACCCTCTGCGTGNGCAATTGGTATTTTATATATTTTTTTGTTTTCAAAAATATTTTGATTAGTGGATTTAATAAAAACATTATCACAAATAAATTTTTGATGTTTATTAAGTAATAGGGTTCCAGGAAGTAATTTTGTTTCACATAGAATTTGAAACCCATTGCAAATACCTAAAATATAACCTCCATTATTTGCNTGCTTTTCCACAGCTTGCATAATTGGGGANAATTGTGCTATAGCCCCAGAACGAAGATAATCGCCGTATGAAAAGCCACCAGGNAATATAATAAAATCGCAGTTTTTAATTGTTTTTTCTTTATGCCATAAAAAAACTACATTTTGACCTAATTTTTCTTTTAAGGCATATGCAACATCGTGATCACAATTTGAACCCGGAAATACAACAACTCCAAATTTCATTTTATTAAAATAATCGTTAAATTTCCTATTAATATAAAATAGATTGTTTGTTTAAGCAATTTATTGTTAGTTAATATTTATAAAAAAGCTATTTTTGTGTAGTTTAATTGATATTTATGAGAGATTTTTTTAATTGTATTGCTGATATTTTCCAAGAAACGTTTAAAATTATACCAATAATTGGTGATCCTTTGAATTGGTTTTTTATTGGATTAGGTAGCTTTGTATTTATTATATGCGCTAAAAAATTTATTTAAGATCAAATCCTATATCTTTTCTATAAACCATTCCTTGAAAAGATATTCTTTGTATTTCTTTGGCATTTTTATCTTTAGCCATTCTAAGATTTTCACCAAAAGAGGTTACTGCAAGAACTCTCCCGCCGTTTGTTAAAATATTATAACCTTCTTTTTTTGTTCCCGCATGAAATATTATTGATTTACTTGATATGGAATCAATCCCAGATATTTTGTGGCCCTTAGTATATTTTTCTGGGTATCCTTTTGATGCTAATATTGTAGAGATGCAAGTATCTTTTTGTATTTCAACTTTCGCTTTTTTAAACTCTTCTTTTTTATTTATAGAAGTTAATAAATCAAGTAAGTCAGATTTAATTCTAGGTAGNACTGATTGTGTCTCGGGGTCACCTAATCTAGCATTGTACTCAATTACTTTTGGCTCTCCATTTACGCTAATTAAACCAAAAAATATAAATCCATTATATTCAATNTTTTCTCTCTGTANACCTAAAATAGTTGGATCTATAATTCTTTCTTTTATTTTTTGCATNAGATTNTTGTCAACAAAAGATGGGGGAGATACAGANCCCATTCCACCAGTATTTAAACCACTATCCCCTTCTCCAATTCTTTTGTAGTCTTTTGCNACAGGTAATATTTTATAATCCGTTCCATTTGTTAGTATAAAAACAGAGAGNTCAATACCGTCTAGGAATTCTTCGATTAATACAGTTTTACTTGCCTCTCCAAATTGATTTTTAACAAGTAGTTTTTTTAAAGAATCCTCTGCTTCTATTAGGTTATTAGAAATTATAACTCCTTTTCCTGCTGCTAATCCATCAGCTTTCAGGACAAATGGTGGNNTAAGTGNTCTTAAGTAATCTATACCTTCTTTTATATTCTCTTTTNTGAATGATTGGTATTTTGCATTTGCAATACCATATTTCCCCATAAATTCTTTTGCATATTTTTTACTTCCTTCTAGTGCGCCTCCTAATTTGCTTGGTGCAATAATGATAAGTTCTTCAGATTTAAAGAATTTCCTTAGGTAATCATATATACCATCAACAATTGGTTGTTCAGGTCCTACTATTAATAAACTTATTTTTTTTTCAATTATGAAAGTTTTAATTTCAGAAAAATTAGATATATCTAATTTNCTATTTATCCCTAATAAAGATGTACCATAGTTTCCCGGAGCAATATAAAGATTGTTGAGCTTAGAGTTTTTTCTGATTGACCATGCTATAGCATTTTCTCTTCCCCCGGACCCTAATAATAAAACATTCATATTATCAAGNAATATTATTTATTAATTCTTCACTCATTTCCATATTATGAAAAACTTGTTGAACGTCATCATCATCTTCAAACTTTTCAATCATATTGATGATTTTCATAGAATCATCTAAATCTAGTTTTTTAGTGTCTAATGGTATTCGTTGTATTTCGGAATTTTTAGGAGTAATACAAAGTTCTTCCATCTTTTTTTGCATTGCACCAAAATCATCAAAATTAGTATATGCAATGTATATGTCCTCGTTTTTTAAATGATCCAATTCTTCAAGTCCACCATCAATTAATTCCATTTCCAAATCTTCCTTTTCCATCTTTACACTATTACTATCAATAGTGAATACTCCCATTCTTTTAAATAGGAACTCAAGTGATCCATTTTTTCCAAGTTCCCCATTATGTTTATTGAAAACAGCTCTTACATTAGCAACTGTTCTATTAATGTTGTCTGTAGTACATTCAATAAATAAGGCTATGCCGTTTGGGGCATAGCCTTCATATGTAGTTTCAGTATAAGTTTCATCATTATTTGATGAAGCTTTTTTTATTGCGCGCTCAATAGTGTCTTTAGGCATGTTAACACCTTTGGCATTTTGAATCGCTGTTCTTAATCTTGGATTAGAACTAATATCATCGCCAGATTCTTTTACTGCAACATAAATATCCTTTATTGCTCGAGTAAAAAGCTTAGCTCTTCTTTTATCTTGTGCTCCTTTTCGGTGTTTTATGTTTGCCCATTTACTATGGCCGGCCATTGATTTCCTTAGTTACCTGATTGTGGTGAATAGTCATAGTTTCTATTTGGAGAATAATCGTAATTTCTGTCATTAGGATTATAATTCAAATTTTGACCGTCGTCGCCATAATCAGTTCCTTCTGAATTATCTATAGTATTTTCAGCAGGTGTTGTGCCATTTGCTGTATCGACTGAGGGTGAGTCATTTCTCCATAAAATAACGATACCTAATACTACAATTACTAGAATTGCAATTCTTCTTCCATTTGAGCTAGTTGTAGGAGTTGGCTCCACAATACTATTAGAAGCTTTTTTTGTAGTCCTTTTTGTAGTTCTTTTTTTTGCTGCCATTTTCTTGAGTTTTAATTTATTAAAGAAGCAAATATAATAATAAAATTAATCATTCAATTTTAATACAGCTAAAAATGCAGACTGGGGTATCTCAACATTTCCTATTTGTTTCATTCTTTTTTTTCCCTTTTTTTGTTTTTCTAGTAATTTTCTTTTTCTAGTAATGTCACCTCCATAGCACTTAGCAGTAACATCTTTCCTCAGGGCTTTAACAGTTTCTCTTGCAATAATTTTAGCTCCTATTGCCCCTTGAATTGCAATATCAAATTGTTGCCTAGGAATCAATTCTTTTAGTTTAATGCACATTTTTTTTCCTATATGAAATGCATTGCTTTGGTGAATTAATGAAGACAAAGCATCAACTTTATCCCCATTTAATAAGATATCAACTTTAGTTAGTTTAGTTTCCTTCATTTCAAGGGGTTGATAGTCAAACGATGCGTATCCTTTTGAAATACTTTTTAATCTGTCATAGAAGTCAAAAACAATTTCAGCAAGTGGCATCTCTAAACTAATTTCCACCCTATTAGTTGTTAAATAAAATTGATTTTTTAAAACACCTCTTTTTTCAATGCACAGGTTCATTACAGGTCCAATAAAATCACTATTTGTAATTATTTGGGCAGTGATAAAAGGCTCTTCAACATATTCGAGTTCATTTCCATCTGGAAGGTCTGTTGGGTTATTTACAAGTACTTTTTCATTTTTTTTAGTGTAAGCGTAATAGGAAACATTAGGAACGGTTGTGATTACATTCATATCAAACTCTCTATCTAATCTCTCTTGAATGATTTCCATATGTAACATTCCTAAAAAGCCACAACGAAATCCGAAGCCTAGTGCAGCTGATGATTCAGGTTCAAAATGAAGAGAGGCATCATTTAATTTTAATTTTTCCATGGAGCTTCTTAGTTCTTCATAGTCTTCCGTATCTACAGGGTAGATACCCGCGAAAACCATTGGTTTAACCTCCTCAAAACCGTCAATAGGTTTTTCAGCTGGATTTTCAATAGATATAATTGTATCACCAACTTTAACCTCATTAGCATTTTTGATGCCGGAAATAATATATCCAACATCACCACTACTAATAACATCTCTAGATTCTTTTTTAAACTTTAGCACACCAACTTCATCGGCAAAATAGGATTTACCTGTAGCGAAAAATTTAACTTTCTCTCCTTTACGTATTTTCCCATTGACAACTTTAAAATAAGCCTCTATTCCTCTATATGAATTAAAAACAGAGTCAAAAATTAGAGCTTGAAGCGGGGCGTTTATTTCCCCTTTTGGTGGAGAAATATTTTTAATAATGGATTCTATAATATTTTTTACACCCTCGCCAGTTTTACCGGATGCGTGTATAATTTCTTCTCTTCCACATCCAATTAAATCAACAATTTGATCGCTAACTTCTTCTATTTGAGCACTAGCTAAATCTATTTTATTTAAAACAGGTATTATCTTTAAATCATTTTCTATCGCTAAATATAAATTAGATATTGTTTGAGCTTGAATACCTTGTGTGGCATCAACTATTAATAATGCACCTTCACAAGCAGCAATTGATCTAGAAACTTCGTATGAAAAATCAACATGACCAGGAGTATCAATTAAGTTTAAGCAGTACTCTTTGTCATTTTGATTAAAAGACATTTGAATTGCATGGCTTTTTATGGTTATGCCTCTTTCTCTTTCAAGATCCATATTATCTAATAATTGATTTTGAAGATTTTTTTTATCAACTGTCTCTGTAAATTCTAATAGTCGGTCAGCTAATGTGCTTTTACCATGATCAATGTGCGCAATAATGCAAAAGTTTCTAATTAAATCCTGTTTTTTATCCATTATTGGTATTGTAAATTTGTGACACAAATCTATGACTTTTAAATAAATTAATATATGCTAATTATCATTATTAATAATCTCATTATATTTGTTTTATGTTGAAAAATATAATTAACTCTCTTTTTGGCCTTTTATTACTTTTAGCTCCTATTTCAATATCAGCTCAGATTGTAGCTTCTGATGATGTTATTCTTTGTGAACAGGAAACAATTACTTTGACCGCAACAGCAAACGGTATTGATGGAACTGATACAGGAATTGGTTCTGACGATACTTATGGCGGAGTAGTTAATATTGGTTTTAATTTTACATTTTATGGCAACACCTATAATCAATGTGTAATCGCATCAAATAACTACATAACTTTTAACATAGGTAACGCAAATGGATTTTCCCCTTGGGGAATTAATGCCGCTGTACCAAACGCTGGAAATCCACTAAATGCAATTATGTGTCCATGGCAGGATATTAACCCTGGTATTGGAGGAAATATTCAATACAGTATTACAGGAGATGCACCTAATAGAGTATTTACAGTTACATTTTGTGCAATTCCAATGTTTCAATGTACTGATGTTTGTTATACTAGTCAAATTAAATTGTTTGAAACAACTAACATTATTGAAACCCATATTTCTGAGAAACCATTATGTGCAACTTGGAACGGTGGTGCAGCAATTCATGCCCTTCATAATAATAATGGAACAATAGCAAATGTTGTAACTGGNCCTGATGGAATTGTAAGAAACTTTCCCAATCAGTGGGATGCAGTTGAAGACGCGTATAGGTTTACNCCGAATGGNGCAAACGATTATATAATTCAAGATATTGATTATCNGCCAGTAATTACAGGAAATACTGTTACATGGCTTGANGAGGCTGGAAATATACTTGGAACAGGAAATTCTATTGATGTAACACCAACTGAAACAACAACATACTTTGCTCANGCTGAATTATGTGANGGTGGAGGTTGNGCTGGATTTGGCGGAGGAACAGCACAAGATGAAGTAAACGTAATATTTGAGCAAATTGAAATAAGTTATGATACATCACCAGCCTCTTGTAGTTGGGAGTCAGCCCCTGATGGTCAAATATCAGCCAACCCTANNGGAACNGGTCCTTTTGATTTTACTTGGCAAAATGANACTGGTGATGTCGTGCAACAAACNAATTCTCAAAACNCAGATATTTTAAATAATATTCCGCCAGGTGATTATTTACTAACAATTTCAACTGATGCAGGATGTTTAGATGAAGAGAATATATCGGTGGAAATGGATGGAGTTATGCCAAATGACGCTTTAGCTGGAGATGATCAAGAAATATGTTCTGACATAACTTCATTATCTGCTAATAATCCAGAGTTTGGTATAGAAACAGGCCAGTGGACATTGGTTTCAGGAACAGGACTAATTAACAATTCAAATGACCCAAATACAATTGTTACAGGTCTGTCTATCGGTGACAATATATTTCAATGGTCATTAATTAATGATTGTGGCTCAATGGATGATTTAGTTACAATTACAGTTTTAGATGGAAATCCGCAAATAACCCCTATTGTATCTCCAATAGTATGTGATCTGAATGTGTTATTATCTGCTAATGTTGAAGGTGATATTTTACAATGGACTGGTAATGGCCCTGGTGATATTANTTTTTCATCTGCAAATAGTATGACNACNAATGTAGATGTTACTCAGTATGGAACTTATGATTTTACATTTTTGGGTTGCGCGGGATNTCAAACTATAAGTGTGGAATTTGTAACTACTCCGCCTAGCATTTTTGATCAGGATATAATTTTTTGTGATTTTGAGACAACACTAGAAGCTATTAGCTCTGGACCTATTGATGGTTGGTCAACTCTCAGTAGTCCTGTTGGGGGTATTGCTGTTTTTAGTGATTCAGGAAGTGCAAATACGAATGTTACTGTAACTCAATATGGNACTTATCAATTTATGTTTACNGCTTGTGAATCTAGTGATTTAACAACAGTAACTTTTGCCCCAGATGAACCATTTATNCTAGCTCCAGATCATCAAGATTGTATTTTTGAAGCAGATTTAGTCGCATATACTGAAGCTGAAAANGGAGGGCCNTGGAACCAAATATTTGGNGAGCCAGGCGCNATTTTTGAAGACCCATTTTCGCCACAAACTGTAGTAACTGTTCCAGAATATGGAATATATATTTTTGAATATTCTGCTTGTGAGATTAGCTCNGTTGTTCAAATNGGTTTTTCTTGTGAACTTGTCTTNCCTAATGTTATTACTCCAAACGGAGATGATGTAAATGATCTATTTATTATTGATGGATTAGACCCTGAAATATATTCAAATAGCTTGTTGACTGTTTTTAACAGGTGGGGAAGCGTAGTATATATAGGAAATAATTATGGAATTAATGGTTCTTGGTGGGATGGTGAAATAAATTTTGATAGTTTCGTTATTGATTACTCAGAAAGTGAGGATGCAACTATTGCTTCAGATGGTATTTATTATTATGTATTAGATGTTTTTAATAACACTCAAAATCAAAAAGAAACTTATAAGGGTTATATTACAATTTTAAAAGACTAATTTGACGTTTTATTTGTTTTGCAAGTGGATCGAATTCTAAATTAACCAAATCATTAACTTTAATATATTTAAATGTTGTGTTAATGAAGGTGTGTGGAATAATTGCAACTTCAAATTCAATTTTTTGATCAATNATACTAGAAATAGTTAAACTAACACCGTTTATTGATATTGAACCTTTTTGATAAATCAAGTCTTGAAATTTTTGAGGATATTTAAAAGAAAAGTAGTACCCGGCTTCTTTTTTCAAAATTTTTGAACATGTAGCAGTGCAGTCTACATGCCCTTGTACAATGTGCCCATCCATTGCATCCCCATATACTAAGCTTTTTTCCAAATTAACAAAATCACCTTGTTTCCAGTTTTTAATTGTTGTTTTCTGAATGGTTTCGTCAACAGCTGTTATTTTATAATTATCACTATTTGACTCAGTTAAAGTTAAACAAATACCATTATGAGAAATGCTTTGCCCAATTGTTAAATCATTTGCCATTGGTGTGCTAATATGAAAATCAATTGAGTCAGCCTTTTTTTTTAATTTTTCTATTNNCCCAATTTTTTGTACAATTCCTGTGAACATAAATTTTATATTTGTAATTAATAAATTCACATTAAAATTATAAAAAATAAAATCTTTTATTATGATAAAAATATATATAGTTGATAAATCAAATTTAAAGCCTTGTAATAATGATTTAGTTTATTATGTTGTAGGGGAAAATAGCTCTCTTAAAATGAGAGAAAAGGCACTTAAAATATATAATCAAATTCTAAGTTCAGATTTATCAAAAGAAGTAAACATATATAATCAAATTAAAAAAAGTAATTTATATACTATTTTTGTGGAGTCAATTCTGTTATTAAATTATAAGTTTGAAAAATATAAATCAAAGAAATCCTCGATTTTAAAAATAACTTATCAAAATCCTGAACTAATCAATAAATCAATGATTGAGGGAGTTTTTATTGCAAGAGACTTGGTAAACGAGCCATTATCCTTTTTAACGGCCGATCAATTAGCAAAGGAAATAAAAAAGTATAGTAAAAAAAGTTTCTTTAAGTTAGAAACTTTAANTGAAAAAAAAATTANAGATTTAGAAATGGGTGGTGTACTATCCGTAAATAAAGGTTCTGTTAATCCTTCAAATTTTAATATACTTACTTACAAGCACCCTAACTCTAAATCCTCAAAACCAATAATTTTAGTTGGTAAAGGGGTAATGTATGATACAGGCGGCCTGAGTTTAAAGCCAACCGCAAATTCTATGGATATGATGAAGTGTGATATGGCTGGTGCNGCTGCTGTTGTTGGCGCAATTTATGCTATTGCCAAAATGAAAATAAATGTTAGTTTAATTGGATTAATACCGGCAGTTGAAAATAGACCTGGGGGAAATGCTTATGTGCCAGGTGATGTTGTTAAAATGATGAATGGATCTACAGTTGAGGTATTAAACACAGATGCAGAGGGAAGAATGATTTTGGCAGACGCCTTACATTATGCTAAGCGTTTTAATCCTAAGCTAGTCATNGATTTAGCNACNCTTACAGGTTCTGCAGCTAGAGCNGTNGGTAAATATGGTATTGCNGCAATGGGAAATGCGTCAAACGAAACAATTAAGATTTTNGAAGATGCNGGTCTAAATATCAATGAAAGAATNGCTTTACANCCNTTTTGGGAAGAATATAGATTAGAATTAGAATCTGATATAGCAGATTTAAAAAATATAGGCTCTGCTGAAGCTGGNCATATAACCGCNGGNAAATTTTTAGAGCATTTTACNAAGGAAAAAGAAAAGNCAGCTTANCCGTGGATTCATTTAGATATTGCTGGNGTAGCTTATTTNAAAAAACCATACTTTTTAAGNCAAAAAGGTGGNACAGGAGCNGGTGTNCGNTTATTATGTGAATTTATTAAAAACTATAANNAATAATGTTAAAGTTACCTATAATTGGTATTAGCTGTGGAGATACAAATGGCGTAGGTTCTGAAATTCTAATAAAATCCATTAATAGAATTTTAGATTTAGATGTTTTAATTGTTTTTTTCGGTTCAATGAAGCTCTTGTCTTTTTATGATAAAAACAATGAGCACTTATTAAGATTTAATTTAATCTCCAATATTTCTGATATAAAAAAAAATAAAATAAATGTTTTTAATTGCCTTGAAGATGATTTTAAAATAAATCCGGGTGAGATAACACCTTATTCTGGTAATGCTGCATACTCATCTCTAGATTGCGCTACTAACTTCGCTTTAGAGGGTAAAATAGATATTTTAATTACAATGCCTTTGTGTAAAAGTAATGTAAAGCAGCCTTTTGTTGGCCACACTGAATATTTAAGGGATAAATGTGTTGTTTCACAAAATTTAATGCTATTAGTTTCAAATAAAATAAAATTAGCTACTTTAACTAACCACACTCCGATTAAATTAATATCTTCAAAAATTAGCATTAATAATATTTCTAATAAATTAGATATTCTAGCTCGCTCATTAGAAAATGATTTTAATATAATGTATCCTAAATTAGCTGTTTTAGGTCTAAATCCTCATACTGGAGATAATGGTTTAATTGGTAAAGAAGAGATTGATGTGATTATGCCCGCAATTAAACAAAAGAAACTTGAGGGATTAAATGTTTTTGGTCCATTTTCAGCNGATGCCTTTTTTGCGAAAAAAGAATATAAAAATTTTGATGCTATTTTATCTATGTACCATGATCAAGGTTTAATACCATTTAAAATGTTATCGTCTGAATTTGGTGGCGCAAATTATACTGCTGGATTACCAATTATTAGAGTTTCTCCTGATCACGGGCCTGCTTATGACATTGTAAACAAGGGCGTTGTAAATTGTAATTCNTTTTTTTATGCAATAAAATTAGGGTTAGAAATNTTAGATAATAGATAATTATTAAATTGATAATAAAAAATATTATATATTTGTGCTTCCAATTTTTTAAATATGGGGGATAAGAGATTTGTTATAGGTCTTCCTGATAAGTTGGGAAAAAAATTGAGTAAAGAATTTATACTCGATGAAGAGTTCTTTGAATTTATTGGAGATGTTCTAATTGAAAGTTGTTTGTTAAATGTAAAGGTTTCTTGCGAAAGAAAGCAAACTTTTTGGAATTTAGANATAAAAGTAAACGGATTTATTTTAACTGTGTGTGANAGATGTGGAGATGATTTGAAAATTAAATTAAATGAAAAAGAGTTGTTTTATTTAAAGGTTCAGGAAAGGAATATAAACTCACAAGATGAGAATATAATTTTTGTATCTTCTAAGACTACAGATTTTAATCTAAAAAAACTTTTACAAGAAACTTGCTTTTTGTTAATACCAACCACAAGAAAGCATAATATTAATGAATGCAACTCTAATGTATTAAAAAATTTAGAGAAATTTCAANTTAAAACAACTGGACAATTAATGTCTTCAAAAATTTTAAAAGATTACAAAAACAAAATAAAAAACAAATAAAATGGCGCATCCAAAAAGAAGAATTTCTAAAACTCGAAAAAACAAGAGACGAACTCATTATAAAGCAAAAGAAGAAGTTGTTTCTGTGTGCAAAAATACTGGAGAAGCTCATGTCTTTCATCGCGCTTATCAGCATGAGGGCAAAACTTACTACAAAGGAAAATTATTTTCAGAATAATTATTTTCATATTTATTAAATTTTAACTTTATTAGCATTATAAAATGAATTTTTATGTGTGCTAAAATTTCTGCTGTTATTTCNGGTGTATCTGGNTGGGTGCCCAAGGATAGGTTAACCAATCAAGAATTATCAAAAATGGTAGATACATCTGATGAATGGATAACTACTAGAACAGGTATAAAAGAAAGAAGAATACTCAAAGATCCAGAAAAAGCAACTGCTNATATGTCTTCTATGGCTGTTAAAAGTTTATTGAAAAAAACAAATACAGCAGCTTCTGAAATTGATTTAATTATATGCGCTACGGTCACTCCTGATATGGTTTTTCCGGCTACCGCATGCATAATTGCTGATTCAGTAGGAGCCACAAATGCGTTTGGGTTTGATGTTTCTGCAGCATGTTCTGGATTTTTGTTTGCTCTTAAAACAGGGTCGTCTTACATTGAATCTGGATTTTGTAAAAAAGTAGTAGTTATTGGCTCGGATAAAATGTCTTCTATAATAGACTATGAAGATAGACAAACATGTGTAATTTTTGGTGATGGAGCAGGAGCAGTTTTATTAGAGCCAACCACAGANGANTTGGGAATTAAAGATGCNGTATTAAAAGTTGANGGATCNGGCAAGGAATACCTAAAAATGAATGCAGGAGGATCTTTAAATCCACCATCATTTGAAACTGTAAAAAACAAACAACATTATGTTCATCAAGATGGAAAAGTAGTGTTTAAATTNGCCGTAAGTAGGATGGCAGATGTTGCTGCAGAAATTATGGAGAAAAACAAATTATCATCTGAAGATATTGCTTGGCTTGTTCCGCATCAAGCAAATTTGCGTATTATTGATGCTACAGCTAGAAGAATGGGTATAAATGATGAAAAGGTTATGATAAATATCCAAAAGTATGGGAACACAACTGCTGGAACTATTCCTTTATGTTTATGGGANTGGGAAAAAAAGTTGANAAAAAATGATAATATTATTTTGGCGGCCTTTGGAGGGGGATTTACATGGGGTGCAATTTATCTTAAGTGGGGTTATTCATCATAAGAACATAAAAAATCAATCTTTTTATAAAAAATCATTGCTTATATAATGTTTTTTTACTTTCTAAAGCATTTTTATAGATAAATATTAATTTTTTTGATAAAAAAACAACTTTTCTTATAGTTTATTTCTTTTTTTATCATATTTTCAATAAAAAATTTAAAAAATGAATTTAAGACAAATACAAGAATTAATTAAATTTGTAGCGAAATCTGGCGCTACAGAGGTTGATTTAGAAATCGGCGATGTCAAGCTCTCAATTAAGTCACCTCCAAAAGGCAAAACAGTTGTTCCTGAAGTAATCCATAATCAATATTTACCCCCTGTACAAGCTCAGCCTGTTCAAGTTCAGCCTGTTGCTCCTTCTATACAAACAATNGAGCCAGTTAAACAAGTNNCGGAAGAGAATAATCAATCTGTTAATCAAGAAAAAGAAACCTCNGANAATTATATTACGTTTAAAGCACCAATTATNGGAACTTTTTACCGTAGACCTTCCCCTGATAAAGATGCATTTGTAAATGTTGGTGACACTGTTTCAGAGGGTTCCGTATTATGTATAATTGAAGCAATGAAATTATTTAATGAAATTGAATCTGAAGTATCAGGTANAATTGTAAAAGTTTTAGTTGATGATATGTCACCCGTAGAATATAATCAACCACTTTTTTTGATAGACCCTTCTTAAATACTTATCTATGTTTAAAAAAATATTAATAGCAAATAGAGGTGAAATTGCATTAAGNGTNCTCAGAACTTGTAAAGAAATGGGTATAAAAACAGTAGCGGTTTATTCTGAGGCAGATAAAGATAGCTTACATGTGAATTTCGCTGATGAAGCAGTGTGTATAGGTCCTCCAAGTGGTGCAGATTCGTATTTGAAGATTCCTAATATTATTTCTGCAGCTGAAATTACAAATGCTGACGCAATNCATCCGGGTTACGGTTTTTTGTCTGAAAATGAACAGTTCTCAAAAATTTGCNTAGAAAATAATATAAAATTTATAGGAGCTAGNTCAGACATGATTAAAAACATGGGAGATAAAGCAAATGCAAAATCTACGATGAAAAAAGCTGGAGTACCTGTTATTCCTGGTTCTGATGGAATAATTGAAACATTAGAAGAAGCAAAAAAAACTGCAAAGCAGATAGGTTATCCAGTAATGATTAAAGCTAGTGCTGGAGGTGGAGGAAAAGGAATGAGAATCGTAAAAAAATCTACTGAATTATCATCNGCTTGGAATAGTGCTAAGAAAGAAGCATTTGCAGGTTTTGGAAATGATGATATGTATATGGAGAAATTATTAGTAGAGCCAAGGCACATAGAGATTCAAATTATAGGTGATAGCAAAGGAAGAGTTTGTCACTTATCTGAAAGAGATTGTTCAATACAAAGAAGNCATCAAAAATTATTAGAAGAAGCACCCTCACCCTTTATGACTAAAAAATTAAGGGATGATATGGGTAAAGCTGCAATTAAAGCAGGTGAAGCTGTAAAATATGAAGGAGTTGGTACTATAGAGTTTTTAGTAGATAAAAATAGAAATTTTTATTTTATGGAAATGAATACTAGAATCCAGGTTGAGCANCCAGTCACGGAAGAAGTTATAAATTATGATCTTATTAGAGAACAAATAAAAGTTGCTGCTGGTATTAAAATATCAGGAAAAAATTACACCCCGGATCTGCATGCTATTGAGTGTAGAATAAATGCAGAAGACCCTTACAATAATTTTATGCCATCTCCTGGAAAAATAACTAATTTATATTTACCAGGCGGTCACGGAGTNAGAACAGACACTCATGTTTACAGTGGATATATTATTCCGCCATATTATGATTCTATGATTGCTAAACTAATTACNGTTGCTCAAACTAGAGAGGAAGCAATTGCTAAGATGTATAGAGCTTTAAGTGAATTTGTCATTGAGGGAGTAAAAACAACTATACCATTTCATTTAAAATTGATGAAGAATGAATCCTTTATAAAAGGAGATTATTCAATTAATTTTATGGAAAATTTCAANTTATAATAAATTACGTATAGTTTCTTCAATTGAATAATTATCAATTCCAGATATNTTTTGTTGTTCTTTTTGTGTGCCATGGGGAATAAATTTATCAGGTATACCTAATCTAATAATGTTTTTATGTATTCCTTTTGAAGAAAGATGTTCAAGAATTGCTGTTCCCGCACCACCAGCAATACACCCATCTTCAATGGTGATTATATGTTTATATAATTTTGAGATTTTATCTAATAGAGACTCATCAAGTGGTTTAATAAATATTAAATTATAATGGCCAACTTTAATATTTTCATCATCAAACTTCTTTATAACTCTTTGAACTTCGTTTCCAATGTGACCAATACTAATACAAGCGATTTTTTTTCCTTTGCTTAATTCCCTTCCCTTTCCTATTGTTAATTTCTTAAATTTTTCTGTAGAATTTAACCCANCAGCCTTTCCTCTTGGGTATCTAATTGAAAAAGGATATTTTTTTTGTAATTGAGCTGTGTACATTAAGTTTCTCAGATCAATCTCATTCATTGGTGCAGAGATAATAATATTAGGAATACATCTCATATATGCTATATCAAAAGCTCCTTGATGGGTGTGCCCGTCTGGCCCTACTAACCCAGCTCTATCTATGCAAAAAATAACAGGTAACTTTTGTATAGCGACATCATGAATAATTTGATCATATGCCCTTTGTAAAAATGTAGAATATATATTACAAAATGGAATCATTCCTTGTGTAGCTAAACCTGCAGCAAAGGTTACAGCATGTTGTTCTGCAATTCCTACATCAAANGATCGTGATGGTATTTTTTCCATCATAATTTTCAATGATGATCCTGAGGGCATAGCAGGAGTAATGCCAATGATTTTTTTATTTTTCTTTGCTAGTTCAACGATTGTCTCACCAAATATTTCTTGATATTTTTTAACGGAATTTTTATTTTTTATGACTTTTCCAGATTCTTTATCAAAAATACCAGGGGCGTGCCATTTTGTTTGATTTTTTTCTGCTAATTTATAACCTTTACCTTTAACAGTTAAGCAATGTAAAATTTTCGGGCCTTTTATTTTTTTTAATTTTTCAAGTGTTTTAACTAATTTTTCAATATTATGACCATCAACAGGTCCAAAGTACCTAAAGTTTAATGATTCAAAAAAATTACTATCATTTAAAAGAGTTGATTTTATTGATTTCTCTACTCTTTTAACAATTTTTTTTGCGTTATTTCCAAATTGACTAAAACTACTTAGTAAATCCCATATTTCATTTTTCGCATTGTTATATAGTTTGGATGTACTAATCTTTAATAAGTAATCTTTTAATGCTCCTACATTTGGGTCAATAGACATGCAGTTATCATTGAGTATTATTAAGATATTTGAGTTTTCTATACCTGCGTGATTAAGTGCTTCGAATGCCATTCCTCCCCCAATTGCCCCATCTCCAATTACAGCAATATGTTGTTTTTTTTGTTTTTTCAGCTTTGATGCAATTGCCATACCCAAGGCAGCCCCAATAGATGTTGATGAGTGTCCAACTCCAAATGTGTCATACTCACTCTCTGATCTTTTTGGGAAACCGCTAAGACCTTTAAGTTTTCTATTAGTGTTAAATCTTTTTTTTCTTCCTGTAAGAATTTTATGTCCATATGCTTGATGGCCAACATCCCATACCAATAAGTCTTGGGGTGTATTAAATACATAGTGTAATGCGACTGTTAACTCAACTACTCCTAGACTAGCGCCAAAATGACCTCCATTTTCAGAGACGGAGTCAATAATAAAGNTCCTTAGNTCATTTACTACTTCTTGGAGATCCTTTTTTTTAAGTTTTCTTAAATCTTTNGGACTTGATATTTTAGATAGAAAATCTTGCATTTAATTATTGAACTTAATATAATGTAAAAATAAAACAAAAAAATAGAATTCTTAAAAGTTAGCTCTATTCTCTTTTAATATTTAAATTTGTTTTTAATAAATTTCATTTNCAAATGGAAAAAGTTTCAATTAAAGAATTATTTAATGTTCAGAAATTAGATGCAAAGTATCTTGTGTCAGGATGGGTTAGAACTAAAAGAGCTAGTAAAAATGTAACNTTCATATCTTTAAATGATGGCTCTTGTTTTGAAGATATTCAAATTGTTTTTGATACAAATGTTTTTGANGACCATTTAAAAAAAATAAATACAGGAAGTAGCTTACAATTAATTGCATCGTTAGTTAAATCTAGTGGATCGGGTCAGAGTTTTGAGTTATCTCCTTTAGAAATAAAATTTATTGGATTAGCCAATCCAGAAGAATATCCTTTACAACCAAAAGCNCACTCATTTGAGTTTTTAAGAGAAAATGCACATATTAGATCTAGAACAAAAACTTTTAGTTCTATTTTTAGGCTACGACACGCAATTAGTTATTCAATTCACAACTTTTTTCATACTCAAGGTTTTTATTATATTAACACCCCNATTATTACTCAATCTGATGCAGAAGGAGCGGGTGAAATGTTTAGAGTTACTACTTTGCCAGAGGGAGAAAAAGATTTTTCTNCTGATTTTTTTGGTAAAAAAACTCATTTAACTGTNTCAGGACAATTAGAAGCAGAGCTAGTCTCACTTGGTCTNGGAAAGGTATATACTTTTGGNCCAACTTTTAGAGCAGAAAACTCTAATACATCTAGACATCTTGCTGAATTTTGGATGATTGAACCTGAAATTGCTTTTTGTGATTTAGATCAAAATATAAATCTAGCTCAGTCTTTATTAAAGCATGTAATTAATTATGTTTTAAAAAACTATAAGGTAGATATTGAGTTTTTGAATAAAAGTTTTATCAAGAGACAATCNCAATTAAAAAAAGANGAGCGTGATGAAATGGATTTAGTTGAAAAATTAACATTTGTGGTAAANAACAATTTTGAAATNATTACATATAATGAAGCATTTAAAATTTTAAAAAGTTCAAAAAAAAATAAAAAAGGAAAATTTGTTTACCAAATTGATGAGTGGGGTGTTGATTTTCAATCGGAGCATGAAAAATATTTGGTTGAAAAGGTATTTAAAAAACCTGTTGTCATTACAGACTACCCAAAAAAAATAAAAGCTTTTTATATGAGGCAAAATGATGACGGTGAAACTGTTAGGGCAATGGATGTTTTAATGCCNGGAATTGGAGAAGTTATAGGCGGGTCTCAAAGAGAAGAAAGGTTAGATTACTTAATGCAAAGAATGAATGAAATGGATATTCCAAAAGAAGAATTATGGTGGTATTTAGATACCAGNAAATTTGGAACAACTCCTCATAGTGGTTTTGGTTTAGGNCTTGAAAGACTTGTTCAATTTATAACAGGNATGCAAAATATTCGAGATGTCATTCCATTTCCTAGGACGCCTAATAATGTAGAATTTTAACATTATTATGAATAAGCAATCATTAAATCAAAAATTACTTCAAAAGCTATCTCCTCAGCAAATTAAGTTAATGAAGTTAATTCAACTATCTACTCTTGAGCTAGAAAATAGAATTGATCAGGAGATAGAGATAAACCCTGCATTAGAAAACAAAAATGAAGTAGATGAATTAAATGATTATGATTATGATTCAAAATCTGAGCCTAATGATGAAGATAATTTATATGAAAGTAGAGATGCTGACTTAGATCAGTATATAAGTGATGATGAAATACCGCAATATAAATTGTATTCTCAGAATAGTGGCTATCTAGATCAAGAAGTAAAAGAAATACCATTTAGTGGAGGTGAGAGTCTNTTTGANTCTTTACAGAAACAATTAGGTGAANATAAATTAAATGATAAAGATTNTGAAATAGGAAATTTTATAATTGGCTGTATTAATGATGATGGGTATTTAACCAGAGATACTCAAGCCATTGCAGATGATTTAGTTTTTTCAAAGAATTTAGTCTGCACTTTAAATGAAATTCAACAAGTTTTAGATATTGTACAAACATTTGACCCTCCTGGCATAGGTGCTATAGATTTAAAAGAATGTTTAATGATTCAATTAAATCGAAAAGAGAAAACGGAGAATGTAGAAAGAGCTATTTTNGTTTTACAAAAAAAATTCATTGAATTTACCAATAAACATTTTTCAAAAATNTGTGATAGTTTAAAGTTTAACACAAATCAGTTAAAATCAGCAATAAGTGAAATAGAAAAATTAAATCCAAAACCAGGTGGTGGTGTGGATACAGCAAAATATATTCAAAGGATNATCCCTGATTTTACTATTCAAATAGAGGATGAAAAAGTTGCATTTACATTAAACGCAAGAAATGCACCATCATTAAGAATTAACAAGGATTTTTCGGATTTACTACTTTTAAATAAAGAAAAAAAAGGAAACATAAGTAAATCACAAAAAGAAGCTTTATTATTCACAAAGCAAAAATTAGATTCTGCAAGATGGTTTATAAACGCTATTTACCAACGCCAACAAACGCTTATATTAACAATGTCAACCATTCTTGATATCCAAAAAGAATATTTTTTATTTGGAGATGAAAGTGATTTAAAGCCTATGATTTTAAAAGATGTAGCTGAAAAAACAAACTTAGATATTTCCACTATTTCTAGAGTGGTAAATAGTAAATATGTTGATACACCTTATGGTACATTTTCTCTAAGACATTTTTTTTCGGAATCTATTGCCAAAAGTGATGGTGAAAATATTTCTGTTAAAGAGGTAAAAAATATTATTACTGATCTAATTAAAAGTGAGGATTCACAAAAACCATTAAATGATCAGAAATTAGTAGATGAATTAAATAAAAAGGGTTATAAAATAGCAAGAAGGACTGTCGCTAAGTACAGAGAGCAAATGAATTTCCCTGTCGCTAGATTGAGAAAAAAAATAAGTTGATATGCAAGAAAAAAGTATAAAAATAGCTAGTCTCTTAAAATCAGTTGCTCATCCAATTAGAATTAAAGTTATAAGACTAATATTTGAAAATGAATCGCTTTCTGTGAGTCAAATCCACACTCTTTTAAATATCGACCAACCAGTAGTCTCTCTTCATTTAGGTATTTTAAAAAAACATGGCGTTATTAATTCAAAAAAGGAAGGTAAAAATAGTTATTATTATATCGTAAACAGATCTATCATTCAAATCATTGAAATTATTTCTAATGATTATCATGTCAATTAATTATAAATTTCTATTTTAGAAAAAAATTATATTATGAGTGAAGAACAAAAATCAGCAATGGGACCAAGAAGATTATTTATTTTATTAGCATTAGGTGCTGTTGTATTTTATTTTTTAAGTAGTGGAGACACTAAAACTGAATCTGTTGAAGATACATTAAGTGAAACTTTGGACACTACTGATTCAGTTGAGGTTGATAACTTAGAGGCAGTTGAAGAAGTTGTTATTGATAAAAATAATAATACATACGATATAGAAAAAACTGTTCCAAAAACATCATTTAATAATGATGCGTATGCACCACAGTCATCTGGAAATAATGACGGATATGCACCACAGTCATCTGGAAATAATGATGGGTACAAACCTCAGTCATCTAATTAATAAATTTAGATTTTTATTATTTGGTATAAATGGTTATTAAATTCTGGGTTATAAATAAAATATAATCCTGAGTCAAGATTATTAATATCTACAATATTTAAACCTTTTAGTAATTCAATTGATTTAATTATTGATCCTGCGCTGTCAAGTATATTTATATTTGTTTCTACAGAGCTTTCTATAGTTAAATTTGAATTACTGAATGAGTATTTCAGATTAATTTGATTGATAATATTTTCAAAAGAGTTAATATTATTTAGGTCTGTATAAGCAATTCCTGAAGTTTCAGTTCCTAACCATAATTTATTATTTATTTTGTCAAATTCTATACAGTTTATCTCGTCTTCGGGTAGATTTGTATTTTGACTATTATAAAAAGTCCAGTTATTATTAGCATATTTTACCACCCCATTTTCCATTGTAATTAACCAAATATTGTTTTCATTATCAATAACTAGCTCATCTAAACTATTTATGAAAAAGGGTAATGAAGGATTAGTTTGAGAGTTAAGCCATGTCCAAAAATTAGTGCTTGACCAAACTCCTAAGCCAGCAAAAGGGGTAGTCATAATTAGATTTTCATTTTCGTCAAAACAGAGGTCTTTTATAGTATTGCCTAATAATTGTGAATTATCATTATTATAAAATGTAAAATCATTATTATATGTAACTAAACCACCATTTAAAGTTCCAAAAAATACTGTTTCATTGCTTGGGTGTTTAAGAATTTTAGTAATATGATTAGATGTAATGTTTGTTATACCTATAAAATCAAATACGTTCCAATTATTATTTTCAANTAAAACTAGNCCACTNGTTGTACCTATCCATGTTTTATTAGAATTTTCAAAAAATAAGGATTTTATGTAATTACTGGGTAGATTAGAATTATTTGAATTTATATATGAATATGTATAGTCAGTATTGAGAACAGATGCCCCATCAGGGCTACAAAACCATATATTATTGTTTAAATCAGTATTAATATACTTTATAATATTACTACNAAGCCCTGTATTTTTACCTTCGTNAAAAAATANTTCCCAATTTAGATTNGAATTTAATTTTGCNGCACCATACTCTGTTCCAATTATTAAATTATTTTCTAAATCTAAATGTAAATCATTTATTTGGTTATATGGNAAAGGAGAATTTTCTGAGTCAAAAATAACCCANTTTGATTGCCCTAAAGTAAATANTGGTAGAATTAGAATAAAAAAATANCGAATCATATTAAATAAAAAAAGCCCTCTTTTAAGAGGGCTTTAGTATTTAGTTAAATAAAATATGTTGAATCTTNGTGCTATTTTTCGATTTCATTTCGATGAAGTAAATACCTTTAGGGTAATTAGCTATATCAATACTTAAGGTTTTGTTTAAGTATCCGTTGAATAGCATTTCTACCTCTTCCCCTAAGTTATTAAATAAAGTAATACTTACGTTATCGTTTACTTCTTCAGCTTGAATTTCTAATTTGTTAGAAGCTGGATTTGGGAATAATGTAAATTCTAATTCATTAATCTCATTTAAATTTGAATTGTTTTCATTTACATTNACTTCAACTTCTAATAAATCACTCTCACANGTTATTCCACCAATTTGCCAGTCGTTATTGATTTTCCAGTCGTAAAAGTAGTAGTAGTATGCTGTGCTAAATCCTGCGCCATCTATATTATTTCCTTCACTATTATAATAGCCTTCATTGATGCTTATAATTCCATCAATAATGTGAGGAAAACTAGCTAGTTCATCAGTAGTTCTTTTTANCATTGGATTATTATCACCAAAGTTAGTANTGTTAACATCTGAGTCAGTTGTGATTATATACTCACCTGCTGGAATTGTCCAATTTAAATCTACAGTATAACCATTGTCTTCACTTTCAGGTATATTTACTGTAGTTGACTCATATATCATGTCAAGCGATGTGTTTCTAAGTTGAAACTCTCTTTCGCCATCAAATCCTGCATATACTTTAACCGAATTTAAAGTAAGTTCATTTAAAACTTCAAATCTTAACCCACCATTATATACTGTTCCACTATAGTCGCAACTTCCGCCACCACTGCATAAGTGATCAACTTCACCAGTGCTTAACAATTCTGGAGCAGGAATAATTTCTTCTTCTTGGTAAACAAAGAAAGAAGTAGATTCATATATTGCGGGAGTTACGAACGTTTCTCCATCTCCTAAAACTGTGCCGTTACCATCAGTCCAATAGATGTCTCCAGATCCTGATGCATTTAGTATTGCATATTCTCCCTCATCGACATTAATGTTAGAAGAAGAAGGCATTGAAACGTATGTCGATGTAATTTCAATAGCTTCNGATGTACTACTTCCACACTCACTAGTAACTTCTACATAATATGTACCAGTTTCTGACACTTCAATACTTGGGCCAGTCATTCCATTTGACCATGAGTATGTCATTGTTGGATTATTAATAGAGGAGGTAAGGGTAATTGACTCTCCTTCACACAATACAGGTGCACTGTTTGTAAGAATTTCTACTTCAAAATTTTGTGAATCTAATTGTTGTGTTAGTGTTACTGGGACAGCAGTCCAGTTGTTATCTTTATTTGATTCCAAATAAAAATTATTTCTATCTATTTCACCCACAATCCAGTATTCACCATTGCATAAACTTGGGTCTATATCAATCCACTGATCATCCAGATACTCGCTGTATATATCAGTCCAACCTACTGTAATACCTTGCTCAATTACACTACAGCCATAGTTTTGTCCACCTAGTCCGTTATTAGGAAAGTCACTATTNTCAGTTAAAATNGTNCCTCCNTCAAACCCTTGTGCNGCAACTTCTGGNTAATCTTCNAGATATTGTTGAGAGTATCTATTTTCGTCTCTACAATGACCGTAGGCGGCATTGTCACCGCAGTCGTTATAGTCCATTAGACAAAAGCCCATTTTAGCCCCATCACTAACAATAGGCCAATTAAGTGGATTTGGATCATTAGGGTCTTGCACTCTTAATGTGAATACGCCCCATTCATCCGAATGCATGTGACCATGTGTTGGGTGGTATGTCATTGTTCCCGCAAATCTATCCCAGTAGCCCATTGACCCATCTGCGTTTCTATGATATATTCTTTGTATTGCTAAATGTTTAGCTGGCTCGTCAGAGTTATCACAGTAAAAGTTTCCAATTGAGCCGTTTGTTTGAACCTGAATTGTGTCATCATCACATAAAAAATATGCGTAACCTTCATCATCGATTCCCCTAACAGTTAATGGTCCATATCCTGTATTTGGTGTGGAAACGCTTATACGAAGTCTTCCATTGTTAGCTCCAGCTCCTTCTTGAGGNTATTCGCTAGGGCCATCAGCATATGTTAAAATGCCGTACCAAGAGGCTTGAATATCTGGAAGTAAATCACAGTCAATTTCACCTTGTTCCATNCATTCACAGTCNGTTGCATCAGTTGTNGTACATTGTCCCCAAGAAATAAAAGAGGCTAAGCTAAATATAAAGAGTAGTTTTATTTTCATAATAGTAGTATTTAATTTTTATTTGGCGCTAACATTGNAGTTAAATCCGCTGTAAACTTACAAAATAATTTACTACATAAAAAATATTTTGTATAATATTTTCATTAAAAATCTATACAAAATAAATATTGATAAGGAAATGTGTTATATTAGCCCAACAAAACTATTTACTTATGAAATATTTTTATTTTACATTTTTATTTTTGTTACTTCCATCTATCTTCATTTTTTCTCAAAAATATGTTCAGATTGAAGAAGAAGTAGTTAATGTTAGGTTTAAGCCATCAACATCTTCATCAATTGTAGGTCAAGCGGTTTTAGGTCAAGTTTTTCTTAAAACAGATGCCACTAATAACTGGATACAAGTTGAATTACCTTCTGGAGAAAATAGATGGATTTATAGGTCTTTAGTTAGTTTGGTAAAAGACTATGGGGCAATTTTAGATCGTGTAAATATTAAATCTTTAAAGAAAGATTTAATATCTGCTAATGATAAAGCATATAATGATTCATTCACAAAAAATATTGAGTCTATGTCACAAGATGAAGTAAAAATGTTTTTACTTGACAAATTCACATTATCAGTTTTCAGAAATTATGGAGTTTCACCAATTCATTATGCTGAATTAATGAANCATAGTTTTAATGATTCAGAAATAATGTTTGGAAACATCTTTGACAAAGAAGTTAGAGTATCTTTTGTTGATTATGATGTATTTGAAGTTTTNGGAGAAAATATTGTTATTGAAACTAAGCGATGNTTCAAAATTGATAAAAGAATGGATGCTCTAATTAAGATTTCAAGTAAAAATGGAAACAGAGATGANTCCCTGTGTTTTATTGGCGGGTACGGAGAAAGNTTTGATGATTGCTATGATATAAAAAATGTATTTAATAAAATTAACACAGATCAAACTAATCAATATGTATTAACTAAATCGGGAAAATTAAAAGAAGCTAAATTAATTTTAGAAACTACGGAATTTAATTTGGGTGAATTTGATAAAAANACTTCATTTTAATACATATNCTTCAATGAGANAAATTATTATTTTATTATTTTTTTGTGTAAATATTTTTTCTCAAAANAACAATATTAGTGGACTGGTAATCGATGGATACACTGGACANCCNNTTGAATTTGCAAATGTATCAATAATTGAGTCAGGCCTTGGCTCATCAACAGANTCATTAGGNGAATTNGAAATAAATAACTTAAAACCNGGTATATATAATTTACAAGTTTCTTTTATTGGATANAGAACAGAAACTTTATATGAGCTAAAGTTAACACCATCTCGTTCAATATATAAAATTATTGAATTGGAACAAACGGGAAGCAATTTAGAAGAAGTTGAATTGAANNCCGAGCCCTTATTCTCCAAAGAAAATCCTATTTCAATTAAAGATATTGGAGCCTCTGAAATAAAAAGAAGTCCTGGGGGAAACAGAGANATTTCTAAAGTTATTCAGTCNTTTCCAGGAGTTGCATCTAGTACTAGTTTTAGAAACGATATAATAATAAGAGGGGGAGCTCCAAATGAAAATGTTTTTTATTTAGATGGAATAGAAGTNCCTAATATTAATCATTTTTCTACTCAAGGNTCATCTGGCGGACCTGTTGGTATGTTAAATGTTGATTTAATTGAATCAGTAGATTATTTATCTGGTGGATTTCCTTCAAATAGAGGAAACACCTTAAGTTCAATTTTTGAATTTTCACAAAAAATAGGTAACCCAGATAAATTAAATTCAAATCTTACTTTAGGCTCTAGTGACTTAGCATTATTATTTGATGGACCATTAAGCTCAAATTCATCTTTTGTTTTTTCTGCTAGAAGATCCTATTTGCAATTTTTGTTTAAAGCCCTCCAACTTCCTTTTCTTCCTGAATATAACGACGTTCAATTTAAATATTTAAATAGATTAAGTGAACAAAGTGAATTAACTATAATTGGTTTAGGTGCTATTGATAATTTCTCATTAAATAAAGAAGCAAATGAAGGTGTAGAAGATTTAGAAACATTAAATAGAAATCAATATATTTTAGATAATATACCGGTGAATGATCAGTGGAATTATACTATTGGTTCCCGGTATAGGTATTTTATGTCTGGAGGAGGATTTCATACTATAGTCTTAAGTAGAAACCATCTTAATAATACTGCGGTAAAGTATGATGATAATATAGAAAATAACGAAAATCTAATTTTAGATTATTCATCNCAGGAAATAGAAAATAAGTTAAGATATGAGTATACAATAAAAAAATGGGGATGGGACTTAAATATTGGAATGGGAACTGATTATGTGCAGTATTTAAATGAAACTTATAATAAAATAAGTAATTCTAATGGGGAGATTTTGGAGATAAACTATGATTCTAACATAGACTTTTTCAAAACAGCTTTATTTACACAATTTACTAATCAATTTTTTAATGAGAGAGTAATGTTATCTTTAGGTTTTAGGACGGATTTTAACAATTATAATAAATCAATGTCCAATATTTTTAATCAATTTTCCCCTAGAGCCTCATTATCATATTATTTAAAGTCTAATTTAAAATTTAGTATTAACTCTGGAGTTTATTATCAATTACCGCCCTACACTGTTATGGGATATAGGGAAGGAGGAGTTTTAATTAATAAAGAAAATGATATATCATATATTCAATGTACACACTATGTTTCAGGTTTTGAGTATATAACTCAATCAAACACTAAATTAAGTATTGAGGGATTTTATAAAAAATATAGTAACTATCCATATTTAGTTAGAAACTCGATTTCTTTAGCAAATTTAGGTGCAGATTTTGGCGTTATAGGCGACGAGCCTGTTACATCTTCTTCAAATGGCCGTAGTTATGGGCTAGAATTTTTTGCTCAAAGAAAATTAACCAAAGGAATTTATGGTTTATTATCTTATACTTTTTCGTATAGTCAATTTTCTAACGATGAAAATAACACAAATTATTTATCATCTTCTTGGGACCAAAGGCATATAATAAATTTATGTGCTGCAAAGAAATTTTCAAGAAATTGGGAGATAGGTTTAAAATGGAGATATACAAGTGGAAGTCCGTATACTCCATACAATGAGCAACTTTCTATGCAAACAGACGTTTGGTCTGTTAACGGACAAGGGGTTTTGGATTACAGCAATATAAACTCTTTACGAAATCCTTCTTTTCATCAACTTGACATTAGGATAGATAAGAAATATTATTTTAAAAAATGGACATTGAATTTTTATTTAGACATTGAAAATGTTTATAATAAAGTAGCAGCTCTTGGCCCTTACCTCTCTGTTGTTAGAAACGAATCAGGATTACCAATTGAAAATACGGATGGATTGTATGAACCCTTATACATAGAAAATACCTATGGCCAATTTTTACCATCCATTGGTTTAATTATTGAATTATAACTAATCTCCATCATGAAAAACAATCCAATTAAAACTTTTAATACATGGGCAGAA
>NHFO01000017.1 GCA_002170235.1 Flavobacteriales bacterium TMED113
TGAGTAAATACCAGCTGCTAAATCGGTAAGGTCTTCAGTATTGGCGCCATTATCCCAGTTATAAGAATAGGAGCCAGTACCGCCAGTAACTGTTACATCGATAAATCCGTCTGCCGCTTCATTACACGACACTCCATATCCTGTGTAACTTGAATGTATCTCAGTGATTATTATTTCTTCTGGTTCTGTAATTTCTATTTCAATTGAAGCAGAACACCCATTCTCATCAGTAACTATAGCTGAATAGATTCCCGCATTTATATTGTCAATGTGCTCTGTTGTTTCACCATTTGACCAGTTGTATGTATAGTTTCCTGCACCACCTGAAACCATTGTGTAAATAAACCCATCTGACGAACCATTACATGAAGTGCCAAAACCTAAATAATCTGATTGTATTCCCGAAAACTGTATTATTTCGGGCTCAGTTAATTCAACCTCAATTGAATCAGAACACCCATTTTCATCAGTAGCAATTAAAGAATAAATACCAGCTGCTAAATCTGTAAGGTCTTCATTAGAGGAGGCACCATTATTCCAATTATATGTATAAGTACCAGTACCGCCCGTGACAGTTACATCAATAAATCCATCAAATTCGCCGTTGCACGAAACCCCATATCCTGTGTAATTTGAGTGATTTTCTGCAATACTCAATGTTTCTGGCTCTGTAAGCTCTATTACAATTGATGCTATGTTGCCATTCTCGTCTGTTGCGACAATAGAGTATACTCCTGCTTCTAAATTAGAAATATCTTCAGTTGTTTCCCCATTAGACCATTCATATATATATGGGGGGCATCCTCCAGATACTGTTATATCAATAAATCCGTCTGATTCACCATTACACGACAATCCATATCCTGAGTAGTCAGAGTGAAATTCTGTGATCTCCATCTCTACAGGTTCTAAAATTTCCACTTGAATTGAGACAGAACAATTATTTTCATCCGTTGTTGTAAGAAAGTAAACACCAGCCTCAAGATTAGTAATATTTTGATCCATACTATTAAAATCATTAGGACCTATCCATTGATAGACGTATTCGCCCGTTCCACCTATAGGTGTCACATTAATAAAGCCATCGTTTAAATCATATCCTGACACATTATATCCACAAGCATATTCTGATGTGCTTTTATTTATGATTAATTCATCTGGATCAGTCAATTCAACTTCAGTTGATACTGTACAACCATTATTGTCTGATACAGTAACTGTGTATATGCCAGCCCCAATGTTTGAAAGATCCTCTATGGTTTCCCCATTAGACCACGTATATGTGTAGTTACCCGTGCCCCCTGTGACAGTTATATCGATAAATCCATCAAAAGAGCCGTTGCATGACACTCCATAGTCCATGTAATTTGAATGATTTTCTGAAATACTCATAATGTCAGGTTCTGTAATTGTAAAAGGATATAAATCAGTAGCACATGCATTTTCGTCAATAAAAAAAATTTCGTAATCTCCAGCTGATAAATTCTCTATTATTCCTGAATTCAAATCAATATTTGCATTAATTATTTCTGTCCCATTTGATTGTAAAGAGTAGTCCCAACCATATTCTTCTCCGCTCGTAATAGTGAAACTAATGTAGCCATCATTAGATCCATTGCATGAAACACCAAAACCATTATTATCATCCTGTGAGTCAATTAAAATGTTAAATACAGCCTCAGGAGATTCAGTAAGCACAATTTCTGCTGATATTGAGCTACCATTTTCATCAGTTACAGTTACAGTGTAAGATCCCGCTCCAATATCTCCAAGGTCTTCAGTAGACGCACCATTTGACCATGAATAAGTATAATTACCCGTACCACCAGTTACTGTTATATCAATAAAGCCGTCTGTTGCTCCATTACATGAAACCCCATAATTAAATTCTCCGTGATAAGAAGAATGAGCTTCAGAAATTGTAATTTCTTCAGGTTCNGTTATCATAATTTCAATTGTTCCTTCGCATCCATTTTCATCATTAATGATCACTGAATATGTTCCCGCTTCAAGACCCACAAGATCTTCAGTTGTTTCTCCATTTGACCAAATGTATGTATAGTTGCCCGAACCACCTGATACTGTGATGTCAATAAATCCATTGTCCCCGCCATAACAGCAAGTGCCGTAGCCATTGTAGTCAGAGTGAATTTCGATAATTTCTATATTTTCAAAACCCTCACAGTCATCAAATGCTTGGTCAATATTGTTGTTAATAATTAGAGTTTTTCCGAAACTTAAAATAGAGACAAAGAATAATAGTAATAATTTATTCATAATAATAATTTATTTAAATGTATTAGTTTTAGTGAAGTAGTTCATAAATATTATGCCAAAACAAATTATTTTCTTTTTGCCCTTGCAATATCTCTAAAATTGACCCTTTTATAGGTAAANCTATGGTCACTCATTAGAGAATTCCCATAATTATTTAACCAATCTTTGTGCAAAGATAAATCCATTTTAGTTGGCGACANGACATTGAAAGTTACAGAGTATAAATCATTAATTGATCCAGGAAGAGAAATGTTTCTTGCATAATGAAAATTATCAATTAAGTTGATATGCGGAAGAAGATCAATAAAAGTACTTAGACCGGTTTTTTCGTTAACAATTTTTGCGTTAATATAGAGATATGGAATAAATCCACCAGGCACGGCACCTTTAGGAATATTATTTGTATCCCAATTAACTCTTGCCTCAATGTGAATATGTGTTTCATTTTCGGCCAAATGCATAGACTTTGGCATTACGTGGTCTTTGATTGCGCCCTCAAAAATAAAAAGAATCCCTGGCCCAACTCTTTGTTCGCCAATTATTAGTTCTGGATTTCCTCCTTGAGAAGAGGCGGTTATAGAAAGCAGAGTAAAAACTGCAAATAGTAATTTTTTCATTTTTTAAGTTTATTTAATTAGATCTATCTTCGAAATCTTCTTTATCTCTATTATTAATTTGTGAGATAATTAAGTANAGGAATGTAACAAGTAGAATAATCCACAAAAATAGGCTAAAATTGAAGTCTGGATTCATTTTTTTAATTTGTTTTAACAGCAGTGCCATATGCAAGAATTTCTGCTGCACCCTGAGTTATAACTGAAGTTGAAATTCTTACATTTACTATCGCATCTGCGCCCATTTTTTNTCCATCCTCTATCATTCTTTGAATAGCCTGTTCCCTTGAGTCAGCCTGAAGCTTTGTGTATTCACTTAATTCTCCCCCAATTATGTTTTTTAAGCCAGCAAATATATCGCGACCGATATTTCTTGCCCTAACCGTGCTGCCTCTAGCNACACCTAATATTTCAGAAATATTTTGATTAGGAATGTTTTCTGTGGTAGTAATTATCATAGTTTCAACAATTTGTATAAATATAATAATTTTCTAACCCAATAACTCATATGCTTTCAACTTATATGTCATCTTAAGCCCTTAATCTTTAAATACTTAACAATTGTTAAGCGTGTATTAAAGTATTATTTCTTAATTTTCGTATCTTTAATGTCTTGATATCACTTTTAATATGAAACAGATTATATACTTACTTTTTTTATTACTACTTCCTTTCAATTTAACTTCTCAAATTTTAGTTAACGAGATTTTTGCTGACAATGGTACTTGTTGTTTAGATGATTTTGATGAAGAAGAGGACTTTTTGGAGATTATAAATTTATCTAACCAACCTATTGATCTTGCAGGGTATTATTTTGGAGACTTAAATGGAGGGAGCACAATTCCAGCTGGATTCCCAGAGACAACTACCATTCAACCTGGGGGTATTTTGGTGCTTTGGTTTGATAATGATGAAGAACAAGGTCCTTTGCATATTGGGGCAAAGTTAAGTAATAATGGAGAGACAATCATAGGGATAAATCCTGACGGCGACACAATCATTGATATAACTTATGGGCCGCAATATGAAGATATTTCTTATGCGTCACTGCCTGATGGGCAAAGTTTCGATAATGGTTGGGATTTTTCGATGTGCCCGTCTCCTGGATTAATTAATACATCTTGCCCTATGGTTGAGGGATGTACAAGCCAGCAGGCAGATAATTATAATCCTGACGCCACAATTGAAAATGGCTCCTGCCTATACTCTGAGATAACTGGTATTATTATCAATGAATATGGCGCGGCAAACTGTGATAATGATGGAAGTGATTGTGGGGACTATGAAGACTGGTTTGAGTTATATAACANCAGNGCCACACCAATTGATCTTAATGGTTATTATTTGAGCGATAAAATAGATAATCCTATAAAATGGCAGTTTACAGAGTCATTTGTTGTCCCAGCCTATAGTCATGCAATTATTTACGCATCAGGACAGGATGTTATGAATGCAGGGGGTCAAGAAGGTAATGGNCCTCATACAAATTTTAAATTATCACAAACTAAATATAATGAGTACTTAGTTATTTCTAATGATTTAGGAGAGNTTCTTTATTACTTAGACTTAACGCCAACCCAATTAAACAACTCTTATGGGCGCACAAATGACGGAGATGCAAATTGGTCGGTTTTTAATAATCCAACCCCTGGAAACAGTAATCAAAATGGCTCTCCCAGGTATGCGACTATTCCTCAATTTGACATTGAGGCTGGTTTTTATGGAAACTCTCAAGAAGTTTCTATTAGCACAGAAGATACAGGTGTATTAATATATTATTCATTAAATGGAGATTGGCCAACCGANAATGACTTTTTATATGCCGAAATAGATTTAGACGGAACTGTTTCTCAAGGGGGTGAGTCTATTTCAGTTGACGAAACAACNGTTATAAGAGCAATTGTATATGATAAGTTTGGTCAAAACTTACCAAGTTTTGTGGAAACAAACACATATTTTATTAATTCGGACCACACAACGTATGTAATTTCAGTTTCAGGAGATATGGTTGACAATTTGCTAAATGGGAATCAAATAAAACCTATGGGTTCTTTTGAAATGTTTGATATTAATGGGAACCAAATTGATGAAGCAGTTGGAGAGTTTAATGAGCATGGTAATGACTCTTGGGCTTACGCGCAAAGGGGTTTTGATTATATCACCCGTGATCAGCATGGATATAATTATGCTATACGAAATCAAATATTTAATATTAAGGATAGAGAAGAGTTTCAGAGATTAATTCTCAAAGGTGCTGCAAATGACAATTATCCATTTACAGGTGGTAGCCCTGCCCATATAAGAGATTCTTATGTGCATTCTCTATCACAAATAGGGGACTTGAGAATGGATGAAAGAACTCATGAGTCTTGTATTGTTTATGTTAATGGAGATTATTGGGGTGTTTATGATGTTAGGGAAAAGGTTGATGATTTAGATTTTTTAGAATATTATTATGATCAAGGTGAGGGAAATGTTGATTTTTTAAAAACTTGGGGAGGAACATGGACAGAATTTGGTGACAACACTACACAGCAGGAATGGGACGATTTAGTTGACTTTATAGTTGATAATGATATGACTNTTGAGGCTAATTATGAATATGTAAAAGAAGTTTATAATACAGGAAGTTTAATTGATTATTTTATACTAAACTCTTATGTAGTTGCGATGGATTGGTTAAACTGGAATACNGCTTGGTGGAGNGGTAAAAACCCTGAGGGNGATAAAAAGAAATGGAGATATGCTTTATGGGATATGGATGCTACTTTTGGTCACTATGTGAATTATACTGGAATTCCTGATACTGGGCCCGAAGCTGACCCATGTGATCCTGAGCAATTAGGTAACCCCGGGGGTCAAGGGCACGTTCCAATTATAAATTCATTATTTGAAAATTCAGAATTTGAGGCNGACTATATAAATCGCTATGCAGATTTGTCGAACTCACTATTTTCTTGTGACTTTATGATTGCTCACTTAGATAGTTTAATTAATATTATAGAGCCAGAAATGCCAAGACAAATTGAACGTTGGGGCGGTAATCTTGCAGAGTGGGAGTCTAACGTTCAAGAGTTACGAGACTTTATTTTAACAAGATGTTCTGATGTTATAGTAAGTGGTATGGAGGACTGTTATGATGTTGAGGCTGTTGGTCTTACAATACTAATCGAAGGTGAAGGGGATGTCGATGTTAATAGTATTGAGTTAGATCCATTTAACACACCATGGACCGGAACATATTATACCGGAATACCAATTAATTTAGAGGCCTCTTCTGGTGAGATGGTTAATTTTTATTGGGAGGTTATTTCGGGAGATTTAGTTATCCCTGACCCTTCTTTGCAAATTATTGATATTACTGTATCAGGTCCTGTGACAATCATTGCTCATTTTGACACTTGTGAAATGGTTGATTCTGATTTATTACTTGGNCCAACAGATGTACAGGAGGGNGAGATTGCGCAGTATTCTTTTTCAACAGGAANCTTAAATGAGTTGGAATGGAGTGTTACAGGTGGCGAGGTTTTATGGACATCGGCCTTTGATAACTCTATAGCAATTTTGTGGGATTATGGTATTNCTGAAGGAACTATAATTGTTGGAGCCTTAAACAGTGAAAATGTGCTAGAGTGTCACACTTTAGATATATTGGTCTCAGAGGCACCCCCTATTACCAACTTATCTGACCTTAATATTGATCAGAGATTTACTGTCTACCCAAATCCAACTTCTGGAAATCTTAATTTGGTGTTTACTTATATAGATCAAACCACAAAAATTTTGATTAAGGATTATTTGGGTCGTGTAGTTAATTACATAGATGTTTTTCCATCAACTGAAATAAGCCACTACTCTATTGACTTATCTAGTCTTTCTGTGGGAACATATTTTGTTCACCTCATTAGCTCAGAGAGTCATGTTGTGCCTATACAAATAAGNAGGTAAATTATTGTAAATCAATAAATTAAGTAAATGGTTCCACGTGGAACATTATCTCCCAAGATGAACGAGAAGCACGCTTATGTCAGATGGGGATACGCCCGATATTCTTGACGCCTGACCAATGGTTTTTGGTTTTGCCTCGCTTAGTTTTTGTCTACCCTCAGAAGATATTGATGTGGCTTTTTCATATTTAAAATTATCAGGTATCTTTATTTTTTCAAGTCTAGTAAGTTTTTCTGCGTTTATTTGCTCCTTTTCAATGTAGCCTTTGTACTTAGTTTCAATTTCAACCTGTTTTATTGCCTCAGTGTGTTGCCCNTTATTTTCAATAAAATCTTTAAAAAACTNTGTTTGNAAAAGGTCTTCTATTTGAACTTTGGGTCTGGATAAAATTTGAAACGCTTTTGTTTTTTGACTAATTTTTGATTCTCCCTTTTTTAATAAANNTTCGTTTATTTCATCTGGTGTAATGCTCNCNTTTTGAATAANGGGCCTAAGTTTTTCGATGTAACTTAATTTTTCTTTGAAGATTTTTTTTCTCTCATCGCAGGCAGATCCTATTTTTTTAGCAAAAGGTGTTAATCTTAGATCNGCATTNTCTTGTCTTAAAATAATTCTAAATTCAGCTCTNGAAGTAAACATTCTGTATGGNTCTTCAGTTCCTTTTGTAATTAGATCATCAATTAAGACGCCAATATAAGCCTCGTTCCTTTTAAAGATTAANGGCTCTTTTTTATCAATAGATAGACTTGCGTTTATTCCTGCCATTAAACCCTGGCAGGCCGCNTCTTCATAGCCAGTTGTCCCATTTATTTGNCCTGCAAAGTATAGGTTTTCAANTAACTTTGTTTCTAGGCTATGCTNTAACTGAGTNGGTGGNAAATAATCGTATTCAATTGCGTATCCAGGTCTAAACATTTTTACATTTTCTAATCCTTTTATTTTTCTTAAGGCTTCATATTGAACGNTTTCAGGTAAAGATGTAGAAAAGCCGTTTACGTAAACCTCACAAGTTTCCCAGCCTTCTGGCTCAAAAAATATTTGGTGTCTATTTTTATCTTTAAACCTGGTTATTTTATCCTCAATAGATGGGCAGTATCTTGGNCCAATTCCTTTAATNCGACCTTGAAACATTGGGGATTTTTCAAATCCNCTTTCTAGAATTTTATGTACTTCATCATTTGTGTATCCTATATAACAGGACCTTTGCTTTTTTAAATTTATTCTGTTTAAATAACTAAATCCTGTGTTTGTTTTTTCTCCAAGGTCTTCTTCAAGTTTACTATAGTCAATTGTTCTTCCATCTATCCTTGGTGGTGTTCCTGTTTTCATTCTACCAGAAACAAATCCAAACGATTCTAATTGACTTGTGAGGCCAATTGAGGGCCTCTCTCCACTTCTTCCCCCAGAAAACTGCTTTTCGCCTACATGAATCTTTCCATTTAAAAAAGTGCCATTTGTTAGAATTACTGTTTTAGATTTAAATTCTACTCCCATATTTGTTTTGACGCCCTCCACTTTGTTTTTATTAATAATCAATTCAACTACCATGTCTTGCCAAAAATCAATATTTTGTAATTTTTCTAGTTCTAATCTCCACATTTCGGCAAAGCGCATTCTATCACTTTGGCACCTTGGGCTCCACATAGCCGGCCCTTTGGATTTATTAAGCATTTTGAACTGAACCATTGTTTGGTCGGAGATAATGCCTGAGAGGCCGCCTAACGCATCCACCTCTCTAACGATTTGCCCTTTTGCGATTCCTCCCATTGCAGGATTGCATGACATTTGGGCAATAGTTTGCATGTTCATTGTTATAAGTAAAACTTTTTTAGATATTTTTGCGGCAATAGCTGCTGCTTCGCAGCCAGCGTGACCTCCACCCACAATTATGATATCATATGTTCCTTTATACATGTTTGTAAATCTAATTATTATTTTTGATCAAGGTATTCATTTTCTTTTTCTCTCATTATTATTTTTTCATCTATCGATTTATCTTTATAACCAATTAAATGTAATACACCATGAATCATTACTCTTGCTAATTCTCTTTTAAATGTTGTTTGGTANTGTTTAGAGTTTTCNGTAATTCTATCAACACTTATAAAAATATCACCAATAATATGTTTTTTTGTTGAATAGTCTAGCGTTATAACATCAGTTAAGGTATTATGATTTAAATGTTTTTTATTCAACTTATTTAAATATGTATCAGTGNTAAAGAAAAATTCTATTTTNATAATCTCCTTATTTTCTTTTTTAACACATTGAGTAATCCATTTCTTTGTAGGAAGTTTATTTTCAATTTCTGGAAACTCCTCAAAAAAATAACTTATTCTTCTCATAGATCAGGATTATTTAATAATAAGTTAAAATAGTTGCTCACTTTTTGTCTGTAATAATTTGTAAGGGAGGGGGGAGTTGTTTTTAGCAACTCAATTTGCTTTTCTTTTTCAATTTGGAATTGNAATTCAGTGTCATTCTGTATTTTTTCATAGTTAACCCCTTCTTTTGACTCCCTTTCTTTAGACTCATCTTGTTCTTTTANAGCGTTTTCTAATTCCAATAATCTAGTTTCTATTTCTTCTTGCCTAAATAGTGTTTCTTGTGATATTGATTTATTTGAAATATCTTTTTCATTTTCTTTCATTTTTTCAATTGCATCTTTTAGTTTAAACTGATCATCACCGTTTTCAAGGTTTTTTTGAATNTCTTCTAATGCCATTCTTATTTGTTCTTGTTTCGCCAGCATTTCAGCAAGNTCTTTGGAAAAACCACTATTTCCCTTACCTTCCTTACACTGCTTTTCAAGATTTTTAAGATGATCTTTTAAATCTTTTTGCATTTTTTGAAGATCACCAGGTTTTGGCTGCCCATTGCCAGGCTTTTCACACTCTTGTGAGCTAGGTAAATCTGAAGCTAAATCTTTTTGCATTTGCTCTAAAATACTTGAAAGCAAAACNGCTAAATTATTAGCGGAAGTCATAACGTATTGTTGATTTGAGGTNCCCTTACTTGTTTCACGCTCTCTAAAATAATTTATTGCACTTTCTGTTTTTTGTTCTATTAAATTTATTTCTCTATTTATTGTTGCTGAAATTTGCGGAACACGTTTGCTCAATGCAAAAAGTGAATCTTCAATAATTTTAGCATCAGTTCTTAAATCACCNTGCTTGTGCATTAATTCTATATATTTTGGATCATCTTTATGGAGCTCTGCAAACTCAAGCATTAAGTCTTCCTCTGAAATAGAAAAGTAAATTAAATTTTCTAATATTTGTTTAAGCGTATCCATATCNTCCATTTGCTTTTCTTCGGACATTTCTTTTTGTTTCTTTTTTAATTTTTTTGACAGACTATTGATCTTTTCAGATGATAATTGCTGTGACTTTGAAGCTTTATTTTTTTTATTTTTTTCCAATTGGNTTAAGCTATTCTCTATGGTTTTCTCAATATCATTCTGTTCACTTTCTGTATTTAATTGTTCATTTTTGTTTATCTCCTTATCTAAGTCATTTAGATTATTTAATTCTTCTTTTAGGCNTTTAAAGTCTTCATAATTTTCCTTTTGCNGCTCAATTAANTCTTCTTTATTTTTATTATTATTTTTTGATTGATCTGATAATTCAGACTCTTTCTTGCTAAGGTCATCAAGTTTGTTTATAACCTCTTCTAGCTTTTGTTCTAATTCCAATTGCTTTAAAAGTTTTAAATTTCTATCTAGCTCTTTTTCGATGTCCTCGTTTGAGAGTTGTAGTTTCTGTAATTCCTCTTGTAATTTTGATTTATCTAAATTATCAAGTGACTTTTCAATTTCTTCTAATAANTCCTTCATTTCGTCTGGCATAATTTCGTCAATTAGCTTTTCAATTTCTTCTTGTTTCTTTATTATCGACTCACTTAAGTTTTGAGTTTTTTTTCGATTTTCTCTGTTTTGGGATAATTTGTTTTTTAATTGGTTAATCTCTTCATTAATATTATTGTATTTATTTATTGTTTCTTTAATAGAAAGTTTATCATTCCAATCAATTTCTTCATTTTCTATTAAACTTTTTTGTAAACGATCAAGCTCTTCTTCTAAGTTTTTAAGTGAGGCCAGTTGCTCTTGAACACCCTCTTCAACTAAATCATAATCTTCATTAAACTTTTCAATAAGCTCCTCCTTAGTGGGCTTTTTAATNTTAAATAATTTTGTGCTATTATGTTTGTACCCATTTATTTCATCGTTATCATAAATGGTAAATAAAAAATTAATATCCGTATGGTCCGCTATATTTAAATTTTCTAAATTAATTTCTTTGAAAAATGTTTGATTTGGAATGTCTTTGTCAATCTTAACAAGCTCATTAATTGTTGTGTCAGTGGATGATATTGAAAAAACCAATTTACTAAATCCGTAATCATCTCCTATAATNCCTTTAATTAAACGCTGGTTCAAGTTGTTGCTATCAACAATTTCTTGNGCAGAAATTGTTGGTGANNCATCCTTAATTANTTCTNCAAAATATTCAATTGGCCTTTCAAAAAGTTCAAATTCATTAGCCACGTTTATAACATATTTTGTTGATTTATATAATTGCNTTACAACAGACAATTTATTTTCTTCAATATTTGAAATTATTTTATCAGAATTAATTTCAAATGAAACTTCACTTGTGTTTTTAGTACTTAACAACCAACTAATTGTACTCCCTTCGGGTGCCTGTATAAAGCCGACGTCCTTAATTTTAGTTGACTTAACTTTTGTATATGTTGGCGGGTTAATTATTACTTCCATGCTAATTATANNAGGAGCNGGCAGNACATCTAATGTTANAATATTTGACTTTACACCATCAGCGGATAGTATAAAAGAAATATTTTCNTTTGGAGTTTTAAATGTATAGCTNAATGAACCTTGGCTATTTTTATTTATTTGAAATGAGCTGTTATTGTATTCTATAAAAATTTTATCAGGCTCCACTTCTCCTACGGTATTAATTTTTAGATCGAAATCAGTGTTTTCTATTGTTTTTAAATCATCATTTGTGATAAATTTAAATGGAGGAGGGGGAGAAAAGTCATTATCATATTGAATNATTCTATTAGTACTAGTGTATATAAAATTAGNGTTACTAGTCATAAAAAAAATAAAGACTAAAATAAATGGTATAAGAGATATTTTTAAAAACNTAAATGTTTTAGCCCAGTCAACGGCAGCTGAAAATTTATAGTTTTGTATTTTCTTGTATTTTTTTTCAATGCTAGCGCTAATTATATCTTCAGCATATTTTTTATCTAAATTTTTAAGCTCTAAAATATTAATTATTTTATCTTCTATTTCAGGGAAATGTAATCCAATAATTTTAGCAGCCTTTTTATTGGAAATCCTTTTTTTTGTTAATTGAAAAAGTTGCGCTAAAGGAATTATAATTAGTTTAATTATAATAAAAAGTGAAGTTATAATGTAAGTCCAAAATAACACTTTTCTAAATTCGTTGTTCAAATACATTAAATACTCAACTCCACAAATAATAATAAAAAGTAAGCCTAAAATAGTAATTGCTGAAATAGTTCCCCTAAAAGCTAAATTCTTATAGTAGGATTTAATAAACCCTTTTAGACGAAATGTTAAATCCTGAAAACTATTGTTCATATTGTAAAAATAAGATCTTTTTGATTAACAGACTTTAAATCTCAAAAAAATGAGCTATAAATAACTTATATTTGCTCAATTATTTAATAAATAATATAATATGTCAAACAAATCTGTTAGAGTTCGGTTTGCTCCAAGCCCAACTGGCCCATTACATATAGGCGGGGTTAGGACGGCGCTATATAATTATCTATTTGCTAGAAAAAACAATGGTAAATTTATCCTTCGAATCGAAGACACCGATCAATCTCGTTATGTGGAGGGTGCCGAAAAATATATTCTAAATAGTTTAGAGTGGTGTGGTTTAGATATTGATGAGGGCCCCAACAAAGAAGGTGGACATGGGCCATATAGACAGTCAGAAAGAAAAGATATTTATAATAAGTATGTTCAACAACTATTAGACTCTGGAAGGGCATATTATGCTTTTGATAGTGAGGAAGAATTGGAACAAATGCGAAAAAAAATGAAGGAAGCTGGCCACCCATCACCTCAGTATAATAATATCACAAGATCTAACATGAAAAACTCTCTTTCCTTATCAAAAGAAGAGGTTCAGGAGCGTTTAGATAAAGGAGAGAAATATGTTGTAAGAGTAAATATTCCCAGGAATGAAGTTGTGAAATTTGAAGATAAAATTAGAGGATGGGTTTCTTTTAATACTAATTTTTTAGATGATAAAGTATTATATAAATCTGATGGCATGCCCACATATCATTTAGCCAATGTTGTTGATGACTATTTGATGAAAATATCTCACGTAATTAGGGGAGAGGAATGGCTTCCATCTGCCCCATTACACGTACTTTTATATAAATTTTTAGGTTTGGAGGACCATGTTCCAATGTACTGTCACCTGCCTTTAATATTGAACCCTGAGGGTAAAGGAAAATTAAGTAAAAGAGATGGTGATCGATTAGGTTTTCCTGTCTTTCCTTTAGAGTGGAAAGACTCTAGTCAAGAAATCTCTATAAGTGGCTATAGAGAATCAGGTTTTCTTCCAGAAGCGTTTATAAATATGCTTGCTTTCCTAGGATGGAACCCCGGAGATTCTCAAGAAATCTTTTCTATTGATGAATTAATACGTTCTTTTTCTATAGAAAGAGTTAATAAATCTGGTGCAAGATTTAATTTCCAGAAAATGTTATGGTTTAATCAACAATATTTAAGATTAAAATCAAATGAAGAGTTGGCTCAAATGAGTCAACAATTTATTTTAAATTCAAAAATATTACATGATAAAAAATATATTTTACAAGCCATTTCAATAATTAAAGAAAGAATTACGTTCCCTCAAGATATATTTACTGAAGGAAGTTATTTGTTTTTTTTACCAGAAATTTATGATGAGAAGACTGTTAGAAAAAAATGGAATAATGATTCCGTTAATCATTTAAAAAGCTTACTTGAAGAAATTAAAGTAGTCACAGATTTTGATGCAACAACTATTGAAAAATTATTCCAAGATTATTTGGACTTAAATGAAGTTGGTTTTGGTAAAGTTATGCCAGCACTGAGGCTTTCTGTAACCGGAAAAGGCATGGGTCCATCTATGTTCTTGATTATGGAACTTCTTGGAAAAGAAAAGGTTTTAAATAGAATAGAAAATTCATTAATAACTTTAGGAAATGGGTAAAATTGTTGTAAAAAATTTACGTTCCTATGCTTATCACGGCTGTTTAGAGGCTGAAAAAAAAATAGGCGCATTCTATGAAACAACAATATGGGTAAGTGGAGATTTTACTGAATCCGAAAAATCTGATGACCTAAAAGATGCAGTCGATTATGAAAAATTAGGGATAATTGTTCAAGAACAAATGAAATTGTCTTCTAATTTAATTGAAAATGTTGCTGATAGAATATTAAATGAAATCGAAGGCCAGTTTAATAAATATCTATTGGAAAGTATAAAAGTTAAAGTTGTTAAAATCAATCCCCCTGTTAAGGGAGATGTTCCACAAGTAGAGTATATTAAAGAGAAGAGATTTTAATAAACTTATGTTATAAATTTTATTTAAGTTTGCAGTAATCTTAACAAGAAAAAGGTCGGATGGCCGAGTGGCTAGGCAGTGGTCTGCAAAACCATCTACACCGGTTCGAATCCGGTTCCGACCTCTTTTTTCGTGCTAATTTTTTCAAAAAAAGACCCAAAATAGTTATCAACAAGTTTTTAACAAATAATCTTGTTATTAAAATATTTTTTATTTAAATTTAATGGTGGTGAAACATGCCCCATTTTGTATTTTTTTTAGCATTTTCCCACTTTTAACAGATATAGAAAAATAATTTTAGTTTCCTTTTTTAAGGTGATTCTCATAGAGTGGGTTATCCCTATTTTTATGTTTCTATATATTTTATTTAAAAAAAATACCCCAAAATTTAAAAATATAATTGTAAAAAAAAGTAGTTATGAAAAAACAATTACACGCTCTGAAAACAATGTTAGTGGCTTTGTTTTCTGTCTTATGTTTAACACTTTCTTATTCTCAAGCAGTTGANGTTGATTTTGACTTTACTGTAACTGATGCTAATATGACAGTACAAGTTGGCGCAGATGTCTGCCCCGATTGTACGCCTGGTGATTTACTGGGAGCCTTCTTTGAAAATGACTCAGGACAACTACAATGTGCTGGCTTTCAAGAATGGTCAGGTGATCAATTAGCAATCGCTGTAATGGCATCCGAATCTGGCCTTGATAACGGTATGGCAGCTGGAGAAACCATACAGTGGGTTCTTTATGATGCTGAAACGGATACAGATTTTTTGCTTGATGCTGTGATGAATTCTGACCCACCATTTTCTGATGTATTTATTGCTAATGGATTTGGGCAAATTTTGTTTCCNTTAGAAATATCTTCTGGATCTGATTGTGCAGACGATGATGCTGCGATGGCTCCAATGGATTGTGCTACCGCTGTTGCTGTATTTGGTTGCGATGGCTCCTGGAACGGAATGAATGTTTCAGACGCTTGTCAAGTTACTTGTGATACATGTCCTGCAGATTGTGCTGATGATGATGCTGCGATGGCTCCTATGGACTGTGCTACTGCAGTTGCTGTATTTGGTTGTGATGGCTCTTGGAACGAAATGACTGTTTCAGACGCTTGTCAAATTACCTGTGATGCTTGTGGTGGTGATTCCGGCCCTGTATTAGGATGTACAGATGATACAGCTGATAACTATAATGCTTCTGCTACTGAAGATGATGGTTCTTGTATTTTTTCTGGATGTATGTGTGAATTATCTTTTAATTATAATGAATTAGCTACTATAGATGATGGTTCTTGTGTTGTTCTCTCTGGAGGTTGTGGCGACGCAAGTGCTGAAAATTACTCTGGAGATGATTGTGCTGATGCTACTTATTTAGCTGAGGATTGTTCTTTTGGAGCTTTACCAATTCCAGAAGATTGGACGTTTACTGTTACTGACGCTAATATGACTATTCAAATTGGTGCAGATGTTGTGACTTTTAATGGATCTGAGCCACCACTAGGCTCTTTATTAGGAGTTTTCTTTACAAATGATGCTGGTGAATTGCAATGTGCGGGTTATCAAGCTTGGACAGGGGATCAATTAGCTATTGCTGCAATGGCTTCTGAGTCAGGCCTTGATAATGGTTTTGCTACTGGTGAGAATTTTACTTGGGGACTACAAATAGATGGTGAGTCATTTAGTGCAGACGCATCTTCAATGAATTCAACAGCTCCATTTTCAGATACTTTTATTGCAAATGGATTTGGTCAATTATTAAATGCTGAGTTTTCAGGTGAAATTACATTACCTGTTGATGGCTGTACAGATAATACAGCGTGTAACTTTGATGGTTCTGCAACGGATGATGATGGTTCATGTACGTATGCAGACGCTGGTTTAGACTGTGATGGTAACTGTTTAGCTGATGCTGACGGAGATGGTGTTTGTGATGACGATGAAGTAGCTGGGTGTACAGATAATACAGCATGTAACTTTGATGGTTCTGCAACAGATGATGATGGTTCATGTTCATATGCAAATGCTGGTTTAGATTGTGATGGTAACTGTTTAGCTGACGCTGATGGTGATGGTATTTGTGATGGTGATGAAGTAGCTGGTTGTACTGATGATACAGCATGTAACTTTGATTCTTCAGCAACAGATGATGATGGTTTATGTTCATATGCAAATGCTGGTTTAGATTGTGATGGTAACTGTTTAGCTGACGCTGATGGT
>NHFO01000018.1 GCA_002170235.1 Flavobacteriales bacterium TMED113
ATATTGACTCTGGAGAGATTCAGAAAAAAATAGCAGAAACTCTTGATAAGCTTACTAACAAGGGGAAATCTAGTTCAGTTAAATTTAGAAAACAAAAACGTGCTGAGAGAAAAGAAAAAGCTCTTGAAGAGCAAATTGAAGCCGATAAAGCGAAGTCAACTTTACAAGTAACTGAATTTGTTTCCGTTGGCGAGTTGGCTAGTATGATGGATGTTAATCCTAATGAAATAATATCTAGTTGTATGATGCTTGGCATAATGGTTACAATGAATCAAAGATTAGATGCTGAAACATTAACTATAGTTGCAGAAGAATTTGGCTTTGGTGTTGAATTTGTTAGCGCAGAAGTTCAAGAAGCTATTGATGATGAAGAAGATAATGAAGAAGATTTATCATCAAGATCTCCGATTGTTACAATTATGGGTCATGTTGATCATGGGAAAACATCTTTATTGGATTATATAAGAAAAGAGAATGTTATTGCTGGTGAAGCTGGAGGGATAACTCAGCATATTGGAGCTTATGAGGTAACTTTATCTGATGAAAGAAAAATCACATTTATTGATACACCAGGTCATGAAGCTTTTACAGCAATGCGTGCAAGAGGGGCTCAAGTAACTGATTTAGCTATAATTGTTATTGCAGTTGATGACAATGTTATGCCTCAGACAAAAGAAGCTATTTCTCACGCTCAAGCAGCTGAAGTGCCGATTGTATTTGCTTTTAATAAAATTGATAAGCCTAACACAAATTCTGACTCTTTAAAAGAACAGTTATCTACTATGAATTTATTAGTTGAAGATTGGGGAGGTAAGTATCAAAGTCAGGATATTTCTGCTAAAACAGGAAAAGGTATTGATGAATTATTAGATAAAGTTATTTTAGAGTCTGATATTTTAGAGCTAAAGGCTAATTCTAAGCGTAAGGCTCAAGGAACAATTATTGAAGCTTCTCTAGATAAAGGAAAGGGTTATGTTGCCACTATACTTGTTCAAAATGGATCACTTAAAAAAGGAGATTTTATTCTTGCAGGAAGGTATACGGGTAAAATTAAAGCTATGTATGATGAACGAGGAAAGGGGGTTGATAAAGTAGGTCCATCTAAGCCAATTACTATTCTTGGGTTAAATGGAGCTCCCCAGGCAGGTGATACTTTTAATGTAATGGATGAGGAAAAAGAAGCTAAACAAATTGCAACTAAGAGAAATCAACTTCAAAGAGAACAGAGTATTAGGACTCAGAAGCATATTACTCTAGATGAGATTGGTAGAAGGTTAGCAATAGGTGATTTTAAAGAGCTCAATATTATTGTTAAAGGAGATGTCGATGGATCCATTGAAGCTTTAACAGATTCATTGTTAAAATTAAGTACTGATCAAATTCAAGTAAATATAATACATAAGGGTGTTGGGCAAATAACGGATTCTGATGTATTGCTTGCTTCTGCTTCAAATGCTGTCATACTAGGCTTTCAAGTTAGGCCCTCTCTATCAGCAAGAAAGTTAGCTGATAAAGAACATATTGACATTAGAATTTATTCAATAATATATGATGCTATTAATGCTATAAAGGATGCTTTAGAAGGCATGCACGAACCTGAAATGAAAGAAGAGATTATTGGTAATGCTGAAGTTAGAAATACATTTAAAATACCAAAGGCTGGGACAATAGCTGGTTGTTATATTTTGGATGGAAAAATTGTTAGAAATTCTCAGGCTAGATTAATTCGTGATGGTATAGTTATCTATACTGGAAAGTTAAATTCATTAAAGCGTTTCAAAGATGATGCTAAAGAGGTTCAAAAGGGCTATGAGTGTGGTATGGGTATTGAAAATTTTAATGACATCAAAGTTGGTGATATTATTGAGTCATTTACTCAAGTTGAGGCCTAATTGAATATCTATTTAAATTCCTCTATTCCTACTTCTTCTTGTAAAATGAAAGCATTTTTAAAATACTTTGCAATTTCTTGTAGTTTTCTTTCAGCTTCTTTTTTTTGTAAATAGTATTTTGTCTTTGATTTAAAATAAGGCGCTTCATACGCAATTTCTATTTTTTCAGGATAAAATATATTTTCAAATTTAATTGAATCACTTTTTGCAGTTTTTCTAGAGTTGTTAAGTGTATTAAGTTGAATTTTAAAAACACTAATTTTTTTTGCAGTTTGCTTAAAGTAAATTGATGAAATTTTTTCGATTTTAGGTGATTGATAAATTCTTGAATTATTTTTTCTCAACTTATCAAAAAAATTAATTGAGTCATTAAAATTATATTCAATTTGAGCATGTAAATAGTTCAAAGACAATAGACTAGTAAATAGAAGGGTATTTAATTTTCTCATAGTTTTAAATGGAGCTTTATTTATAACAGTTATAAATAAGTATTTAAAGTTAAATTTAAGCATAATATTTGGTGATTTTATCACAATAGATTTTTATATTTGCGTACAAAATTATGTAAACGAAATATTTGATTTTAAATCATCAGATGATTAGAGCTAAAAATCTTATTTATTTATTATTTTTATCATTCATGATTTCTTCATCTTTATTTGCTCAAATAATTGATGGAAATCCTGAAAATGGAAAAATACTTTTTGGTGCAAACTGTACTGCTTGTCATTATTCTGGTCCTGAGGAAATGAGGAAAATAGGCCCTGGTTTACATAGTCATCTTCTTGAAAAGTATACTGAAGATTGGTTAATTAAATGGATAAGAAATGCGCCAGCCTTAACAGCAAGTGGCGACCCAATAGCTCTTGAAGCTTCTCAATATGACCCATCTCAAATGCAGTCATTTACTTATTTATCTGATACTGACATTAAAGATATTCTCTCATATGTTGAACAAGACCCAATAGATTTTGAAAAATCTACTGGATCGTCTGATAATGTAGTTGCAGGAGCTGATCAATCTTATACAGATAGCTCTAATAAAGAATTAGACTTAAACACTATAGTTACCATCATTGTAATCCTATGCGGTGCATTAGTATTCTTAATTTTTGTAAACAATGCACTTAGAAAAGGGTTAAATATTGAAGAGGGTTTTTTAAAAGGAATTAAAAGGCTTCTATTTATGGGAACAACTATTAAAATTTTAATAGTTGTCTTTCATATTGGCATTCTATATTTATTAGTTATGGGCTGGCAATCGCTTTCTAAAATAGGCATACGTCAAAACTACCAGCCTGATCAACCAATTGAATTTTCCCATAAGATTCATGCGGGTATGAATAATATAGATTGTAATTATTGTCATCAAAGTGCACGCCATGGTAAGCATGCAGGAATTCCATCTGTAAATGTCTGTATGAACTGTCATGAAACAATTTATGAAGGAACAAATTCAGGTACTGCAGAAATACAGAAAATTTACGACGCAGTTTGTTGGGACCCTGATTTAAGGCAGTATATAACTGATACTGATGAATGTCAACCTAAAGCAATTGAATGGATCCAAATTCATAGTTTACCAGATTTATCTTATTTCAATCATTCACAGCATGTTGTCGCTGGTGGTTTAGAGTGCCAAGAATGCCATGGAGAAATTGAAGAAATGGATGTTGTATATCAAAAAGAGAAATTAACTATGGGCTGGTGTATTGAGTGTCATAGAAACACAGAGATTAATTTGGATAATGCTTATTATCATTTGTATGATGATTTATTAGAAAAGCATGATGTTGAAAATTTAAAAGTAGAGCATATTGGAGGTTTAGAGTGTGCGAAATGTCATTATTAACAATATAGANATTATGAAAAAACAAAAGAAATATTTTAAAAGTCCTTATATAAAAGGAAATGAAGAATATTTACATAATGAGTTTTCAAAGAATGTTCCANTAGATGGTTTATTAGATGGGGATAAGGATTTATCAAGCACAGCCACTTCTAGAAGAGATTTTCTAAAATTTTTAGGGTTTAGTACGGCTGCGGCAGTTTTATCTTCATGTGAGGCCCCTGTTAGAAAATCTATTCCATATTTAAACAAACCTGAGGAAATAATCCCAGGGAATCCTAACTTTTATGCAAGCTCTTGTTTTGAAGAAAATGTTTTCTCTAGTCTTTTAGTTAAAACACGTGAAGGTAGACCAATATCNTTNAAGTCTAATGATAAATATTCTTTTAGTCANGGTGGATTAAATGCTAGAACTTATGCATCTGTNCTATCTCTTTATGACTCTAGTAGAATTAGAGANCCAAAGGATAAAAATGGTAATNTTTTAAATAATATTGATNCAAAGNTAATTGAAAAGCTAGATTTAATAAATAATCAGGGGAAACAAATTATTTTAATTAACCCTACTAATATTAGTCCGACTACTAAAAAAGCTATAGCATTACTTTCTAAAAAATATAATAAATTAAAGGTAATATATTGTGATTCTATTTCTAAAAGTGGAATACTTGATGCAAATAAAGAATGCTTTGGGGAAAGGTTTATNCCAACTTATCATTTTGAAAAATCAAATGTAATTGTTTCTTTTGGAGCTGATTTTTTAGCAGAGTGGTTAGATAGTGGGCATGCAAAGCAGTATAGCCAAAAAAGAAATCCTGGCAAGGATATGTCTAAGCATTATCAGTTCGAAACATTATTNTCNCTTACGGGTTCAAACGCTGATAAAAGAATTCCTGTAAGGCCTGACGAGAAATTAAAATATATTCTTTACTTATTAGGTGAAATTCAACAGCTAGGGGGATACGAAAAATCCGTAGATATAAAATTAGATAAANATCAAGGTCTTTTAAACAACATAGCAGAAGAATTATGGTCNAATAAAGGAGAGTCACTGGTTTTGTCAGGAAGTAATAATAAATCTGAACAGGTNGTAATTAATAAAATTAACTATTTATTAGAAAATTATGAAAAGACGATAAGTACTACTATTGAATCTAATTTGTTTTCTTCTAATGATAAAGATTTAGATAAATTATATAAAGATATTTCAGGTGGAAAAGTAGGGGCTATTATAACCAATGATTATAATTTAGCTTATTATCATCCTGAATTTAAAGAATATTTANAGTCTAGTAAAATTAGCTTTAAGTTATCAATTACTCAGCATTTAGATGAAACTGCCTCTTTAATGGATTATGTTATACCTAAATCTCATTATTTAGAAAGTTGGGGTGACTTTATCCCTTACACCGGNGTTTATNCTTTACAACAGCCTACTATAAATCCAATATTTAATACTAGNCAAAGTGAAGAAATGTTTTTAGCTTGGTCAGGAAATAACACGCCATATTATGATTTTTTAAAAAAATCATTTGAAAATGAAAATAGCATTGAATGGAATACTACCCTTAGAGATGGGGTTCTATTTAATAAACAAATAATAAGAAAAAAGAACTTTACTATTNGTAGAAACTCTCTACAGNAAAATATTGATAATTGTGTTAACTTTTTAAATGATAACAATGGTTTTCTTTGTTTTTATATTAAGCCTTCAATGGGAACAGGTTTACAATCTAATAATCCCTGGTTACAAGAATTGCCAGATCCAATATCAAAAACAACATGGGATAATTATCTCACTATATCTCCCTCATATGCAAAAGAGCTTGATTTAAAGAATTGGCTAGTTGCAGATGGGGCATTAAATGGAGATGTTGTGGATTTAAATTTTAACGAACAAGTATATAGATTACCTGTTTACGTCCANCCGGGTCAGGCTCATGGAACATTTGGNCTTGCATTTGGTTATGGAAGAACAAAAGCAGGAAAAGTTGGTAATAATATTGGTGTTAATGCATTTGAAATATATAAAGACAATCAATTAGTTCAAAAAGATAACTTTTCAGTTAACAAGGTTCCAAATATGGAACATGAATTTGCTTGTACTCAAGTTAGTCACACTATGATGGGAAGGCAAATTGTTAAAGAAACTACCTTGGGAGAGTACTTAAAAAATCCAGANGCCGGAAATGAAGCGATGAAATTCGCATCATACAAAGGAGATGTTAGTCCAAGTGAATTAAATTTATATGAAGAGCATAAACCTTCTATGCATCTATGGAACATGGGTATAGATTTAAATAAATGTAATGGATGTGGAGCTTGTATTATTGCATGTCATGCAGAAAATAATGTACCTGTAGTTGGAAAGCAAGAAATAAGAAATAACAGAGATATGCATTGGCTTCGATTAGATCGATACTATTCTAGTGATATGAATAAAGATTTGGCTGCTGAAAAAAATACGGGAGCTATAGAAATGTATAGTGAAATGGAAGTCCCTTCATCAGCAGAAAATTTAGAAGTAGTTTTTCAACCTGTAATGTGTCAACATTGTAATAATGCTCCATGTGAAAATGTTTGCCCTGTGGCTGCTACAACTCACTCTAATGAGGGTTTGAATCAGATGACATATAATAGATGTATTGGGACTAGGTATTGCCTAAATAACTGTCCTTATAAAGTTAGAAGGTTTAACTGGTTTAATTATAAAGACAATGATAATTTTGATTATAACATGAATGATGATTTAGGTAAAATGGTATTAAATCCTGACGTTACAGTTAGAGCAAGAGGTGTTATGGAAAAATGTTCTATGTGTGTTCAAAATATTCAAAAAGCAAAACTAGATGCTAAAAAAGAAGGNAGAAAAGTAAGAGATGGGGAAATTGATTGTGCTTGTGAAACAGCATGTGATACTGGAGCGATAGTATTCGGTGATATGTTAGATAAAAGTAGTAGAGTAGTTAAAGAAAAAGAAGANCCTAGGTCCTATGTTTTATTAGAGGAGCTTAATACTAAGCCGTCTGTTTTTTATCAAACTAAAGTAAGAAATAAAAAAATATAATTATGCATTATAAATCTCCCATGAGGGAACCACTTATTCTTGGCAATAAAGATTTACATGATATAACTGTAGATATTGCAAGGCCTATTGAGACTAAGGCGAATAGGTGGTGGTGGGCTTTGTTCACAATATCCTTTGCTGCGATGTTATGGCTTTTTGGTTGTATTTTTTATTTAATTGGAACAGGTGTAGGTGTTTGGGGATTAAATAACTCAGTTGGATGGGCTTGGGATATAACTAATTTTGTTTGGTGGGTTGGTATTGGCCATGCAGGTACTTTGATATCTGCAGTTTTACTTTTATTTAGACAAAAGTGGAGATTATCAATTAATAGATCTTCTGAAGCAATGACAATATTTGCTGTTGTTCAGGCAGGTTTATTTCCACTTATTCATATGGGGAGAATTTGGATGGCTTATTGGATATTTCCATTGCCCAATCAATTTGGTTCTTTATGGGTAAATTTTAACTCTCCATTACTGTGGGATGTGTTTGCTATATCAACATATTTTTCTGTTTCTTTAGTATTTTGGTACATGGGATTAATTCCTGATTTTGCAATGATTAGAGATAGAGCTATTAACCCTATAGCAAAAAAAGTCTATACTTTTTTGTCTTTTGGATGGAGCGGAAGAGCTAAGCATTGGCAAAGACATGAAGTTATTTCATTAGTATTGGCTGGATTAGCAACTCCGTTAGTTCTTTCTGTACACTCTATAGTTAGTATGGATTTTGCAACATCTGTTGTTGCAGGTTGGCATACTACCATTTTTCCCCCTTATTTTGTTGCAGGTGCAATCTTTGGAGGATTTGCAATGTGTCAAACATTATTATTAATAGCAAGAAAAGTATTAGACTTACAGGATTATATTACTATTAAGCACATGGAGTATATGAATATTATTATTCTTGTTACTGGATCAATAGTAGGTTGTGCATACTTAACAGAACTATTTATTGCTTGGTACTCAGGTGTTGAGCTAGAGCAGTATGCTTTTCTTGATAGAGCAACGGGGAGTTATTGGTGGGCCTATGCAATTATGATGACATGTAATGTGATATCTCCTCAATTAATGTGGTTTAAAAAATTAAGGAGAAATATTTTATTTACGTTTATACTTGCACTTTTTGTACATATAGGAATGTGGTTTGAAAGATTTGTAATTATCATTACATTACATAGAGGACCACTTCCTTCTAGTTGGCATGATTATTCACCTACTTACATTGAGATTGGAACATTTATTGGGACATGTGGTTTCTTCTTAGTTTTATTCTTGCTTTATGCTAGAACTTTTCCTGTAATTGCTCAAGCGGAATTAAAAACTATTGTAAAATCATCAAGTACGAAGTATAATAAGAACTTACATTACTTAGACAAAGAGGAATTGGTTAAACTTAATAAAATAAATAAAAAAAAATAGAATAAAATATGAATTCTAATAAGGTTATTTATGGATTATATGATGACGATGACAAGTTGTTGCATGCAACAAAAAAATTGGTAAGTAGAGGTTTTACAGTTAATGAAGTATACTCTCCTTTTCCAGTGCATGGCTTAGATACAGCTATGGGGCTTAGGTACAGTAGAATGGCAATAACATCCTTTATTTATGGTGTTATAGGTGCTTTTTTAATTACATTATTAATGTGGTATATAATGATAGAAGATTGGCCAATGGTTATTGGAGGGAAACCAAACTTTTCATATGGACAAAATTTACCAGCTTTTATTCCCGTAACTTTTGAAGCAACAGTTTTTTGTGCAGCTCATTTAATGGTTATAACTTTTTTATTTAGATGCGGGTTATATCCTGGAAGAGGAGTTTTTGCAGGTTCAAAAAAATATAATCCTGATCCAAGAACAACAGATGATAAGTTTTTAATGGAGATTTGTGACGTTGATACTAAGAAAATTCAAAAAATTGAAATTATAATGAAAGAAACAGGTGCTGTTGAAATTCAAATTGGTGATTATAAGGTAAAGAAGAGAAAAAAAATAATTAGTATAAAGCAGTATTTGAAAAATAATTTAAGTGGAATTTTCAAATTTTTACCAAAAAAGAAAAAATGATGATTTTTAGATATTCGGTAATATTAGGATTTTTATTATTAGTCTCAAGTTGTGGAGACTCGGCTTCTGATGGAATAAAAACTAGTAAGGATCCTGGCTATGAATATATGCCTGATATGTACCATTCTCATGCATATGAAACATATTCTTCTAACCCAAACTTCTCTGATTCTATGTCAGCGAGACTTCCAGTTAAAGGAACAATACCAAGAGACTTTTATCCATTCGAGTATACTGACGATAATTCAACTGATATAACATATAGAAATTTTAATGCAGCTGGAGATGAAATGATAGATGAGAGGTTATTATCTATGGATGATTATCAAAAGCAAAAATATAGCGCAGATGGAAAACAATTATATGGAATGTTTTGTGCTCATTGTCACGGCAAAAATGGAGATGGAGGTCAAGCAGATGGAACTATAGTAGAATATTTTACTAATGCACCTTCTTTTATTGATAGTTTGGCTCCAAGAATCAGATCAGGAAAGCCAATGATTGATTTACTACCGGGTCATATATATCACACCATATTTTATGGCTATGAAAGTATGGGGCCTCATGCATCTCTAGTTACAGATGAAGAGAGATGGAAGATTATTTATTATATAACTGAACTACAAAATAAAGAAAAAAATTAAATGTATTCAATAACAAAAAATATTAAGCGAACATCATTTTTATTAATATTCATTGGTATTATTTGTCTAGGTTTTGGTTTTTTTGAATCATTATCTTCTCATGTTAGTGATAAAGAGATAAAATATAAGGTTAAAGAAGTATATAAAAAGTATAATAAGGAAAAAGGTAAAACCTCCTTGGAAGACTCTCTAAATTTATACCAAAAAATGCATGATAATCTTATTTTTGAGAGGGATTCTATTATGAGAACTAATTTTGTTAATTCTGAAGGTTACAGTAATTGGCTAACTACATTAACAAAAAAGAAAGAATTTATTGAAATAAAAATAGATGAATTTGAGTTAAATAATAGTGATGTTATGTTATTGATTTTATCTGAAATAGAAAAAGATTTAAATTGTCACTTCACTTCTGCTGAAATTGAAAAATCTAAAAGTGAAGAGGACGTTTATGTTGCTACAAAACATTATTTTCATGCAAAAACTCAAAGACCTTGGTCAAGTATTTTATGGTCTAACTTATTCTTTTTAATGGTTGCTGTTGCAGCTGGGTTGTGGTGGGCAATTCAGTATGTTGCCCGTGCAGGTTGGTCTGCTATGATATTAAGAGTTCCACAGGCGATAACTTCGTACATTCCTTACGGAGGAGGTATTATGTTAATTCTAATTATATTAGCTGGTTTACATTGGAATCACATATATCATTGGATGGATGAATCCCTAAATAACAAATATGTCGTTGAGTCATCTATTGAAAAAGATCATCCTATTTATACTAATGAAGAAGTTTATATTGATTCAAGTGGAGAAGAGCTTGTTTTAGCTGATGAGTCGTTAATAAATAAATATGTTGTAGAATCTTCATTAGATTTAGATTACCCTATTTATACAAATGAAGAAGTCTACATAGATTCAAATGGAGAAAACCTTACATTAATTAAAAATTTGTATTATGATTCTTCTGTTGCGGAATCATCTTATCTAAAGAAAAATTCACATTATGATTATATTGTGGCTAATAAATCAATTTATTTAAATTTCCCGTTTTTTCTACTTAGATCAATAATTTATATTTTAGGATGGGTTTGGATGATATCTTTGATGAAAAAATACTCTTACAATGAAGACAGACTTGGAGGAAAGAAATGGTATCAAAAAAGCTTTAAAGTATCAGTAGCGTTTGTTTTATTCTTAGGTTTAACATCAACTACTGCTGCCTGGGATTGGGTTATGTCTATTGATCCTCATTGGTTTAGTACATTATTTGGGTGGTATAGTTTGGCATCATTTTTTATTACTGCTTGTGCTTTTATAGCTGCAATTACTATTTACTTAATGTATAAAGGACATTTTAAATCTTTGAATAATAGTCATATGCATGATTTCGGTAGATACCTTTTAGCTTTTAGTATTTTTTGGACTTATTTATGGTTTGCTCAGTACATGTTAATATGGTACGCTAATATACCTGAAGAGGTTGTGTATTATCAAGAAAGATATGAGTTTTATAAACCATTATTATTAATGACATTAGCAATTAATTTTTTAGCACCCTTTTTTCTTTTAATGGATCGTTCTGCTAAAAGATCTAAAGGAACTCTTTTATTTGTTGCTATATTAATAATTATAGGTCATGCGTTTGATGTTTTTATTATGGTAATGCCAGGTACTATGCATAGTCATTGGCATTTTGGATATGTTGAAATAGGAACATTTTTAGGCTTTTTAGGTTTTTTTATATTAGTTGTTTTCACGAGTCTATCTAAAAGACAACTTGTTCAAAAAAACCATCCTATGTTGGGAGAAAGTAAGCATCATGAAATACTTATACATTAAAAAAAAGAATAGTAGATTATGGATTTTATTTTAAAAGGAATTATTTTTTTACTAGTTAGTTTTATCATTTTTCAATTGATAAGGGTGGTTGAGTTATCATCAAAATTATCTGGAGAGAAAGATGAAATTAGTGATAAATCAAACAATATAAATGGGTGGATTTCGCTAATTTATGGTGTTGGTTACATGCTCTTTTTTTATTTTCAAGTTAAGTGGTGGAATAAATTAACATTGCAAGCCCCTGCATCTGAGCATGGTGTTCCAATTGATAAATTATGGGATACTACAATGGGTCTAATTCTAGTTGTTTGTCTATTGTTACAGCCTATTTTGTTTTTCTTTATTTGGAAATATCGTGGTAACAAAAAAAGAAAAGCTTCTTTTATTACTCATAATAATAAATTAGAGATTTTTTGGACTGCTATACCTACGGTTGTTTTATCAGTATTAATATTTTTTGGATTGAGTGTATGGGCTGATGTAACAAAAAAGCCAAGTGAAGATGCTTTAGTTATTGAACTTTATGCACGACAATTTGATTGGACTGCTAGGTATGCTGGGTCAGATAACATTTTAGGTGCTGCTCATGTAAGTGCTATTCATGAGGATATAGATGAACCTAGTGCAAATAACCCTCTGGGACTTATTACAAAAAGTACTATGTCAAAGCAAATACAAGCAATTACAAACACGATACGAAAAGACTCATTGAAACTAGAATCCGAGTTTAATATTGCAAGTAAAAAGAAAATAGAATCTATATTAGCAAAAAATGTAGAAAGGAGACAGCGATATATTTCAAATTTTGTTTCAGCTGATGAAAAAGGCTTACTTGAGCAGGGTGAAGATGATATTCTTATCCCATCAGGTTCTGGAAAATTAGTTCTTCCTGTTAATAAAGAGATTGTTTTAAAGCTTAGAAGTCAAGATGTTATTCATTCTGCTTACATGCCGCATTTTAGAGTACAAATGAATTGTGTCCCAGGTTTAAGTACGCAGTTTGCATTTACCCCTATAATGACAACAAAGGAATATCAAGAATATTTAAAGGATACTACATTTACATATATATTACTTTGTAATAAAATATGTGGAAACTCTCATTATAATATGTATATGGAAGTAGAAGTTAAATCAGAAGAAGACTATCAAATATGGTTGTCAGATCAAACAGAAACAAAAAATAAAAATTAAATATGGCTCATCACAAGGAAAGTTTTGTATCAAAGTATATTTTTAGTTTAGATCATAAAATGATCTCAAAGCAGTTTCTTATAACAGGTATGTTTATGGGTGCTATTGCAATGGTATTATCTGCAATATTTAGAGCGCATTTAGAAAGTCCTGAAAGTGGAATAATTACACCTGATGAATATTTAGCTCTTGTAACAATTCATGGTACAATTATGGTATTTTTTGTCCTTACAGGAGGATTAAGTGGAACTTTTGCTAATTTACTTATTCCTCTTCAAGTTGGTGCAAGAGATATGGCCTCAGGATTCATGAATATGCTATCTTATTGGTTCTTTTTCGCTTCTTGTGTTGTTATGCTACTTTCCTTTGTTCCTTTTATTGCAGAGGGTGGGGCAGCAAGTTCAGGATGGACAATCTATCCTCCTCTTAGTGCTAGCCCAGACTTTATAAGTGGATCTGGTATGGGTATGACCTTATGGCTAATAAGTATGACCTTATTTATTGTGTCTTCTTTATTAGGTGGATTAAATTATATTGTAACAATATTAAATCTTCGGACAAAGGGCATGTCAATGAGTAGGCTTCCATTGACTATTTGGGCTCTTTTTGTAACAGCAATTTTGGGTGTTTTATCTTTCCCTGTATTGTTATCATGTGCTTTATTATTAGTATTTGATAGAAGCATGGGTACTAGTTTTTATTTATCTGATTTATATGTAGCAGGAAAAGGTCTTTTAGAACATGATGGGGGAAGCCCTGTTTTGTTTCAGCATTTATTTTGGTTTTTAGGTCATCCTGAGGTATATATTGTTCTTTTGCCAGCATTAGGGATTACGTCTGAAATTATTTCCACAAATTCAAGAAAGCCAATTTTTGGCTATAAAGCAATGGTAGCCTCTATACTTGCTATTGGTTTTTTATCATTTATTGTTTGGGGCCATCATATGTTTATAACGGGAATGAATCCATTCTTAGGTTCAGTATTTGTTTTTACAACCTTGTTAATTGCAATACCTTCTGGAATTAAAGTGTTTAATTACATAACAACTATTTGGAGGGGGAATCTACAATTATCACCCGCCATGTTATTTTCATTAGCTCTAGTTTCAACTTTTATTACGGGTGGGTTAACAGGTCTAATTTTGGGAGACAGTGCTTTAGATATTAATGTTCATGATACATATTTTGTTGTAGCGCACTTTCATATAGTTATGGGTCTATCTGCTATTTTTGGAATGCTTGCAGGTGTTTATCACTGGTTCCCTAGAATGTTTGGAAGACTTATGAATAATAAACTAGGATATGTTCATTTCTGGTTGACTTTTATTTGTGCGTACGGTACTTTTTTTCCAATGCATTTTCTAGGCATGGCTGGTTTACCTCGACGTTACTATGATAATTCAGCTTATGAGGGTTTCTCTCAGTTAATTGAAATTAATGAAGTTGTTAGTTTCTTTGCAATAACTGGTGCTATTATACAGTTAGTATTTTTCTTTAACTTCTTTTATAGTATGTTCAGAGGAAAAAAATCTCCACAAAATCCGTGGAAATCTAATACTCTTGAATGGACTGCGCCTATTGATAAGCAATTACATGGAAACTGGCCAGGAGATATTCCGACTGTTCATAGGTGGCCATATGATTACTCAAAACCAGGTAAAAAACAAGATTTTGTACCACAAAATGTTCCCCTTTCTAAAGGAGAGGAAGAACACTAGATTTATATTTTGTAGAACATAAATTATAATATTGTTTTAAGTATTTATTTATGGATGATTTAAATAAAGAAAATTTTTCTCAAACCAATGATTTTGATAATCATTTAAGNCCGAANCTTTTTTCAGATTTCTCNGGTCANGATAAAATTAAAGAGAACCTAAAGGTTTTTGTTGAAGCTGCAAATAAGAGATCTGAAGCTTTGGATCATGTATTGCTATATGGCCCTCCTGGTCTTGGAAAAACGACGCTTGCTAGTATAATTGCAAATGAGTTANAAGCTAATCTTAAAATAACATCCGGTCCAATAATTGATAAACCAGGAGATCTAGCGGGTTTACTAACAAATTTAGATGAAAGAGATGTTTTATTTATTGATGAAATTCATNGATTAAGTCCTGTAGTTGAAGAGTATTTATATTCCGCAATGGAGGATTTTAGAATAGATATAATGATAGAGTCAGGTCCAAGCGCAAAGTCTGTTCAAATAAATTTGAATAAATTCACCCTAATTGGAGCNACNACACGAGCTGGTTTATTATCTTCTCCTTTGAGAGATAGGTTTGGTATTGTATCTAGATTAAATTATTATGATAGTAATGTTTTGTCAAAAATAGTATCACGTTCAGCTGATATTTTAAATGCAAAAATTGATGATATTTCTGCAAAAGAAATTGCAAGTAGAAGTAGAGGGACCCCTCGAATTGCTAATTCTTTATTAAAAAGAGTAAGTGACTTTGCTCTTATTAAAGGCGATGGTTTTATTGATAAAAAAATAACTGACTACAGTTTATCATCTTTGAATGTTGATATTAATGGGTTAAACCAAATGGATAAAGATATTTTGTTAACGATTATAGAGAAATTTAATGGTGGTCCAGTAGGATTATCAACTATTGGTACTGCTGTTGGTGAGGAACCTAATACTGTTGAGGAAATATATGAGCCTTTCTTAATACAACAAGGATATCTAGAAAGGACACAAAGAGGGAGAGTAGCTACGAGACAAGCTTATGAATATTTAAATATTTCATATAATAAATCAAAAAAAGATCTTTTTTCTTAATTATATTTTATAGTAAAGACTAAAAGAAATAGTTGTATTATATTGGCCTTTATTAAATCTATANGTTTGTCCAGATGAATGTTCTCTTATTGGCAAAANCGAATTACTAATTCTTGCATTAACATAATAATTAGGATAAATATTCCATAGTAAACCTATAAAGTAACAATATTCTATTTTATTTACTTCTCTAGAATTATCAATGTAAAAATCAATCTCCTCTTTTTGTTTTATCAGTACATTTATTGAAGTACCTGTNTCAATTAATAAATTTGATTTTACTTTTGTTTGAATACTCAAAGGAATNCCTAAATATTCTACATGAAATCTATAATTATTTATAAATGATGTATAAGTATTATCTATGTACGNATCTAAATCATTTGATATATTTTTTTTACTTCCTTTACTGATGTATTGTAGCTCAAGTTGTAAATAATACCAATTAATTTTACGATTTAGGAATAGACTTATTCTTGGACCAATTTTATTGAAACCACTTAGTTGATCGCCTGATACCTGACTAGTTGAAATTCCTAAAGAAATNCCGGAATTAAAATCTTGTGAAAAGCAATATAGAGGAAATAGAATAATTAGTAGTTTTTTTCTCACAGTGTATTTAATCATTTAGATTAATTTCTCTTTCATAGCTTTGGATTACTTCATTTGTATTAACATCATATACATACGCTACTATATTACAATTATCTAAATTATTCCACTGATTATTCCAATTTAAATTATTACTTGTATCAAAGGCAAAATTAGAGAAATTAAAATCTATATTATTTCCAATGGGTTCNCCCCAAGGCCCATTAATTGCTGCGCGATATACGTGATTGTGAATATAGGNTTCAATTAATTGNTCTCCATCATATTGACCAGATATAATATTATTTTCNGTAATTATTAAANCTAAATTATAGTTACCATTTAGTTGATTTATGTATTCTAGAGAAACTTCAATACTAATATCTTTAGTGTCAAAATTATTTATTTGATAATTAACATCAATTTCTAAATCTGGTGTTAGTTTATCGCCATTGGAATCAAANATCATGTTATCAATAGTAGAACCCCATTCTGATGTAAATAAAAAATAATTATTATCAATATTTTTTCTATTAATTAATGCAGAGGGAAATCCCCAAAATCCAAATTCTTGTCCTATCTGAAAACATTCTTCTTTTCTAAAATCGGTAGATAATGGACCAAAGTCATTTGGTGCAGTGAAATCTTGATTAGTAGGGTGGCAAGCAACAATTACAAGGTGATCACAATATATTTCTTTCAACCCATCTAATATTCTTGTTCCATTTGGNCAGTTACTACATTTNTGNCCNGTAAATTCCTCAACTAGTATTCTTTTAATNGGTTNATTAATATTATTTACNCCGCAGCAATTTACACACCCCTCAGTATAAGGGGGNTCTATTTTATCACAATTAGTCATTATAAATAAGGTAAACACAAAGGATAGAAGTATATTAATAGTTTTCATAATTAAAATGTACTTGTTAAGTTAATACTAAATCCATTTGATGCGGGTACCTCCCTGCATATTCCTCCAACACAAAAAAGTCCAGCTCGAACNTTTCCGTATCTCAGTTCTANTCTGTGAGAATTCTTTACCATACCTANTGTAAGAGAATAATAATGTGCAGCATCTTCAGGGTGTCCATAATTATATAGATCTTGTATTGAAAAGAAAAATCTGTCCATGTTTGCTTCAATTAAAATCATTCCCCAATTTCCAAAATGTTGGTTTGTATGAAGGTGTTGCAATTCAGATTTCAGTGTGTATTTTGGCTTAATTCTATATTCACCTTCAGCAATAAATATATTAGCATATATTTCTTCGTGACTACTGTTTTCAAGAATTTTTTGTGCTTTCAAAANTTTATCATTATTGTAAATATTAATATATGTTGATGANAGTTTTAGTTTTCTATTNACCTTCTTTTTAAGCTCTATATTTAATTCTTGAAATAATTTATTTTCACCAATTTTAAAAAAATTAGATTCATACCCTAAGGTTCCAGGTTCGTTTATTTGATTTTCATTTGGTGAAATAGGTGTTTTGTTAATGTCAAAACAGTTTGAAAAATTAAAGCTAANCTCTGTNCCATATTTCCCGCCTAATTTACTTTTTTTTGGTATTTTATAAAAACAGTCAAATTGCATTCCCATTTCTCCATTTGGTTGAGTNACGTAAGGATATATGGATGCTAGCGCATAACTTTGTTGTTTATTTAAAGATGTGAGAAAATTAATATTTAATTCTTGAAGAACGGCATTTCTATCTGATCTATAATTCATATTATCAACTCTTTTTCCACTAAGAACAAATCCTAGTCCTTTGACTGAATAACTACTTGATAGGATTAATGAATTACCATTTTTATATATGTAATTGTTTGTTTGTGAAGGGTCATTTATTTTATAAGCATATTCCCCTTCAAAGTTCCAATTACCTTTTGATAAAGTAGCTCTTCCTGACCAGCTACCTACATTTTCAGGTAAAATATATACTCGGTTGTTATCTTTTTGTTTTTTTGTGACAAAACTCAGACCTAAAGTCATAATTGAATTGGAATTTTTAAAAATGAAATTATTTATATAAATATTTGCATCGAATCCTCTAATTATTCCGGGACCTAATTCCCAATAATTTTTTTGTTTACCAATGATTCCCATAAGATCAATACCCGAAATAGGATTATATTTTATCCTTAGGCCATTTACTGAATTATCAATACCTAGGTTAGGGTCAAAATAACTTCTAAATAGGATACCACTTCCAAATTGGTCATAAAAATGACCTAGGGTAATATCTACATTTTTAATGTTTTGAAATTGGATAAATCTATTACCAATTCCGTTCCCCTCATATTTTTCAAAGCCGGGTATGGGGTTTTTATAAATATCATACCTTACTCCAGCAGTAATATCATTTTTGTATTTTATTAAAATATTTAGGTTACTTGTTAAATTAGGATCTCTTTTCTCT
>NHFO01000019.1 GCA_002170235.1 Flavobacteriales bacterium TMED113
ATATCAAAATTAATGTAGCGTCTTCTAATTCCGTAGTCGTTGGATGCGGCTGGGACATTGAGAAAAATGAAGTATTTTTTACGTGTGATGGAAGCATGCTTGGCGGAAGCAATGTTCGATCGACAAATACAGCCTCGAGGATAGATGCACTAATTTTTTCTGAAGACAATGGAAATAGAAGTTTTTCAATTGTAATTGGATCATGTGAAGCTCAGTCAATTGCTATTGGACTAGAATCAAATTTAAAGGTAAGCAGGCCACTTACTCACGATCTGTTTAAAAATTTTGCTAACATTTTTAACATTGAACTATTATATGTTTACATATATAAAATAAAGAAAGGTATTTTTTATTCATATTTAGTTTTTAAGGATAAACAAAAAAATAAAAAAATAGATGCTAGAACATCAGATGCCGTCGCAATCTCAATTAGATTTGAAGTTCCTATATATACAAATGAAGATGTTTTAAATGAAACATCATTAATAGAGCAAAAAAATATTCAAACAAAAAAAAAGAAAATTGTTTCAAAAAAAGAAACAAAAAATAATATTGAAAATAGCGATATTAAAGAACTCCAAAAAAAACTAGAAGATGCAATTGAACAAGAAAAATACGAGCTTGCAGCAGAAATACGTGATTTAATAAATAAAAAGAATAAAAAATAACTAACTTTTAATTATGAATTCCATTCTATCAATCTTAGAAAATAATTTTTTTAGAGGCATCATTGGTATATCATTTTTAATTGTATTATGTTATTTTCTTTCTAGCGATAAAAAAAATATATCTTGGAAACTTGTAATAACAGGGATTTTAATTCAATTAACTATTGCCTTTGGGGTCTTTAAATTTGATTTTATCGCATCCTTTTTTGAATATATTAGTAATTTATTTATTCAATTACTCGAATTCACTAAAGCGGGTGCAGAATTTTTATTCGGTTCTAAATTAGTAAATGATAATACATTTGGGGCTCAATTTGCATTTCAAATCCTACCTACCATTGTTTTTTTCTCAGCATTAACAAGCGTTCTTTTTTATTTAGGAATTCTCCAAAAGGTTGTGTATTTCTTTGCGAAAATTATGAAAAAAATAATGGGTTTATCTGGATCAGAAAGCCTTGCAGCAACAGGAAATATCTTTTTAGGTCAAACAGAATCCCCTCTTCTTGTTAAACCATATATACATAAATTCACCAATTCTGAGTTACTATGTTTAATGGGCGGCGGAATGGCTACAATTGCTGGGGGAGTTTTTATTGCTTTTATACAAATGCTAGGAGAAGAATATGCAACTCACCTTTTAACTGCATCAATNATGTCAGCNCCAGCAGCAATTGTAGCATGNAAAATTTTANTACCNGAAACNGGNNNTCCAANNCAAGAAATGAANATTCCTANNCAAAGTTTTGGNACNAATNTTTTTGANGCAATNACANTAGGNACNGTTCANGGNGTNAANTTAGCNGTNAATGTTGGAGCNATGATTNTNGTTTTCATNGCNTTTATAGCACTTTTTAATGCNATTTTANNATTTNTAGGAAANNTANCNGGAATAAANAATTTTATTTCTGAAAACACAATTTATAATGAATTATCTCTTGAAATGATATTTGGCTATATATTCTCTCCAATTGTTTACTTAATGGGAGTACCCTTTGAAGATATTATTTTAACTGGTCAACTTTTAGGAGAAAAAACTGTAGCCAATGAATTTATTGCTTATGACTCATTAGGAAATATGATTTCAAACAACATGCTAACTGAAAAATCAAAAATTATGGCTACATATTTTCTTTGCGGATTCGCTAATTTTTTATCTATTGGCATTCAAGTTGGAGGAATTTCGGTATTAGCACCAAATAAAAGAAAAAATTTAGCGAAATTGGGAATTAAAGCATTAATAGCTGGAACAGTAGCATCACTAATGACAGCAGTAATGGCAGGAATGTTATCATGAAAATATATTTAGAACTTATGGAAAATGTGCTGAAAAATGGCACAAAAAAAACAGATCGAACAGGAGTTGGAACGTTAAGTNTTTTTGGAGCTCAAATGAGATTTAATTTGCAAGAAGGCTTTCCCTTACTAACAACAAAGAAACTTCATTTAAAATCTATCATTCATGAATTACTTTGGTTTTTAAAAGGTGATACAAATATAAAATACTTAAAAGAAAATAATGTTCGAATATGGGATGAGTGGGCTGACAAAGATGGGAACCTAGGTCCAGTATATGGGCACCAATGGAGAAGTTGGCAAGGTAAAGATGGAGTTAAAATAGATCAAATAAATAACGTAATTAATGATATAAAAAATAACCCAAATTCCAGAAGGTTAATTGTTAATTCATGGAATGTTTCTGAAATACCTAAAATGGCACTACCTCCTTGCCATGCATTTTTTCAATTTTACGTAGCTAATAATAAATTATCATGCCAATTATATCAAAGGAGTGCAGATTTATTTTTGGGAGTACCATTTAATATAGCATCATATTCTATATTATGTATGATGATTGCTAAAATATGCAACTTACAACCAGGAGACTTTGTTCATACATTAGGTGACACTCACCTATATTTAAATCATCTTGAACAAGCAAAAATTCAACTAAAAAGAAAACCAAAAAAATTACCTATAATGAAAATTAATGGTAATCAAAAAAATATAAATGATTTTAGTTATGAGGACTTTGAATTAATAGACTATGATCCAGAATCACATATAAAAGCCCCCGTAGCAATTTAATATAAAATAAATTGAAAATAAATCTTATTGTTGCAGCTTCAGAAAATAATGTAATAGGNATAAAAAATGANTTACCATGGTCACTNCCTAACGANATGAATTATTTTAAAAAAAAGACCCTAGGCCATACTGTTATTATGGGTAGAAAAAATTATATATCTATNCCTGAAAAATTCAGACCATTACCAAATAGAGAAAATATAATTTTAACTTCTAAACAAAACTTTACTGNAGAAAAATGTAGAATATTTAATTCTTTAGAAAGTTCTATCACATATTGTGAGAAAATGAAGAGAAAAGAAATATTTATAATTGGAGGAGGAGAANTTTACAAATATGCATTGAAAGAAAAATTAATTGACACAATTTTTTTAACTAGAGTTCATACAACAATCAAGGGCGANANATTTTTTCCTAAGTTAAATCTTGATAAATGGAAAGTNATTTCAAAGGAAANAAATAATAAAGATTCATCACACAAATATGACTATACATTTATTGTACTAAAAAAATGTTAAGANGCTTTCTTTAACGAAAAGTCATTTAAAAAAACTTTATCAATATATTTGGTGTCGATTAATAATTTTTTCTTCTTATTTAAGGAGGGAAGGTGAAATGAATCATCTAGTAATATTTTTTCTAAAATAGACCTTAAACCTCTAGCACCTAAATTTAACTCAATTGTTTTATCTACTATTAAACTACACGCTTCAATACTAATATCTAACTCAATACCATCTAATTCAAATAGTTTTTTATATTGTTTTATAAGTGAATTTTTTGGTTGAATTAAAATTTGAACCATATCATTTTTACTAAGCTTATCTAGGTGTGTTAAAACTGGCAATCTTCCAATTATTTCAGGAATCAAACCATAATTTTTAATATCAAAAGGGCTTAATTGGTCAATAATATTATTATCAGAAACTTTTTGTTTTTTTGAACTAAATCCTACTGTATTTAAACCAACTCTATTAGAAATAATTTTATCNATACCATCAAATGCACCACCACAAATAAACAAAATATTTTTTGTGTCTATTTGTATATAATTTTGATCTGGATGTTTTCTCCCACCCTTTGGAGGGACATTTACAATTGAACCTTCTAATAACTTTAATAAACCTTGTTGAACTCCTTCACCAGAAACATCCCTCGTTATTGANGGGTTATCGCCTTTTCGAGCNATTTTGTCAAGCTCATCAATAAATACAATTCCTTTTTCAGCTAATTCTTTATTATAATTTGCCGCTTGTAATAATCGAGTTAAAATACTTTCTATATCCTCNCCAACATAACCAGCTTCAGTTAAAACAGTGGCATCAACTATGCAAAATGGAATATCTAATTTTTGAGCTATTGTTTTTGCTAATAAAGTTTTGCCTGTNCCAGTTTCTCCTACTAATAATATATTTGATTTTTCAATATCAATATCNGTATTTAAATTAGAGAANATNCTTTTATAATGATTATAAACCGCAACAGATAANACAATTTTAGCTTTTTCTTGCCCAATTACATACTCATCAAGATATTGCTTAATTTCTTTTGGCTTAAATAATTTAAAATCTACTTTTTGTTTTTTTTTTGAATAATTTTTTTCTGGTTTAATTATTTGAGCTGCTTGTAAAATACACGCATCACAAATAAATGAATCTATTCCAGAAATTAAAATATTTACTTCTTTTTTACTTTTTGCACAAAAAGAACATTTTGTTTGTTCAGTCGAATTGCTCATTAAGATTTTTTTAATACTTCATCAAGCATTCCATATTCTTTAGCCTCAGAGGATGTCATCCAGTAATCTCTATCACCATCTTTATATACTTNATCGAAAGATTTATTNGAATGATTAGCTATAATTTCGTAAAGTTCATTTTTTAACTTTTTTATTTCATTCGCNGTTATTTCAATATCAGATGCTTGCCCATGAGCGCCACCTAAAGGTTGATGAATCATTACACGAGAATGTTTTAAAGCATACCTTTTTCCTTTTTCACCGGCACATAGTAAAATAGCAGCCATAGATGCAGCCATTCCAGTACATATAGTGGAAACCTTAGGGTTTATGTACTGCATAGTATCATAAATACCCAAACCTGCATAAACTTGACCGCCAGGAGAATTAATATACAATTCAATATCTTTAGATGAATCTGTTGATTCTAAAAATAAAAGTTGAGCTTGAATAATATTTGCAACATAATCATTAATAGGTACCCCAAGAAAAATTATTCTATCCATCATTAATCTAGAAAAAACATCCATTGTGGCAACATTTAATTTCCTTTCNTCTGTTATTGTTGGTGAAATGTAATTTCCATATATTGAAGAATAACTATCTAGAGTTAAACTATTTATTCCTAAATGCTTTGTGGCATATTTTTTAAATTCATTGTGATTATTCATTATATACTAATTTTGAGATACTAATTNACTAAATTCANCAATAGAAATNTCCTTATNCNTTGCTTTAATATTTTCTTTAAAATATTTAATCATTTCTTCTGTAATAATTTGCTCAACTATTTTTCTTTTTTCATCCTGATTTTGCATTAAATTTTTAGTCATACTTTCTAATTCAATATCATCTTTTTTCATACCATATTGTAGTAATTGCAATTTAAATATTTCTTTAGCTTTAGAAAAAATAGTTTCCTCATTAAGGTCAATTTTCTGTTCATTAATAACTTTNTCNTTGATTAATTCCCAACAAAATGATTTTTGATAANGAGTATATTCTTTTTCAACTTCATCTATATTTTTCTTTCCCTCAGAATTTGCTACAATCCATCTTTTTAAAAAATCATCTGGTAAATCAATCTTCGAAGAATCTATTACTAAGTCAACAACATCATTAAAATATTTATTTTCAGATTGCTTTTCATACATTTCTGAAAACTTTTTTTCAATTGACTCATTAAATTCTTTTTGATTTTTAANTTTTTCTTCTGGAAAACTTTTTTTAAAAAAATCTTCATTCAATTTAGCAGGNGAAACTCTTTTAATAGAATCTATTTTAAANACAAATTCATCATTTATTTTTTCTATTTCTTCTTTTTTAATATTTAAAAAAGAAGACAACTCAGATTGATTAGTGAAAACTTCTTTAATATTAACTTTTAGCTCATCATCCTTTTTTAATTTAAGAAGCTTGTTTTTTAGACCACTGACTAAAAGATCATCAACTAATAGTGAGCTACTGTGAGAAAGTAGTTTTTTACTCTCCCCATCTCTTTGAATTTCATTTAGGTTTATATATAGTATATCATTAATCTTTATATCATTTGGGAATGTATTCTCCCCATGTTGTTTTCTCAAGTTTTCAACAGCATCTTTAACTTGNTTATCATCTGGTTTTATTGAATAAGATATAACCTNATCTTTTTTAGGNAAAGTAATNTTAAATTCAGGNGTGTAACCTAATTCATACTCAAAAACATAATCATCCTCTTTTCCCCAATCGATATCAGTTTTTTTGGGAAGAGGATANCCCATGATTGAAGGGTTATTTTCTTTTAAATATTTATTAACTTTTTCAGAAAGNAGCTTATTTATCTCATCAATTTTTATACTTAAACCGTATTTCTTTTTTATAAGGGAAACNGGAACCATTCCTGATCTAAATCCAGGAAGGGAGACTTTTTTTCTATATCCTTTGATAGATTCCGCTACCTTATCTTTATAATCNNTAATTTTTACTGATATTTTTAATAAACCTGTGCTTTTATTTATTTTCTCTTCAATTATNCTCATTTCGATGTNAATTTTTTGCCAAATATACAACTATAAGAATAAAAACAAATCGTTAAATATTAAGTATATTTGTTCTATATATTTTAATGAATTACACTATGAAATTNAANACNTTAATTACATTAATATTTTTTTCCAGCTTTATATTTTCTCAAGATTTAATTTGGGAGAATGAAATTGATATAATTAAAACAAGCTCATCTGTTAGGTCATTTGATTTAAATTCAGATGGAACTGAAGATATTGTTTTAAGTGGAGGTATTGATGGTTACCCCACCCCATTCGGAACTGTTGCAATTGATGGNTTGAGTGGTGACATTTTATGGACAAAAGATAATCAAAATGAATGGTTTATAAGTGCTCAGTCTTTTGACTTTAATTTAGATGGCACACCTGATGTTATTGTTGGGGGTAGAGATGCTGCTTTAAAAGTAATTAATGGTATTAATGGTGAAGAAATTTGGAGCTTTTGGAATAGTGAAGAGAACCCAAATGATTATGGATGGTATAATTTTTACAACCCTCAACTAATTCCTGACCAAAATAATGATAACCTTCCTGAAATTCTATGTGCAAATGGAGGTGACCATTCTTTAGATTCAAGTGTGTCAGATAGGCCACCTGGACATATAATGATTTTAGATGGTTATTCAGGAGGGATTTTAAACAATGCTGTAGTACCTGATTCAAATGAAACTTATATGTCACCACTTTATGTTGATTTAGATGGNGACAATAGTTATAACATTATATTTGGAACTGGCGGAGAAACTATCCAAGGAAATTTATGGATAGCCGATTTTGATGATTTATTAAATAACGATCTCAGTAACTCCACCTCCCTTTTACCAAATCCTGAGTTAGGAATGTTAGCACCTCCCTCTATTGCTAAATTAAATAATGATGAAACATATGATATAATTGCACAAAATTTTGATGGAAAAATCACTGCTATTGATGGAGGGAATTTTGAAAATATTATTTGGGAAGTTAATATNGAGGGGACAGAAAGTGCTGCTTCTGCAATTATTGGTAATTTTACAAATAATAACAATAATGCCGATGTTTTTGCTACACTATATGTTGGAGGNGAGTCTTCATATAGNGATTTTTACCAAGTATTAATAGANGGAGAAAATGGTGATATTATNTANATGGATAGTATTGGCTCATTTAACTTTGCAACACCAATTTGTTTTGATTCAAATTCTAATGGNAAAGACGAGGTCCTAATATCAACGACAAACTCTGTAAATGGAGAGTTTGAACATGAANTAATTTTAATTGATTTCATTAACGATACTCAAACTTCTATTTACTCTACTATTGGAGGTGACATTTATTCTACGCCACTAATTAAAGATATAGATAATAATAATTACTTAGATTTAATATTTGTAACTCAAAAAGACAATCCATTCATTCCATCAGGAATTGAAATTCGTAGACTTGAAACATCATATTGGAATCCTCCTTTTGGAGTTTCTTGGGGAAGTTATATGGGTACCAATTACGATGGTATTTTTGANAACTCAGGCGAATGTAGTATCGATCTAGATCTATTTGCCTTTCCAGCAGTATCATGCCCAGGGGAAAATAGTGGGTCAATTAATTTATATATGGGTCCAAATAGCAATGGGACACCCCCATATGAATATTTTTGGTCTAATGGTGAAAATATTGAAGATTTAGAAAATCTTTCAGTTGGTTCATATAGTGTTACAGTCGTTGATGCAAATGGTTGTCAAGATACAATTACAACTAATATTTCAGAATATGAAAGTATATTTTTTTCAAATCCACCATCATGTCCTGATGGAAGTGATGGAATGGCATACATGAGTTCAACGGGTTGCTCTTGCAACTCAAGTAACTGTCAATTTATTTGGACAAATGAACAGGGAGAAATTATTGCCCAAGGTGATGGTACTACAGCGGAAGAAACTTATAAATATTTATTTGATATTCCAGCTGGAGTTTATACAGCAACTATTATTCACCCAAATGGATGTGTTTTAGAAGAAGATATTATTGTACCAGAGACTGATTTAATTGGTGAGGCTATAATTGATAATATTTGCCCAGGTAGTGGTTCTTTGGGTTCAATTTTAATTCAACCTGGTAATGATCTAACAGAAAGTACATGTTCTTGGATAGATTCAGAACAAAATAACTTGGGTAATCTCTTTTATTTAGATGGACTTAATTCAGGTATTTTTACAGTTGAATGCTCATTTGACCTAGATCAAGATGATGTATTTGAATGTGTACAAACAAAAAATTTTGAAGTTATAGACTTAGAATTGGACTGTAACCAAGAATGTAATGGAGCAACTCTAGATGACTGTGGAAATTGTGATTCTAATATAGAAAATGATTGTATTCTTGGTTGCATAGATAGTACTGCTTGTAATTTTGATGAACTAGCCACAGACGATAATGAATTGTGTATTTATACTGATGGTGTTTGCGAATCATGTGAAAATGGCGTAATTATTGATAATGATATTGATGATGACGGCATCTGTGACTATGAAGAAATTGCAGGCTGTACTGATAGTACTGCTTGTAATTTTAATAGCTATGCAACAGACGATGATGGTTCATGCATATACGCAGAAGAATTTTTAGATTGTAATGGAAATTGCTTAAATGATATCGATAATGATAATATATGTGATGAAAATGATAATTGCCCTGATGTATTTAATCCAGACCAAATAGACTCTGATAATGATGGAATTGGTGATGATTGTAATAATTCAAATACGAATGAAATAAATTTTTCGATAAATATTTATCCTAATCCTGCTCGTGAAATTTTAAACATAGAAATTAATAATATTAACAACTATAATATTGAAATTTATGATTTTTCTGGTAAAAATATTTATTCAAAAGAGTCAAAAAAATCATCTTATATAGTTAATTTAAATAGCTTTCCAAACGGAATCTATACAATTAAAATTTTCTCAAAAGAAATAAATTATATAAATAAATTAATTATTTCTAATAATTGATATAGGGATTATTTGATTTGAATTTTTTGTTAANANTTTAATTAAGTAATATCCAGGTTCTTTTTGTAAANAAAAATTATATTCATAGGTCCCATTAACAAGTTCCTTACTAAACAACAAATCTGATTNACCAATTGTATTAATAAGATAAATTNTTANTCTATCATCANAAGGNAAATCAATAGATATATTTAAATTATTTCTAACTGGATTAGGAGAAACCTTCGCATCAAAAAAAATTCTATATGTTGGATGAAATTCACCGACTATACTAATACCATTAGAATTATATGTATCATTCCCTTCTTCCCAAGATTTAACAAATAATAGATTTTCTATTTGAGAGTCCTTATTCCAAATTTTAAAACTAAAACTTTCGNCTTCATCGATTCCNTCTTTATAATTAGTAGANAAATCATTACCCCAAACAGCTATTGCCATATTATTTCCAGTAAACACAGAAGAGCCGACTAAAAGNCCACTAGAATCAAATATTCCTATTTCATCACCATAAACGGCAATTTTATTTAAAATATTTTTAGTAATCCCAATTGTCATATTTTGACCTGTATTTATAACAGAAGAATAATAAGTTGGNTTTACTTTTTCTACTNTACTTAATCTAGATGAGTTATNAGAATTTGGGTATGAAAAATAAATGTCAGAGTATAGTTTTATAGCATAACCTTGACCAGGAAGCATATTTCCTATTGTATTTATACCTAAAAAGGGCCAATATACATTTGCTAATTCATCTTTCATTATAATTAGTTCAGTGAAAATTGGTAATAATGCATCTTCNGCAGACATNGGTGTATCNTTTAAATATGCTAAAATGTTCCAATTTTGATAAAGTTGCATTGATGNGTTTTCTAATTTATAACCACTAACTTCTAAAGTTGAATTTTGTTGCATTTTAACTTGGTANCCATAACCGTAAGAATGATTTTGAATTCCATTAATACCAAAATATGGCCAAAAAACATCACCATGTTGATCTTTCAAAATAATTAAATTGTCACTTATTGAACTAAACATATCAGAAATAGCAGGATCTTTAGGAGATAAATATGTTGACCAGTAACTCCACCCAATTGGTAGGTCAATACTATGAAAAAAAAGTTGTTCATTTACTGCTACAGCTGTATTTTGAAATCCTTGATAAATCGAGTAATTATTTTGTGAATTTGTATAAATTACAGATTCNCCTATAGTATAGGATANTGAGTTTTCATTAACAAAAAAATCACCTGAATTTCCTAATACATTTGAAGAAAGACTTTGGGANTGTAAATAAATTGTAAAATTAAATNNAAATAAAAAAAAANCTAACCTACCCATCATTCTGTTATTGTATCTTGTAATTCTTGTATTGANTTTGTAAGTGAGTTAATTTGAATCTGTATTTCATTTATTTGGTTCTGCAAAGATAAATTTGTGTTAATATTATCTTCTAATGTTTGTAAGATTGTTGAGATTACATCTACTTGTTCTTGTAAATTTTCGTCATTTGCTGATAATATATCTTGAAGTGAATAATAAGCCTCTGAGTTTTGATTAACATTTTCTTCAATACTAGAAACNTGATTTGTAACTGAGTTGATTTGTGATTGAAAAAAATTAATATTTTCTTCAAAAGCACTATTCATTTGTAAAACAATATTATCATCTCTAGAATCAACATAATTTTTGGTAGNTAAGTGACTATTAAAAGAAGGTTCTACTGAGTTTATTTGTTGATAAGAGTTTATTTCACCATTAATAAATTCTAATAATAAATCATCATTATTATAGAATTGNACATCTCCTACTACATTTATAATTGAATTATTTTCTCCACCTAATAAAATATTATCTGAAGTAATATGAGTATTATCTGAACTTAAATTAATTGACAAATCTTGCTGCGGCTCAATAGTTCCATCGATAATTTCCCAGTGATTATTTCCAGATGAATTAGAATATAATGCATAAGGAACACTCAATAATTGTGATTCTCCAAAACTAACAGGTTGACTTGGGCCTTCATTATCAAAATCAATATCTATCTTCATAAAAATACTTCCCTCTCCCCAATTTATGTCTTCAAAATTATTAAAAACACCTAAAGATGTTGAATCTCCATAACCAATTATAGTGCTAAATACACCAAAGTCATTAGTTTGAACATTATGAACCTCCTCCCAAACAATATTTCCAGTTTCCAAAGTAATTAATCGGAAGTAAACCGTNAGATTGTCATTATCATATAAAATACCATCAGAATCTCTAACAGCTGCTTGATAATTTATTCCTGGGGGAGCTTGTGCNTGAGAAAAAAAACAACCCAGTATAATAACTAAAAATAATCTTGAGATGGACATGTTATATATAATTTAAGTTTAAANTGTTTTTTTGTTTAATTTAAACTAAATATATGTGATTACACCTAACTTAAATATGTTGCAAAATTATTATTATATTTAACTAATTTTAGATAAAAAAAAACCTTTTGTTAACAGTTAATTATGAACAAACTTCTATTTTTTTTAAGTATATCTATCATCTTCAATAGCTGCGAGGTAGAGAATAATAAAATAATTAACTACCCAAGCATATCAATAATCAACCCCTCACAAGAATTATTTAATACTGGTCAAGATATTAATATTGATATTTTAATTTCTCATGATGAAGTAATTGACAATATTCTATACATTGAAACATGTGAGTGTACTAATGAAAATTTTAACACACTTGAATTAATTGAATTAAAAAATGTCTTTCAAAATGAATGGAACTATCAAAAGACAATATCAACAATAAATATTCCAACGGACGTCATGTGTGATTATAATATTGAGATTAGTGCTGAAGATATTAGCGGAAATGAAAGATCAAAATCTATATATTTTCACTTAATGAGCATGAACGAAAATTAAATTATATTGAATCTAGGATACGCTTGCATTAATTTATCTCTTTCAAAACTTAAACCTAAAATTATTTCCCATAGGGGAATGATTAAAAAAACATTTTTTGATAAAGGAATTCAATATGCTGGAGAATTGGCTTTACAAAACACTAAAGATTTATTAAAAATTTTAAAATGGAATAAAGAAAAAGGAATATCATTTTTCAGAATTTCATCTGATCTTTTTCCATGGGGAACTCATTATAAAATTAATGACTTACCACAATACAAAGAAATTGAAAAAAGACTTAGAGAATGTGGTGATTTTGCAAAAAATAACTCTGTTAGACTTACTGCACACCCAGGCCCATATAATGTATTAACTTCTCCAAAAAAAGATGTTATTGAAAAGACTATTACTGATTTACAAATGCATGCAGATTTTTTTGATATTATGGGTTTAAGTAAAACCGTTTTTAATAAAATAAACATTCACTGTAATGGAGTTTATGGCGATAAAAATTCTGCAATGAATAGATTTTGTGAAAATTATTCTAAATTACCTCAATCAATAAAAGGCAGACTTACTATAGAAAATGATGACAGAGAGTCAATGTACTCAGTTAAGGATTTAATGTATATTCATGAAAAAATAAATATTCCTATTGTATTTGATTATCACCATCATAAGTTTTGTGATGGCGGACTATCAGAAAAAGAAGCATTAGAATTAGCATTATCAACTTGGCCGAAAAATATTAAGCCAGTAGCGCACTATTCTGAGTCAAAGTCTCTGCACGAAAATGACGATAAAATAAAACCTCAAGCTCATTCAGATTACATCAACTCATTACCAAAAACATATAATAAAGATTTTGATTTAATGATTGAAGCAAAAGCAAAAGAATTATCTATTCTTCCTTTTTTATAAAATTATAGAGATATAAAATTTATTGAAAAATAAAAAATTCTTGGTGACGAAGGTCCATAAACAAAATTGCTGTCCCTATTTTTGGAGGAATCAAAATTATTTTGATATGAATTTGTTAGGTTTTTAATTCCTAAACTAAATTCATATGTCATCTCATTTATTTTTTTTAAATAGGAAGCTTTAATCCCTAATACATTGAATTTATCAGTTATAAAATATTCGTCAGAAATTTGCTCAGGAGATCCAGACATATGAATTAAAATCATTGGGCCTGTATATATTAGGTTTGCAGAAAAATTAAAATTTTCATTTAACTTATAATCTAATGTGGCATACGCATACTTTTCAGGTGTTCTTAAAAAATCTGTTAGTGAAGGCAACTCTAGTGAATAATTAATTGGTGAATCATATTTAGAAATTTGATAAGTAAATCCAGAATCAAACACTAATTTATTTATAATATTTGCTCTAAATTCAAGTGTCATACCCTGTACAATTGCACCATCACCGTTTCTTTTAATATATAATTCACCAAATTCATCCATTCCTTGCGGATCATAGAAGAATACATTATTTAGACGTGTATAAAAGGTTTGAAAAGTGAGTCCAAAGGAATTGTTGATAGAAAATTTATCATAATTAATAGAAGAACTTATACTTCGTGAGTTTTCTTCTTTTAGATTTTCTGATAATGAAATTCTAGAAATCCCACCTCCAGCAAAAGAAATATGCATATCAGCATCAAATGCTTGAGGAGCTCTAAATCCAGTACTATAAGAAAACCTCATCTGCGTGTTGGATTTAATTTTATATAAAAAAGAGACTCTAGGGCTTAAAATTATATTATCTAATAAAGAATGATTATCCATTCTAATACCACATAATAAATTTATTTTTTCAAAAACATTCCAATCAGATTGAACAAAAGTTCCGAGACTATAAACATTTTGATCAATTAAATAGTTATAGGCATTAATCTCATCCCTAACATCATCATAGATGTATTCAGAACCAAAAGAGATTAAATTTGAGCCTATAACGGTAGCCATTTTATGATTTAACTGAAAACCTGCTTGCTGGGTTAAATTTAAAGAGGAACCATAAGGGGGATTAAGTAAATGATTAGCATCCTCTATTGAACCTAATTCAGGTCTCACACCTGTATAATGGTCCCTTTTAGTGTTTTGAGCAGCTAAATATAAGTCTAAAGAGGATTTTTGATTATTAAAATAAAGTTGATAATCCAAATTACCTATTAATACCCTATGCTGCCTTTCTTCAGCTTGCATAGCTATATAAGCAGGAGTTTCGACTATTTCTCCACCATATCTGTATTCAGATAAACTTCCAATATTTAATTCTATTTTACTATTCTGATTTAAATTTGAGAAAAGATTTAAACCAAAAAAATTTCCGTTTATTTTCGATATTTCAGAAAAATTATCGTTGTTATGATCATAAGGTTGGCGTTGCCTATTATTTATATAAATAGTAAATCCTGTTTTATTATTTTTTGACAAAATTGTAGAATTGGCATATAATATTCTATCAGTACTTTTTTTATTTATAGAATTAAAATTATAACCTAAACTATTGCCATTTTTCGTTGGGATTTTTGTAAATATATTTACAACTCCTCCTACAGCCGAAGAACCATATAAAGCACTTCCTCCTCCATGAACAATTTCTATTCTATCAATCATATTTACGGGAATATGGTCCATTCCATAAAGTCCAGTCAGAGGGCTAAAAATTGCTTTTCCATTAATTAAAATTTGAGAGTAACCACCGGGTAAACCATTCATACGTAATTGAGTATAATTACAGGTTTGACAATCATTTTCTACTCTTAAACCAGATTGAAAGTTTAAACCTTCAGCTAAATTACAAGCTTGAATGTTTTGTAACTTTTTACTATTAATAATATTTACAATAATCGGAGAATTTATTTTTTTTTTGGGATTTTTCGTACCAGTTAAAACTACTTGATCTAAATCAAAGATCGATGGCAACATTTCAATATTAATATAATTCTCATCAAGACCTACTTCAATTAAAACTTCCTTCTCTATCATATTTAAAGCTGAAACAATTAGATTTCTACTGCCAACTGGTACATTTTCTAATATAAAAAAACCTTCACTATCAGTTAAAGTACCTATTTTTTTATCATGTATAATAACATTTGCAAAAGGAACTGCTTCATTATCACAAGTAACTTTACCTTTAACTATTTGTGAATAGGAAGATGAAAAAGAAAAGAATAAAACAATTGATAAAATATATATATTCATCAAACTANATANCTAATTTTTATTTATTCCTTGTGGACCATACTGGATTCGAACCAGTGACTTCTACCCTGTCAAGGTAACACTCTAAACCAACTGAGTTAATGGTCCATCAAAAAAAATACCTCTTATTTTAAGAGGTATATTGTGGGCGATACTGGATTCGAACCAGTGACCCCCTGCTTGTAAGGCAGGTGCTCTGAACCAACTGAGCTAATCGCCCGAAGTATGCAAATATATAAATCTTTCTTTGGTTATCTAAAATTTATAGCAACATCTGAAACAATAAAAGCACTACCTGTGATTAGTATCATGTCATTATCCCCTAAAATAGAATTAACGTAANCATATGCTAGCATTGAATTTCTAAAGATTTTATAATTATANCCTAAAGATATTATTTTATCAATGTAATTATCAGGATTTAANACCCTAGAGTTGGTNCCGCAACAAAAATAATAATTAGCATCAATATTTATTTTATCAAATATTTTTTNTAAATCTTTTTCAGAAGAAAAACCTAAAATAATATGTTTTCTTTTATCAATATTTGACATCTCTTTCATAATTCCAGAAAAAGCATCTTCGTTATGAGCAATATCAAGAATAATTAATGGATTTTTACTTACAATATCCCATCTACCAATAAANTCAGTATTTTTTTTCAAATTCTTAAACCCTANATCAAAAGAACTATTGGAGATGTTTAATTCTAATTTATTTAATATATCAATGGCAGATCTACATGTAGAAATATTTTCAATTTGAAATTCCGATAAATGACTGAATTTTTTTTTGATAAAATGAAAATATTTATTTGTATAAAAAGATGCATTTTTTGTTATTGAAAATTGCTCAAAATATTTTAAAATATGTTTTTTCTTTTCAGATGTTAGTACTGGAGTGTTTTTTTTTATAATTCCTGCTTTTTCTTGTGCTATTGACATTATATCATCACCTAATATATTCATATGATCCATAGAAACATTTGTAATAATAGATAATACAGGATCAATTATATTAGTAGAATCTAATCTTCCTCCCAAACCACATTCAACAATAGCAATATCAATATTATTTTTTTCGAAATACCAAAAACTAAGTGCAGTAGTTATTTCAAAAAAAGAAAAGTTTTTATCCTTAAAAAAATTAAAATATTTATTTACAAATTTAACTATAAAGTCTTTTTCTATTTTTTTTCCATTTATTTTAATTCTTTCTCTAAAATCTAAAATATGGGGAGAGGAAAATATACCAACTTTATAACCAGATTCTTGCAAAATTGATGACAATAAATGACATACAGACCCTTTACCATTTGTTCCAGCTACATGAATAAATTTTTTATTATTTTGAGGATTATCTAGATGATTTAAAATTAATTTTATGTTTGTTAAATCCTTCTTATAAGCCTTAGCTCCATCTTTATAAAAAAAGGGTAATTGATTGCACAACCAATCTTCTACTTCATTATAATCCATAATTACGAGTATTTAAAGTGGCGCAAATGAATACATTATCCAACCAACGTTTTTACCCTCATTAATTAAGCCATTATCATTTGTATTTGAAGATTCAAACTTAATACTTTCAGCAGCTGATATAGCTGACTCTTCAAAACATTTATTACCTACACCATCTTTATCTATACAATCATCAACTCTTACAGTTCCATCTGTCAGCACTGTTATTTTTATCTCATAAGTAATAACAATATTTTTTACAGGGCAATCATATTTTAAATCACCACCTTTTATTTTTTTTCGTGGACCATTAAGAAATGCATCTTCCATATTTTCTATAGCATATGCACATGTTCCATCGTCATATTTTACATTTGGGTTATAATTATACGCACTTGAATCAGTGCAACCTTTATTATCAACTTCTTCTTTAGAGTTTTTGTTTTTATCTATTTTTTCAAATAATAAATTTACTTTATCATCAATAACATGTTCAACTTCATTGTCTACAATTATCATTTCCTCAATCTCTTTTTCCTGATCGTTAATTTCTGTTTCTTTAACCTCACTCTCTTTTCCTTCAATTTCTTTTTCAAAATTCAGGTCAACATTACTAATGAAGATTACTCCACTAAAATCTTCTTTTTGTTCTTCTGCACTATAACTTAACTTAAATATAAAGCAAAGTGTTATGACTATTATATGCAAAAATACTGCACTCCCAAAAGCAATTTTTTTTTCTTTTTTATTTGACATAATAGATGTTTACTTTAATTCATCAACATTAATACCGATATTATAGCTGTATTTATTAGCAAAGTCAATAACATTAACACATTCATCAATTGGAGTACTTTCTTCAGCAGCTAATATTATAGCAGAGAAATTTTTTGTTTTATCAGTATTTATAGTTTTAATTAAATTAGATAATTCTGATTCAGCATCTTTCCAACCACAATAATTAATATTTCCATTTATTATATATTGATATAAGTCACATGAATCATTTTTTTTGATAGAAACCACAATATTTATATCCTCTTTATTTATTTGTTCTGAGCTTTCACTTGAGGGTAGATCAATAGGTAAAAAATCTATTGAACTAGATGAAGAGGTAACCAAAAAAAATATTAATAGAATAAAAATTAAATCTGTCATTGAAGACATACTAAAATTAGGATTTGGCTTATTTTTTGAACTTAAATTCATATAAATAATTTTTAGTTAAAATTATCTTGGTTATTTATACTTTGCGAATTACCCTCATTTAAGTCACCAGATTTTTGTTGATTTGAAACATGTTCAAAACTAATTTTTTCTTCAGATGATTCAGTTGAAATAGTTTTACTTTTACTATTCATTTTTTTTTCTTTATCATGCAATAAATCTAAAAATGATATAATATCTGATTCCATTAAATGTACTACCTGCTGAACTTTCGCTGACAAATAATTATATGCTAAGTAAGCAATAATCCCTACAATTAAACCTAGTACTGTTGTTATCATCGCTGTATAAATACCACTAGCTAACACTTGAATATCCATACTTCCCCTTTGTTCTACTTCGAAAAATGCACTAACCATTCCCATTACAGTACCTAAAAAACCCAACATTGGAGCAGCACCTGAAATACTAGCCAAAGTACTTAGTTTATTTTCTAATTTATAAATTTCTAGCTTTCCAACATTTTCAATGGATGAAGAAATGTCATCTAAAGAATTACCCATTCTTAATAAACCTTTTTCAATCATACGAGAGATAGGACTATTAGTTGAATGACATAAATCAATTGCAGAATCTAATTTTGACTCATATATAAAATCCTTAATATGGTTAATAAAACTATTTTTTCTTTTTGATGCTTTATTAATAGCAATTATTCTTTCTATAAAAATATATACAGAAATTAGAGATAAGATTAAGATGACAGTAACAATAAACCATCCTCCTAAACCTATATTTTTAAATATGTTAATTAAGGAGACAGATTCACTTGTCAATAAGACATTTAGCATAATATTTATTTTAAATTAGTATATATAACGTCAAAATCTATATTTTGAGTATTCAGTTGTGTTTGCGTCTTTAATTCTTCAGCCAGTTTTACATCATTTTCACCCTTGTTAAGCACCCAGTAACAAAGCGCTCCTGAAGCGTATCCAATAAACGCTAAAAAGGCTATTTTTCTCAAATACCAAAAAAAATCAATTTTTAAAATACCCATAATTGCTACTCCAGCAGCAGAACCTATTATTAATACACTTCCACCAGTACCAGCACAATAAGCTAAAAATTCCCAAAAAGATGAGTCAATAACTTCATTTGGATACATTTCTATCGCACCTGCAACCAGCGGGACATTATCAACAACTGCGGATAATAAACCAATAATAATATTAATTATAAAAATATCTCCGTTAAAAGTTTGATTTAAATAAGTAGCAACATTATCTAAGGTACCAATAGTTTGTAAACCATGTACTGCAAGCAAAATACCCAAAAAGAAGAAAATTGTTAATACATCAATTTTCTTAACAACTCCAATAACAGTTAATTTTTTTTTAACCTCATAACTCTTATTTCTGTGCATATATTCAGTAATCGCCCATATACACCCTAAACTAAGTAGCATGCCCATATAGGGG
>NHFO01000020.1 GCA_002170235.1 Flavobacteriales bacterium TMED113
ATCTATGATGATGGTAGTGTACAAAAGAAGTATGTGATAGAATAAAAAAAGCCATCTAAATTAGACTTTTCACTTTCTTTACTTAAACCACTATATTTATAATATGAAGAAACTACTACTCCTACTTATTATACCACTATTGTTTGCTTGTAATAGTAATAAAGAAAAAAACTCATTTGTCGGTATTTGGACAGAAAAAGTATCATACTCTGGGAATGCTATGGATATGAATAATACCTACACCCTCTTTTCTAATGGCTCATATTCAATTGATACAACAATAGATGACACGGATTTAAAATCTTTAATAACTGGAACTTGGGAAGAAAAAAATGGCCAAATTTGTTTTACTGAAGAAGGTGGCTTTTGTTCGTGCGTTGATTATTTGTGGATTTCAAAAAACCAATGGGAATATACTGATGAAAGTGGAGAATCTAGTTTTCTAACAAGGCAATAAAAAAGCCATCTAAATTAGACGGCTTTTAAAGATGCTCCCCCTCTAGGACTCGAACCTAGGACCCTCTGATTAACAGTCAGATGCTCTAACCAGCTGAGCTAAGGAGGAATGTTTATCGGCAAATATATATTCAATTCACGAATTAAACAATATCTTTGAAAAAAATTAAATTATGAGCTTATTAGTATTAGGAACTGTTGCTTTTGANACAATTGAAACTTCTTTTGGTAAAGCTGAAAAAATTTTAGGNGGAGCTGCGACATTCACTTCAATAACATCTTCATACTTTACAAAGCCTAATATATTGTCAATTGTAGGATTTGACTTTCCTAATAATTATATTGATTTGTTAAAAAGTCATAAAATTAANATTACAGGTCTAGATATACATAAANCAGAAAAAACTTTTTTTTGGTCTGGAAAATATCATGAAGATATGAATATTAGGGACACTATAGAAACTCAGTTAAATGTATTAGAACATTTTAATCCCGTTATTCCTAATTCTATAAATAATCCAGATTTTTTGATGCTTGGTAACGTAGTGCCAGCAGTTCAACTAAATGTGTTTAATCAAATTAAGAAAAAACCAAAATTGGTTTCTATGGANACAATGAACTTATGGATTGATAATTGNTATGAAGATTTAATTAAAATAATTAAAAAAGTAGATTTATTAATGATTAATGATCAAGAAATAATGGANCTTCATCAGGAAAAAAATATTGACTCTGCTATTTCAAAAACATTTGAGTTGGGTGTAGAATTTATTATTGTTAAAATGGGAAGTGAGGGGGCTTTATTAATATCTAAAAAAGGTCAAAAATTTAAATGTCCAGCTGTTAAAATTGAAACTGTTATGGATCCAACTGGAGCNGGCGATTCATTTGCAGGAGGATTTATGGGTTATATTGCATNTAGAAATTCATTTTCATTTGATGATTTAAAAAATGCTGTTTGTTGGGGAACAGTAATGGCATCATTTTGNGTAGAAAATTTTGGCACAAAAAACATCATTCACATTGATGAATCTTCTTCTATGAAAAGATTTGAATCTCTAATTAAAGATTTATAAATCAAAAAGTCCAGGTGATTTATTTTGCGTTTTTTCAAAATAATCATCTACTTCTAAATTTATTTCATCCGAAGCCTCAACGGCCAACTGATCACATTGCTCATTTTGAATATGACCACTATGACCACGAATCCATTTGAAGCTTATNTCNTGTTTACTATAAACCTNTAAAAACCTTTTCCATAAATCTGGGTTTTTTTTCTTTTTAAAACCTGTTTTTTGCCAATTAAAAACCCATCCTTTAACTACAGAATCAATCACATACTTAGAGTCACTTGTAATAATGATTTTTTGACTATTTTTTTTNATCGACTCTAACCCAACAATTACTGCTAATAATTCCATTCTATTGTTTGTAGTTAATCTATAACCTTTNGATAGTCTTAATTCCTTGGTTGGTGCCTTTATAATTACACCGTACCCCCCTTTACCAGGGTTACCCTTTGATGAGCCATCAGTATAAATATTAATTATCATTTTTATATAGTATATATTTTTCAATTATAACTGGATAAAACTTATATTCCAGCTGCTGTACTTTTTTCATTATATCCTTAGGATTATCANCTTTTGAAATNGNNCATTTTGCTTGAAAAATTATTTTCCCCTCATCATATTCTGAACTAACTTGGTGAATTGTTATACCTGTTTCTGTTTTTTTTGCAGAATAAACCGCCTTGTGCACATTAATTCCATACATCCCTTTCCCTCCAAATTCTGGCAATAAAGATGGATGGATATTTAAAATTTTTTTTGGTAAATTTTCTATTAAACTACTAGTTATTTTCAAAAGAAATCCTGCTAAAATTATATGNGTNATTTTATATTCTTTTAATAATTTTAATAAAATNCNATCTTTTAAAAATTCTGTATTTGAAAGTTGNTTATATGNNGTTTCTTCGTTTAACAATGAAGATTTTGAATTNTTACTTACAATTAACTTTACNTGAATACTTCTGTGATTACTAAAATATTCCATAATATTTTTTGCATTTGTTCCTAATCCAGAAATAAAAATAGCTAAGTTAAACATTATATAAAAATATGCATTATTGTTGAAAACCCTGTAAATAAGTCATAATCTTGTTACAAACAAACTGTTCAATAAATATCTATATTTGAGACTATTGAAAACCAAAAAAATATAATTATGTCTGATATATCATCAAAAGTAAAAGCAATTATTGTAGATAAATTAGTTGTAGACGAAACTGAAGTTTCTGAAAACGCGAGTTTTACAAATGATTTAGGGGCCGACTCTCTAGATACAGTTGAATTAATAATGGAATTTGAAAAAGAGTTTAACATACAAATACCTGATGAGGAAGCTGAAAAAATTCAAACAGTTGGAGAAGCTATTAAATATATTGAAAGTGCAACATAAATAATCAAATATGTTGAACAGAGTAGTTGTTACAGGGCTAGGAGCACTGACTCCTGTAGGTTTAAATGTGAATGATTTTTGGAAAAACATTATCGCAGGTAAAAGTGGGGCTGCCAATATTACTAGCTTTAATGCTGAAAAATTTAAAACACAATTTGCTTGTGAACTTAAAAATTTTGATGCTAAAGAATTTATCGATAGAAAAGAATTGCGTAAACTAGATTTATTTTCTGCGTATGCATTAATTGCTTCTGATCAAGCTATAAAGGATAGTAAATTAGATTTAGATAATGTAAACTTAGACGAATGCGGTGTTATCTGGGGATCGGGAATTGGAGGGTTAAAGACAATGATTGATGAAATTGGAACTTTTTATGAGGGCGACGGACATCCAAGATTTAGTCCATTTTTCATTCCTAGAATGATTTCTGATATTGCGGCAGGACACATTTCAATAAAACATTCTTTTAAGGGCCCTAATTTTGCTACTGTTTCTGCATGCGCTTCTGCTACTCACTCAATTATTGATGCTTATAATTATATTGCTATGGGTAATGCTTCCTTAATAGTATGTGGTGGTTCAGAGGCATCAATTAATGAAGCTGGCGTAGGGGGCTTTAACGCATTAAGAGCATTATCAACAAGAAATAAAAACCCTCAAAAAGCCTCTAGGCCTTTTGATGTTGACAGAGATGGATTTGTTCTTGGTGAAGGAGCAGGTGCTTTAATTCTAGAAGATTACAGTCATGCTGTCTCAAGAGGAGCTAAGATATATTGCGAGGTTAAAGGAACAGGTGTGTCAGCAGATGCATATCACCTAACCGCCCCTCACCCTGAAGGTGACGGTGCATACAGAGTGATGCGAAAAACTATTAATCAAGCTAAAATTAATTGTACAGAAGTTGATTATATTAATGTGCACGGCACATCTACNCAATTAGGTGATATCACTGAAATNAATGCNATAAAGAGGCTTTTTGGAGANTCCGTATACAATTTAAATATTAGCTCAACAAAATCAATGACCGGCCACTTACTAGGTGCGGCGGGAGCTATTGAATCTATTGCAACAATATTATCTATTACAAACAACTGTATTCCTCCAACAATAAACCTAGAAAATTTAGACCCAAAGCTTGACCCTAAAATAAACTACACCGCAAATAAATGCCAAAATAAAATTGTTAAAAATGCATTATGTAATACATTTGGTTTTGGTGGTCATAATGCATCAATTTTATTTTCGGAAATAGATTAAAATTTATGTTAAACNTAGAGCTAGATCTTNTAGAAGGCTACACNTTATTTGGTGTNCGCNCAAAACTTAATGATTTTACTTTAGCATATAATCTAAATAAAAATTTAAACNTGAACTTCTTTAGGGAAGATGACGACCTTACAATGATAAGTTTTAATCAAAAAATATATTTTTCATTATTTAATTTTTATGATGAACAAAACGATAACATGTGGAGTATAATCAAAAATAAAGCTAGAATAAAAAATTTAAGCAATGATCAAAATAGTTTATTTATTAATGATCAAATGACTAGCTATAAATTCCTTATTAAGGAATGCAAAAACTTTGATTATATAATTAAGGTGACAGGAATAATTTTTAANAAAAAAGAAATAATATATTTAATAAATAAAGTGAATAATATTGAAATAGCGTCTGAAATAAATGATTTAGAGCATTTGTCAATCCAGTCAAAACAAAATTTATGTTTCTAAACTATGGGGAATAACAAAATGAAAAAAACTAAAATAATTGCTACAATTGGCCCGGTCTCAAATAAATATGAGACTATCAAAAAAATGATTCTTAATGGNGTNAANTTATGCAGAATTAATTTNTCTCATACAANCCATGAAGATGCTTTTAAAATCATTTCTCTAGTTAAAAAAATTAATNCTGAGACTGGAATGAAAACNGCAATTTTAGGAGACCTACAAGGGCCAAAATTAAGAATTGGTGATGTTGAAAAAAAAACTGTTTTGAAAGCAGGTTCAAAAATTCATTTAACAAACAAAGAATGTGTTTGTTCATCAAAAAAAATATTTATAAACTATCCTAGATTAAATAAAGATCTAAATATTAATGATAAGGTTTTAATTGATGACGGTAAAATTAAACTGAAAGTTTTAACTGTAANTAAAACTACAATTACTTGTGAAGTTATAAATGGTGGTGAAATTAGCTCAAAAAAGGGNGTAAATTTACCANCATCNAAACTTTCNCTTAAATCAATCACACTAAAAGANAAACGAGATTTAAATTTTANTATAAAAAATGATGTAGAATGGGTTGCCTTATCTTTTGTCCAAACCGCTAAAGATATAATTGATTTACGTAAACTAGTATCAAAGAAAAAATCTTCAATTAAAATTATAGCCAAAATTGAAAAGCCCCAAGCTATAAAAAACATTAAATCTATAACCCGATCTACTGATGCTATTATGATTGCTAGAGGAGATTTGGGTATAGAGGTTCCTATGCAAAAGGTACCTATTTTTCAAAAAGAAATAATAAAACTGTGTTTAAGCTATTCCAAACCTGTAGTGGTTGCAACACAATTAATGGAGGGAATGATTAATAATTCTATAACAACTAGAGCTGAGACAAATGATGTTGCAAATGCAGTATTTGATGGTGCNGACGCTCTAATGCTATCTGGAGAAACAGCAATAGGAAAGTATCCNGTTAAAGTTGTNAANGCAATGAGTAAAATAATATTAAGCGTCGAGAANTCTAATTTTAAACTTAATGCAAATATTATTCCNCCCAAAAAAAAATCAAATACTCGATATATTTCTGATTCTATCTGTTTCTATGCATGCAAATTGGCTGATCAAGCTCAAGCAAAAGCTATAATTACATTAACAGCATCTGGATACAATGCGCAAAAAATATGTGCAAATAGGCCACAATCATTTATATATGTATTTACACATAACAAGAAAATACTAAATACATTGAGCCTACTAAAAGGAGTATATACTTTTCATTACACAAAATTTAATAGTACAGATGATACTATTAANGACTTNCATAAATTTTTAATTAAAATGAAGTTNATAAAAAAGGGAGATACTGTTGTTAATATTGGTAGTATGCCTATAAAAGAAAAAGGTATGACAAATATGTTAAAACTAAATACTGTTAATTAACTTAAGCCTTTAAATTGACTTAAAAACCTTTTATCATTTTCATAAAATAATCTTATATCATCAACTTGATATANNAGCATNGCTATTCTTTCAATACCCATTCCAAAAGCGTAACCNGAATATTCATTAGGATCTATATTTACGTTTTTTAATACCATTGGATCAACCATGCCACAACCCATTATTTCCAACCACCCTGTTCCCTTTGTTATTCGATAATCAGCTTCACTATTTAAGCCCCAAAATATATCCACCTCAGCACTAGGNTCAGTAAAAGGAAAAAAAGAAGGGCGAAANCTGATTTTAGTTTTTTTTCCAAATAAATTATTTATAAANTATTGTATAATTAATTTTAGATCNGAAAAAGTAATGCTTTTATCTACACAAAGTCCTTCTATTTGATGAAACAAACAATGAGACCTTGCAGAAATATCCTCATTTCTAAAAACACGGCCAGGAGAAATTATTCTAATTGGTGGACGATTAGACTCCATATATCGAACTTGAACAGATGATGTATGAGTTCGTAACATCATATCAGGGTTTAAAGAAACAAAAAATGTATCCTGCATATCTCGAGCGGGATGTGTTTCAGGCATATTTAATGCAGTAAAATTATGCCAATCATCTTCTATCTCTGGGCCACTAGATAAACCAAAGCCAACCTCTCTAAACATTTTAATTATTTTATTTGANACATGAGAAATTGGGTGAATAGNGCCAATGTCTGGGTCTATTCCTGGTAACGTTAAATCAATTTGTGATTTAGACTTTAATACTTTATTTGTTTTTTGCGTTTGATTTAATTTGTTATTAATAATATTTTTTAACTCATTTAAAGGTGCACCAACTTNTTTTTTATCCTCAATAGCTAAGTTTTTGAATTTAAGAAACAATAGATTTAATAATCCCTTTTTTCCTAAAAACCTTTGCCTCATTTTAAATAAAACATCAGAGTCTTTTTCATTAAATGCTAAAACTTCTTTTTTTAATTTCTCTATTTCTTGTTCCATTTTTTTTATATTTAACAAATATCATTTTTCAAATTTAATTAAATACTTGAAGTAAAATATATTAAACAGTATGAATATTCGTCTTTTATTTTTATCATTTATTACTATCCTTAGTTTTGGGTGCTATGAAGAGCCTTTTTACAAACTAGAAGTTAATGTAGTAAATCAAAGTCTTGTGCCAATTGAAAATGCTGAAGTTATTATCTCTGTTCAAGATGAATTTGGAGTTATTGTTGATTCTGCTAATGTTTATAAAAGTGGGTTTACGAACTCTAATGGAAATATTCTATTTGAATTTGAAAATCTTGGTTTTTTTACTGTTGAATCAATAAAAACATTTGACAATGGTAGTAACCAAATTTGCGGATCTGCAAGTGTAGGATTAGAAGAAAATACAACAAAAGAAATTACAATATTAAATACTGAATCAAACTGTAATTAACTAAAGTTTATTTTAGCTTGCTCAAAATATTTTATTATACCCTCTTTTAATAAAATATCTTGTTCTTTTGAATTTAAAATAGGTGCATTAGGATTACTTTCCCAATGGGGCCATCCATCCTTATCTCTTTCAATAAATTTAAAGTAACCATGCGGACTTAACATCTTACATATAGCTATATGCAATAAATCTAACTTTTCCTTTTTTGTAAACTCCCTATATCCCTGTCCTAATTCATTAATGCCAATTAAAAATAAAATAGCTTGTAAGTCTAATCTTTCACCTGAGCCAAATTGACCACTTATATAAACAACTAATTTATCCCACTTTTCTTTTTTAAAAACCATATTTAATCTTAATGAATTATATAAACAAATTTACGTAATTTAATAAAATGCTTAATTTATTAGATTTTATATTAATACTATTTTTCTTATGGAAAGGTTGGAGAGGTTTGAAAAATGGTTTTATTTTAGAGTTTGGAGGATTTTTAATTATTTACATAAGCTTTATAATTTCTACTAGCCAAAATATTTTTACTTCTTTTTCTACTAAAATAATGACTCTATTAAATATTTCAAATGATTATAACTGGTTGTTTTGTTTATTCTTTATTTATATAATATTATTTTTTTTACTAAGATTAGTTAATAATTTAATTAAAACTCTTGCATTAGGATATATAAATGGGTTGCTAGGTTGNATATTTGGCATTCTTAAATGGTGGTTGATTTTTAATGTGCTGATTTTTGGTTTTTTATTTGCTAGCTCAAAACTAAATATAAAACAAGAGGCAAATATTTTAAATGAAAGAATAGCTCAAGACAGTTACATTATTAACTTAATGAAAAGTACAATTAACCAATACACTGAATTACCTTAGTCCTCTAAAGATTTTAAAGCAGGTAACTGATCTTTTTCGAAAAACTCTAACATGGCTCCTCCGCCTGTCGATAAATAAGAGAAGTTGAGTTTTTCATTAAACTTATTAATTGCGGCTATAGAGTCTCCCCCACCAATAACACTGAAAGCCCCTAATTTAGTAGCGTTATGAATAGAATTGGCAATGCTTTTTGTGCCATTTTCAAAAGGATTAAATTCAAAAACACCTAACGGACCATTCCATAATATTTTACTAGAATTTCTTATTATTTCATCAAATAATTTTATTGACTTAGGCCCTATATCTGCACTGATTTCGTCTAAAGGAATATCATTTATAACTCGCGTATTAGTTAAAGCAATATTTGAAATTTCTTTAGTTGTTATACAGTCAATTGGTAAATGAATTTTACAATTTAATCTATTTGCTTCGTTTAGAATTTTTTTAACTTTTTCTATTTGATTTTCCTCAAATAAAGAAGAGCCAATTTTACCTCCTAAATAAACAATAAATGTATGAGCCATAGCTCCGCCAATTATAATATTATCGCAGAGAATTAGTAGCTTCTCAATTAGTTTAATTTTAGTTGAAATCTTAGATCCTCCAATTATAGCGGTAAATGGACTTAAGGTACTTTTTTTAATTTTGGATAGATACTCAATCTCTTTTTCAAGTAAGAAGCCAGCAAATTTTTTTTTACTAAAATAATTTGGAATAATTGTCATAGAGGTGCATTTTCTATGAGAACATGCAAAGGCCTCATTAATATAATAATCTACATTGTAGATTAATTCTTTTGCTAATACGTTGTTGTTTCGTATACCTTCTTTATTTTTTCCAATTTTTTCTTCTTTTAAATACCTTATATTTTCTAATAACAAAACTTCTCCCTGCTTTAAGTTATCTTTTAATTTATTTGCTTCATTTCCAACAATATTGTTACAAAATTTAACAGTGCAGTCTAATAGATTAGAAAGGGTTGAATAAACTATTTCTAAAGACAAACCTGGGTCTTTTTCTTGTGGTCTACCTAAATGTGAAAGTAATATAACTTTGTTTTTATTATTAATTAAATAATTAATGGTTGGTAAAACATTTTTTATTCTTGTGTCATCAGTGATTTTACTTTCTTTTATAGGGACATTAAAGTCAACACGAACAAGTACTGTTGAATTTTCTATTTTAAATTGACTTAAATATCTCATTAAATTATTTTAAAATTGTAATTGCATTTATAAAATAATGCTAATTCTATTTTTGTAATTTTGTATTATGACTTTTGAAAAAAATCAATCTAACAAAACTAACCATAAAATATTAATAGAAGATGTGAATGGCAAAAAGATTCCTCACGCTCAATTATTTTATGGGGATTTACAAAGTGGCGTCTTATCATCAGCAATTGATTACGCAAAATATATTTTTTGTTCAAACAAAAAAAATAACTTGTCATGTGGACATTGTAGTAATTGTAAAAAAATGGATTTGCTTATTCATCCAGATTTACACTTTTCTTTTCCGGTTTCATCGCCACCAAAAAATGCAATTAGTTTAGATTATTTAGATGCTTGGAGAAGTTTAATTTTAAAGTCTACATATTCTAGTTTTGAGGATTGGGACAAGGTTGTTTCAGATACAAATAAAAAATTAATTATTAATAAGTTTGAAGTCGATAAAATCAATAGTTTATTACAAAAAAAATCATACCAAGGTGATTATAAAATATTTATAATATGGTTAGCTGAAAAGTTAAATAAAGAAGCTTCAAATAAGCTATTAAAAAATTTAGAAGAGCCGCCTGAAAAAACAATTTTTATTTTAATTAGTAATGAAAAAG
>NHFO01000021.1 GCA_002170235.1 Flavobacteriales bacterium TMED113
ATATTTGTTAATGTTATTTCTTAATAAATACTCTTTCTATACTTCCATCGTCATATATGTATAGTAACATAACATCTTTTTCATTTCCATTAACTTCTTTTCCAAGAATATCAGTTATTTTAACTAATTGTCTTTCTGAAGCTAATTCATTTCCTAATATAATCTGTCCTGCTACACTTATACCGTCTGTAGAGTANACTCCACTTCCTTCTTCCCACTTAATATCTAAGACTTGTTCAGCCGANGTTGAAGAGTTCCATAATCTAAAGATTATTCTNTCACCTTCTACTAAACCATCTTTTTCATCAGTAGTCATATCGTCTCCCCATACAGTAAGAGCAAGGTTATTACCTTCATATACTGTACTTCCAATTAATCTACCTTCTTCATCATAGGCAGCTATTTCATCCCCTATTGATAAAGTAGAGTCCCAAGAATACTCAGGGAAACCAACAATCATATTAGATCCTGTATTAGAAGGCTCATCAAAATGAATTGGTCTTTCTGTATAGACATCACCTATTCTTTGGCCTCCACTTACTGGATAATTAAATAACGTNGCAGCAGACATCTTAACTTGATAACCCTTTCCAGGACACATATTGCCAATTGAATTTAATCCAAACATTGGCCANTAAACAGAACCTGNTTCATCTTTTAAAATAACAAGATCATTTACTACTGGAGCCATCATGTCAACTGCACTATAGCAATCTTGATGTAAATATCCCATAATTCCCCATCCTTCATCTAGTGAAATATCATAATCATAAGGAACTAAATCTCCTTCTAAAACTAATGTATTTGGAGTTGCCATTTTAACTTGATAACCTTTACCTTTAGTTAAAGAACCAATAGAATTTAATCCAAACATTGGCCAATAAACAGAACCTGTTTCATCCTTAACAATAGTCAAATCACTTACAATCAATGAGAAAACTGATGCCATATCAGTATCATCTGGATCAATNTAAGTTGACCATATTCCCCAACCTTCTTCTAAAGGAATCTCTTGAATGAAGGTAGAAACTGCATCTAAGCCACCTAGACCAGTTAAACCGTTACAAGAATATTCTCCGGCACCAAAATTGTATGAAACATTTGCACCTAAAATAAATGATTCTGTTTCNTTATCAAACGTTCCCCAAGTCAAAGCTTCACCTGTTTGGAATCCATTATCAGATCCCTCAGCGCCCCATGCTGCAATAGATGTTGTTTCGCCTGTCCAAATAGTAGAGCCACCACAAATCATTTCACCTGTTTCATCCTCTAAGTAAAATACGCCTAACCAATCACCAATAGTTATTAGTTCACCTTCAATTGTAATTACCGCATCACCAGGAACTAATATTGTCATATTACAATCTGTTCCTTCTACTTGTCCCCATGGGCCAAAGTCACATGAACCATCATCAGTATTTGCAGCCGAATCAAAGTTTGCGGCAGTAGCATCAGTACATCCTAACACTTCATATATACAAGAGCCTTCCAAAGAATCTGTTGCAGTTGAATCAAAATTTAATGCACTTTGATCGGTACAACCTGCGATTTCATCTCCATCACAAATACCGTCTAAATCAGAATCAGCTAAACAGTTACCATCACAATCTAATCCACTTTCAGCATATACACACGACCCATCATTGGTGTTAGCAGAAGGGTCAAANTTACATGCGTTAGCATCATTACAACCAGGAACATCACAACTTCCTAATTCACCATTAAATGGTGCTCCTCCCGAAAGTAGTTCTATACCATCAATACCATCGTTCTCAAAAANAGTCCATCCAATTTGATACTGCATTATTCCACCTCCAGCTGTAACTGCTAAACAAGATGATAAATCTGCACAAGCAGAAATAGATTGTGTATAGCCAGTTAAAGAATAAGAGTCATCTCCAATATTTAGAGTACTTCCATACCACCCGGAAAGGTTCCCATTAGTTTCCATATATATGGTAACCTCAGTTAAGCCTATCTCNGAACATGTGTAAACACAAGACCCATCTTCTAGTACTGCTGAATCATCATAATTAAATGCTAATGGATCAGTACAGCCTTCAAAAGCTGAACATGAACCTTCAGCACCTTCCATGAAATCTTGCGAAGAAGAACCAGTTGTAAATGTAAATTGCTGTCCGTTAACTTCAAGAATATTACCATTCCAGCCATCACCGAATGAGTCAGTCATGTTAACAACATAACAATCGTTCGGATTAAAACAACCACCACCAATATAAGGGGCTCCTCCAGATGCAACTACTCCATCAGAACCTACAATTTCCCAGCTAACTTCTCCTTGCCAAGAGCCACCATCACATGAGATAGTATATGTTTCAAGGCCTAAGTCAGCACAACCATAATCACATGAACCATCATCTACATTCGCAGTCTCATCATAGTTTGCAGCATTTGGATCTAAACANCCTGAATACAAACATGGATTAGAAGTATCAATTCCTGATACTTGATTTAAAGTTGCATTCGGATCATAATTATCTGCATTTGGATCAGTACAGCCATAAGAAGGGCAACCTCCTCCTACTGCTTGAACAAAATTAGAACTCCAGAATCCATTTGTGCCATCTTCCCAAGAAAATGTTTGCTCTCCAATAACTAAAGAAGCAGAGCCATATCCTCCACCTGCAGCACTTGAAAGCCCAATATCATAACAACCATTCACTAAATCTAAACATGCAACATCTGAAAANTCTGAACCACCAGAAGCAACACTATTTCCATCAATGTCAGTTATAGCAAAACCAAAATCTGTCGCAGTATCACCATCTAAAACAGANACGTCAACTATATCAACATCGCATTCAAATGGACAATATCCTAAATCAGCATTCCCATCATAACCTGCAAATAGAGTAAATTCNTGCACACCTAAAGTTTCACTTGAGATAGTTAAAATATTTCCATTCCAGCCATCACCGTAATCATCATTCATGTTNACAGTATAACAAGCATTTGGATNTATACAGGTCCAAAAAGAACCTATACCAGTGTNAGCAAAATCATATTCACCTTGTCCCCAACCTGTACCAGCTTCAAATACTATATTTCCGTCAGAATCTGCTATATTCCATGCAATTTCATACTGATAAGGGCCAGAGCCATCACCAGTTTCTGGGATCACCATAGTAATAGATTCAAAACCTTCTTGTTCACAACCATATTCACATGATCCATCATCAGATATTGCATTTTCATTAAAGTTAATTGCAGATGAATCTGTACAACCAACTAAATCTCCACAAGCATTACTATCACCTACAGCTAATAATGTATCAAACGGTGCACCTCCAGATAAAAGAATTCCACCATTACCATCAACTATTTCCCAAGAAACTTCTCCTTGCCAAGAACCTCCATCACAAGTTACTGTATAACATCCATTAGGTAAGCATAATGAAGCTTGGCCCTCAGAACCATTAGGGAATCCACCTTCAATAGNAAAGGATCCCGCAACAGTACCATCAACAGAATTAGTAATAATAAGCTGATTACCATTCCACCCATCACCAAATGAATCACTCATATTTATTATATAAGCTGTTGCNTCACCACAATCACAAGAACCATCCTCAACATTTGCTGTTGGATCATAGTTTTCTGCATTTGGATCAGTACAACCAAANTATTCACACGGATCTGAATCATCTTGACTATCAACAGCATTTACTGTTGCATCCGGGTTATAATTATCTGCAACTGGGTCTGTACAACCATATGTTGGACATCCTCCACCTACAACTTCAAAGTAATTTGAGTACCAAAAACTGAATGAGTCTCCCCACCCAAATTCTTGATCTCCAACAACTAGAGTTGCACCCTCATCGCCGTTTCCACCAGAACTTGCTAAAGCAACATCAAAGCATCCATCAGCTGGCAAACACGCTGTTCCATCAAAGTCAGAGCCACCAGCTGCAATTACATCGCCATCACCATTTGATATTGTCCAACCAAAAGTAGTTCCTAAACCGTTATTTACATAAACATTAGTTTCTTCTACATCACATTCAACAACACAATTATAAGAACCAGATCCTGCTGAGCCAGCATATAAACTTGTTGTAAAGTCTCCAATTGTAAGAATATTTCCATTCCAACCATCACCAAATGAGTCTTGCATGTCAATTGTATAACACATATCTTCAAGTAAACATATTTCATTTGAATATGGAGCACCTCCATTTGCTATCATATTATCTGCATCATCATACAAAGTCCATGAAATCTCACCTTGCCAAGTACCACCATCAACAGTAATTAAGGTAGTAATTTCTCCATCCTCTTCACTACATGTATACTGACATGATGCATCAGCTTCTGTAGCATTTGGATCGTAGTTATCTGCATTTGGATCAGTACATCCCGGTACTGGGTCTTCAACACAAGTACAATCATAACCAAAACTCTCCATCTCAGCAACAGTATAATCATAAGTATTATAAACCCATACATACCAATAACAAGTAAATTCTTCTTCAGTGTCAAGCCAAGTCTCGCAATCAAATTCACAAGAACCATCATTAGTGTTTGCNTCAGGATTATAATTTGTTGCTTCAGGATCAGTACAGCCAGAAACTACACAATCATCATTATTAACACCAAATACTGCAGAGGCAAAATCTCCACTTCCACCANTATTATCAATTGAGAACGATGCATTAGCGCTAACACCGTCTCCAGATATCGTTAAAACATCACCATTCCAGCCATCACCAAAACTATCATACATATTCAAAGTCAAACATCCATCAGGTAAACAAATACCGTCATTAGAGTATGGCGATCCACCTGAAACAAGTATTTCACCATTGNCATCAATTATCTCCCAAGTTACTTCNNCTTGCCAAGATCCGCCATCAACAGTAATAGCAACTTGAGTCGCTCCAGGACAAGAATATAAACAACTACCATCATCAATTGTATTGATTTCATCATAGTTGTCTGCTGTTGAATCCATACATCCAAAGTATATACCACAATCTGTAGGATTACCTACAGCAAACTCATCCGATCCCACTGCTCCATTATCTAAAGTGAATTNCCAAGTAAACCCACTACCTGTAGATAGAGTCATTACGTTACCATTCCATCCATCTCCAAACGAATCGGTCATATTAAGAGTATAGCACCCAATTTCTAAACACGTAACATTTGAGTATGGGGCTCCATTTGTTTCTTCATCATCATCNTCAGAAGAAGCTGATAAAACGATAGTTCCATTAGCATCAACAATTTCCCATCCAACTTCTCCTTGAAAAGCTCCTCCTCCAACAGTGACATCAATAGATTCAAAGTCACCAAAAGAAGAGCAATCATAAGAACATNATCCGTCATCTTGTAATGCTTCAGAATTATAATTTCCAGCAGATGGGTCAGTACAACCTAAGTAATTATCACATCCGCCTTCACCTATAGAGAATAATTCTTCTTGATAGTCTCCGCCATCATAAACTGTAAATCCAGTAGAAGGAATCCAATATGTGTTTCCAAACATTTCTAATGTATTTCCATTCCAACCATCTCCATACGTATCAGTCATTACTAACATATAACATCCTGGCGCAAGGCATAGTCCTGTTTCAGAAAAATCACCACTATCATATGGTGAGGCATTTGGAGCCATTGCTTCAACAATTGTTTGACCATCCATAGTCTGAATACTCCAACCTACTTCACCAGGATATTGACTAGAGTTTACAACTATAGAACTAGATTCATTTGGCTCATCACAAGAATAATCACATGGATAATTATCAGACTCTGCATTAGCATTTGGGTCAAAATTTCCTGCCCATGGATCCATACATCCGTAAACAAATGGAATTTCAAAATCTATAGTCATCATATTATTTTCATAATAAGTTTCATATATAAAATCGAACAAATTCATTTGATCTTCAGCTAATCCATATTCTGCACCTAATGGCTCAGATGGACCACCGTTAACCCAGACAGTTACAGTGTGATTTCCTGGAGCTAAATCAATTATAGATTCTGATATATCATATGAAAAGTCATTAGAAGAACCAAATTCAAATGATGGTGGTGTGTCTGTTAAAACTGGTGAACCATCAACAAGTACCCAAGTATATCCTCCCACTGGTGTTGTTTCATTACCTGAATTTGTAACTACAGTACTAACAACTCCTTCATTATATTCAACAGAAACAACATCCAAATCATAAAAGTCAAATCCTTCTTCCCCTTCATTTCCTTCACAAGCAGATCCACTAGTTTGATCAAAACCTCCACCGCCTGTTAATGCAAATACAGATATTGCTGCATTCTGTATTTGCCAAGACATTTCACCGATAGTTGAAACATCATTTGGATAGTCTACAACAAGATTATAACATCCATCTAATAAATCATCGGGTGCACAAAATGTAACAACATAACCCCATTCACCTTCATAGCTAGGATTTAAAGGGCACTCTGGACAGTCCTCATAATTAACTTCACCATCTCCGTTAGTATCCTCAGAAGCGGGTGCAGGTAAAATCCCACCAATTTCTTCACTTAAACTGAAGTAAAAAACCTCTTCACCCTCCTCATAATAAGGAGATTCATCAGAAATGTTTGTAACAGTCATAGATGCTCCATCCCAACCATCAGCACCTTCATCCATAAAAGTACCTATAAGAATTAGGTTGTTATTTTCATTTCCACATCCCCAATATAAACAAGAGCCATCCTCAGTATTTGCATCAGCATTATAGTTATCAGCTTGATTTCCAGGGAATGGAGACCAATCTTGAAGACCATCATCTGTACATCCAAGTATTTCGTATTCTTCACATCCACCAAAAGTCCAACCTTGATCAGCACACCACTGCTCTGGTGTTAAACAGGCTTGACAAGCTAAACATTCTGGAGTAAACGCCTCACAACATATAGTAGATATACATGAGCCATCATCAATATTAGCATTCATATCGTAATTACATGCAGCTGGATCCATACATCCAGGATACTCAACATAAGTCACAATAATCTGACCTACCATACCCTGCTCAGCATGTGTTCCTACAGAACAATCATAGTTATATGTTCCTGGCACAGTAAAAGTGTAAGAACCTATTTCAACAGGATTTTCTGAATTCATTGCATACACAGCTGGTAAAACAAAAGATTCAGGGTTACCAAAACTTTCACCAGTTATAGTATTAATATCAAAATTTACATCATGCAAACCTCCAACATTAATCCAAGTTACAGTTGAACCAACCTCAATCTCTACTGGATCTGGGTTAAAATAATAAGCACCAGCTTCAACAGTTTCGTTAGAAGGTTGCGCATATGAAAATTGGAATAGTAAACATAGAATACTAATTAAAACACTTGACTTTCTCATTGTCTATTAATTTTAAGTTAAATTTTATTAAATAAAAAGATTGATTAATGGGGTAACAGTAATCAATATAAGTTGATTGACAAAATTGTCAACTCATCAATTTAATAATTTTTTTTCAAATTTCCCATTAAAATAAATATAACTTAAACAGCAAATCAGTCTTTTGAATAGTGATACTTTATGGTAAAATGATCATCATCTATTTTATCAGTATTATCGCTGTCATCATTATTAAGCTCATCATTTTCCCAATCGTAAACTTTCTTTTGAGGTCCCTTTTTTCTAAAAAGAATCGATAAAAGAAATCCGACAATAAATCCCATTAAATGGCCCTCCCATGATACGTTTTCCGCAACAGAAAATGGAAACATTCCCCATACCATTCCGCCATATAAAAAAACAATTAACAATGAGTATCCAAGTAATTCTCTATTTCCTCTTATTAGGCCACTAAAAAATAAAAATGAAATCATTGAGTATAAAACACCACTTGCGCCAATAACCGAATGATTTGGAATAAATCTCCATATAAAAAGTCCAGTCAATATATATAATAATAAAAATAATATACTTGAAAATTTATCAAAAATATATCTTAAAAGAGACATTAAAAAAAATAAAGGAACTACATTATTTATCAAGTGTTTATTTGATGAATGAGCAAATGGTGATAAAAGAATTCCTTGAATTGCATCAATTAAACTATCATTTGTATTGAGGCGAAAGATTTCTACAGAATCCCAATTATTAATTTGTAAAATAATCATTGAAAAACAAATTAAGGACGGTACTTTAAAGGTGCTTAATTTTATTTTTTTATTTTCCAATTAGATAAATTAATTTAACAATTACTTTTTAATAGCNTCTGATGCAAATCTTTTTTCATAAGAACCATCATCATAAAAATATATAACTGTTTGACCTTGGCTATTTTCTGAGACCTGCCTACCTAACATATCTACTAAATAAATTAATTTTCTNTTTTTAGTTGAATCCATTGAATTAACATCTAATTGCTCCGGAACACAAATATTAGCCATAGAGTCAATCCACACTTTTCCTCCTATTATAGCCAGAGACGCACATTCAGTATGATTGTAATTACCCCCATCAACTAAGGACACATTTTCAGCACCACCTTCAATAAATGCGTTATAGGCAACCTCAGCATTTGCATAAGCCACATTATCATCTCCATTACAATGTAATATCCTCATTGGATGCTGAGGGATAAAGTCATACACATCATTATCAACTAAAGCCAATCTAAATGGATGTTCAGGATTATTTAAATAATCTTGATAATAATCATCTTGAAAAATATTAATTGGAACATCAGGTAAAGTTTGATTTATATCCCACATACTATAATTTCCTGAATACATGCCTAACAAATAAGTATTATAAGGGGNAACTAAAACTTCAGTAATATCATCATAAAGCCCATAAATATTATTGTATGCAAATAACAAGTATGGTAAATATCCAGGATTTGGATAAGGCTCACCTAACTCTAACATTTCTCTTTGAGCACCAGACATATCATAGGGGCCAGCCATTGGCGCTGAAGCTGTAACCTGTAGTTGATCTGAATAATTTTCCTCAATCTCCCTAACAGCAGCCATTGTTGCATGCCCTCCTTGTGAATAACCTATTAAAAACAATTGATCACTTACATCAACTCCCTTTCCATAAGCAAAAGGCTTACTATACAATATCAAATCAATAGTTGATGAAGCTTCAGTATCAGCATGAACATANTTATGAAATCCAATTCCCTCTCCCAAGCCAATGAAATCACTCATCACAACCACATAGCCTTGAGAAGCTCCAATTGTTCCAATAACATTATTATCACTATATATGTTTGAAGGAACCCAAGTGTCACTTGCTGTTGTCCCATGCTGCCAAGCAAGAATAGGGGAAGGACATAAAGTGTTTTTTGGTAAATATATTGCTCCTGAGCAAAGTACTAATTCACCTGTATGATCNGGAGTAAAATATAATATTTTATAACCATCNACACCAAAATTAACGTCCCCAGCTTCACTAGGAACNCCATTATTATAATANATTTGCTGAACCTCACTAATTGTCCAGGACTGCACCAATTCATAAGAAATAATTTGTGAAAAACTATAAAAAGAAAACAATAAAAAAAATAAAAATTTAATCATCATAAAAGGTTATTAATTATCCAAAATTATAAATTTTTTAACACTTTTTTACGAAAAATATTATACCATTTGTTTGGACCTCTATATCTCCAATCACCATATTTGTTAATTAATATCACAAAATCATTTCCGCCATTAGGATTTTCAAATCTTGCCAAAACTTTTATTTTTTTCCCAAAACCAAAGCCAATGTTGGACTTACGAATACTTTTTTTTAATCTCCAATTTCTTTTTCTAGGCCTATATTCAAAATGCATTTCTTTATAACTACTTTTTCCAAAAAAAAGTCAAAATCGCTGGAGCCAAAATATAAAGCGAAATCTACAGTGCTAAAGTCATTATATCCAAAATACTTATTTTGAGAATTAAGTTCATTAAAAGAAAAGAAGAAAATTATTAAAGAAATTAATTGAATTTTTTTCATAGTGTAAATTTTTATGGTTTATATTTGGAATTAGTACAAATATTATACCAACTAAATGAATGACCTAAAAAAATACTCTAATTATAATATTATCATTCATGTAATTTTATTCGTATCTGTATTTTTTTTCTTTGCAACGTGCCAAGCTATATTTCAACTTTTATTTATCTGGAGAAAAACGAATAATAGTATTGAATACATTTTAAATGACATCAGTAAATTAGACAACTCAATATATAAATATATGGGGGTTGAATTTGCCTCAATAGAGGCCAGTTGCTTAAGCTTGATCCTTATATTTATTATCATAAAATATATATATAAAGAAGATGCACTAAACTATTTGAAAATTAAAAAAACCTCCCTTAAAAAAGTATTTATTTATTTAGGAGTATTTATTACTGGTTTGATTAGTATAAGTTTTATAGCAAATCAACTAGGCATTGAAGCTCTTGAAGAAGGCGCCGATTTTGCAAAAAGCTTAATCAACCCAAATACCAATATAATTTTATTAATTATTGCTATTGGCATATTACAACCTATTTTTGAAGAAGTTATTTTTAGAGGATTTTTATTTGAACACATAGAAAGAAAATGGGGAGGATTTATTGCAATAATAACAACATCTTTTATATTTTCAATAGTGCACGCACAATATAATATTTATATATTAATGATTGTCCTTCTACCAATGTCATTTTTTTTAGGCTACACAAGATGGAAAACTAAAAGTTTAACTCCAGCTATAATTTTACATTGCACCAATAACTCATTAACATTAGCAGCAACATTACTATATTAATTAATGATAATAGTTGTAAACTTTTTTAACTAAATACGTTTTAAAATTACTTGGCAAAAATTTTACAAAAAAAACAGACATCTTATTTATTAACCCATATATCACTAAGCGATTATTATTCATCATTTTATTATATCCAAATTTAGCAACCTGCTTTGAATCTACTATTGTAAAACTACCATACATTCTAGCATCATCTTTAAATCCAGCTCTTTTTTGAAAACCTGATATTGTTGGGCCGGGACAAAGTGTAGTAACCGAAACTCCTGAATTTTTTAATTCCTCTGCAATAGCCTCAGAGAAAGATGCGACATAACTTTTAGTGGCACTATAAACACTCATGTAAGGACCTGGCTGAAAAGAAGCTGTGGATGCTATATTTAAAATTTTTCCAAATCCTCTTTTTCTCATTTTTATTACAAATAATTTAGTGAGCTCAGTAAGTGAGGTAATATTTAAATTTATCATTTCTTGATCAAGCTTTAAGGATGACTCACTGAAAAGCCCATATTTTCCAAATCCAGCATTGTTAACTAAATATTCTATTTTAATTTTTTTTCTATTACAATAATTGTAGATCTTTCTAGATGAGCCTTTCTGAGACAAATCAACGGGAAATATATTTACAATCACATTGAATTTTTTTGATATATCTTTCTTAATTTCAAGTAATAATTTTTTATTTCTAGAAGCAAGAACTAAATTAATATTATCTCTTGCAAAAAGATAAGCAAGTTCTAAACCAATTCCTGAAGTTGGGCCTGTTATAAGTGCGGTTTTATTTTTTTTTATCATAATTCAAATCTTTTATAACTTATTTCACTCTCAATTACTTTATTACTATAAATATGATTTATTAATTGCTCAGAAAGATATGGAGCTAATAAAATTCCCCTAGATCCCAAACCATTAAATATGAAAATATTTTTATTATTAACACTTGGGCCTAAAATTGGTTTTCTATCCTCAGTGGAGGGTCTATGAGCGGCTAAATGATTAATGATTTTATGTGGAAATTTTTTTATTACTGATAATTTATTTGTGAGTTTATCAATTGCTTTTTTTGTCGGTAAAATCGAAGTGTCATTTGGGTCATAAGTAGATCCAACATGATATATATCATCTTTTAAAGGAATTATTAAGACACCTGTATGAAGAACTGATCTTAAATTTAAATTTGGACAATGAATTTTTATAGCCTCTCCCTTTGTGGGTACAACTTTAGCCTTTTTAAAAAAAGGATTATGATAAACTGAACAGCCCTCACAAAATACTATATTTCTACATATGATATTATCATAATAAATCAAATCATCTTTGAAAATTATTCTTTTATAATCTATTTTTTTATTTAAAAATATCTGGCGCTCTTGTATATAACCTAAAAATACATCCAACATTAATTTAACATCAACCCATCCAGAATTTAAAACTTGTCCAAATTTTTTTTCAGTAAAGTTTAAATCATTGAGGGACCTTGATAAATAACGACTAAGCTTTATAGATGACTGCTTGGCGTTCCAATTATTAATATCCAAGCTAGATTCTAATAATCGATATATATTTTGTTTGAAATGGATCTTAGTTTGAAAATGATTTTCAAAAAAATTACAAAATGAAAATAATGATTCCAACTGATGGTCTGCATTCCAAACTTTAGTAATCCATTTTAAAACCAGAGGATTATAAACACCTAAAGCAATTCTTGAAGGGCTCATCTCACGTGGCTTTATAGAGTCAATAACAACAAAAGACTTATTTAGATTTAATAAGCTAGATGCAAAAACAGTACCTGCTATTCCTTGGCCTACAATAATGAAATCATATATTTTTTTATTTCCCATAAAATTCAATAAAAAAGCCTCCAATAGTGGAGGCTTTAAAAGTTTAAATATAAATTATACTAGTATTCCCACATTGTTGACTCCATTGATCTTATATTTTCTTTTATTCTTTCACCTTCCCATAGCTGAGACAGTTTATCACCTGGGTTAATGTAATCATTAATTGTTCTATCATAAACGTTAGATTCCTTAACTATATAAGATGAAAATTCTCTTCTCTGGAAAAATTCATCGAAGGACATTCTATCCATCATATTCTCCATATTATATACTTTGTGATTTGCTAAAAGCCTTCTAATTTCAGGGTAGTAAAACGTACCTAACTCAGTTAATCCTGGTTTTTGAGGAAGCTTAGCATTAGGAGTTATTGAAACGATACGAACATCCATTTTTGATCTTCTTTTATCAAAAAACCAATCTTCAACTATAGTATAAGTCTTAATTTGCATTGGTAAAACATGATTTATAACTTCAGACTCCTCAAAAAGAAAATTTCCATCTTCATCTTCAACCTCAAATTCTTCAATCATTTTATATGACAATGCTCCACGAACATTTTCATCTGGTTTACCTACTACCTCGTTATAAGAATACATTCTTGAGAGTCTAGAATTATATACATTAACTTGACCTGAATAAGCAGCATCTTTTAAAATTTGAAATAAGTTTTTTCTAGCATCAATTCCAGTTAAAACCTCATCCAATTGTTTCATGTTTTCAATTCCAGAGTGATCTTGATAATTAACTTCTTTTGGATACAATAATGGAGCATTGCCTGGTTCATCTAAAACAATCTCTCTTGTTATCCTAGTAGCCCAAACAACATCATCTTCTGATACATAAGGAAATGGCATAGGTTTCCACATTCCTTGCTTCTCTCTAGATGACCAATAGGAATTATCCTGCCATTTAACTTTACCTTTATCTTCAAACAAAACATCATCATATACTATATTGCCTTGTAAATCTCTTTTTGGGTCTTTCCAAGAAGTATCTCCAAGATCATGATGTTGTAGAATATTAGTTAGTGATGCAGGCTCTAAATCTCCTTCATTCATATCTAGATTATATGTATTTGTTCTCAGATCATCTTTTATTTGAGATAAATGCTCTTTGTTTTCATTATTTTGTTTATTTGGAAGATTATTNTCTTGNGCAATNATNNCANANNACATTAAAAAACCTAAAACTATTAATACTTTTTTCATAATTAATTATTTAATTTAACATTTATACTTTGTCCTTCATCATCACCAGGAACTTTTTTCCCATTTTGAATTACCTGCGTTTTTATATTGTAAAAAGTTATTGTTTTTCCACTCTTCATTGCTTGAATAGCAGATGCAACACTTTCATCTGAATCTAATCTTCTAGATTTAATATTGGTAATTTCTCTTACCTTCCCTCTATCATCAACGTACCTTACACTATACTCAATTACTCTATATTGAAGGTCATAAACAAANGACTCTGGNGTTNTGGCCGTTAAACTTTTCATAGTCTTAAATGTTACNACATCCATTTCAACGTCACCNGANTANTTNNNATTTATNGCNGTAACAGGTGTNGGTCNNTTCATNANTCTAAANTCAATNTNNTNACCAATNACTTTTCTTGTTTTTTTATNNATAACAGAAAGTTTNACTTTNGATTTTTTNCCNATNTNANNATCNGNNANTTTNAGANTATATTCACCNGAAGAACCACCNGNTTTTGGNGTNANNTTTANNGGNCCANAATTACTACGNAAATCNAAATCTTTTGGATCNTANCCAGGTGCTGCAATNGTNAANNCNTTNTCNANACCAAAATANATTACATTCAANTTTGTAGCTGCAATTACTGGNGTTGGAGATTCNACNCGNATTTCCATNACCCANGGNTANTGNANTAAACCTTCATCAGCAGANGGTNCNGTNGCAAANCCTCCNATNTATTTTGTTCCTTTACTCAGCATCTTTTCACTGTACATACCCATCCCATCAGAGTTCGTGCTAATTACTTCATTTAACCTACTTAAAGAATCAGGAATAAAAGTGTATTTCATACCTAAGGTATCGACATTAATAATGTTTCCACTTTCGTCTCTTTGATTACCTATATTATATGTTATTTCCCATGTTGTTCCTTTAGGAAGCGGAGATCCGGTCTCAGGGTGCAATAAATCTTCATCAATCTCATATAGCTCATATACGGGTATAGTTTTTGTATCTATTCCCGCTAAAAATAAACTAGCTTTAAGNGAGTCTCCTTCCATAACAAAAGAAGATTTTGGAATAGCGTAAGGTATTTGCTTATCTATACTAACAATACTTTTTCCTGTTTTTTGCTCAAGTAATTCTAACATCATATCTTCTGCAGTTCTCACATCTAGCTTCGTTTGATTTAAAAATGTTAAAACACCAACTAGTGGATATCCACCATATTGATTTTCTTCCCAACTTATGATACCACCACTTGTGTCATTTTGCTTATCTGAAGTATCAAACATTGATCTTATTTCAGTTTTTATAGTAGTGTCACTTAACGGATATAAGTCTAATTCCAGTAGATATTCTCGATATTCACTAAGTTCATTTTTTAAACGTACACCTGCACCGCCTTCACCTCCAGGNCCAAGCATAATTATTGCCGGAGAATTTTTATTTGCTTTATCTATTAATTCAAAACCTCCTAATTGAGTAACTACATAATTTAAAGATTTTTGCTCTTCCCATTCAGGTAAAATTTCTAAAGACTTATCATCAACTGTTGGCCCACCCGCTTTCCATAATTCATACCTTATTGAGTCAATCAATGCATCAACAATATTAGTTTTTTCTTTAAGCTCCTGAGCTAAATCATTCCACTTGCCAATTTTTTCAGGATTATTTTCAGCTCGCATAGCAAACTCTCCATATCTATCTACATTGTCAAGTGTCTTATCATTAACAGTTTGTGTTAACGTTTTATCAACTCTAAAAAAAGCATCAAGAACTGACTTTGAGACGTTAAGTGCTAATAAAGCAGTTAACACCAAATACATCATATTAATCATCCTCTGACGAGGACTTAATGTACTCATATGATTACCAGCCATCCTTTATTATTTTTTTTTATTAGACATTGCAGTTAATACACTACCATAAACAGAGTTTAAAGCATTCAGATTTTCAGAAAGAGAAGATANTTCTACATGAAGTCNAGATGTTTGATCTAAAGAAGATGTTAGATTATCTGTCATCTTTTCTGTAATCTTAATTCTAGTATTTGCTGCTTTGATTTGGTCAACATATAACGAATTAATTTTTTCTAGGTTTTGTGAAGCAACTGACATTTGCTTATTGTATTTTTTTGTTCCATCCATAATGTCACCTAAACCACTTGCAGAACCACTTAACTTCTTCATCCCATCTCCTAAATTTTTGATTACCTTGCTATCTATTTCTGCTTCTTTAAATATTTTATTTAGTTTTTGAACAGCTGTTTTNCCATCTTCTAAATCAGATTCATCTTCAATAATTTGAGGATAAGCTTTTTCCCAGTGGTATTCCTTTGGGGCCTTTTCAAAGGCAGAGAAGAAAAAGATAACTGCTTCTGTTCCCATACCAATCATAAGCATTAAATCTGCATTAGGTAAATATAATATCTTAAATAATGCGCCTAAAATTACTAACGACGCTCCCCATCCATAAAGTAGGGGCATTACAGTTTTATATACTTTATTATCTGCTATTTTTGCTAAAAAATTCATGATTACTAATTTTTTAAATTATTACTATATAATGTTTATTGTTTATTTTACTGAGGGCTTAGTTTGTTCATCAAAGTTTATATCTGCTTTTGGAGAACCAATGTCCTTTACGCATCTAAAACCGATATAACATCTTGCACTATCTTGGTATTCATAATCTCTAGCTCCTACTTCTAAAAAGGATGCTACATCTTTCCAAGAACCACCTTTTACAACTTTCCTCTTCATTGATGGAGACTCACCATCTCGAACATCTGTGAAGTAGTTAGGATTAACGTCAGACGAGTGCAAATCTGATAATGGGTCATAAGTAGTTGAAGTCCACTCAGAAACATTTCCTGACATACAATACAAACCAAAATCATTTTTCCAATATGAGTCCGCTCTTCCGGTGTAAATATAACCATCAGCCCAATAATTACCCCTTAATGGTTTAAAGTTTGCCAAAAAACATCCTTTACTATTTCTAGAGTAAGGACTTCCCCATGGATACATAGCTTGTTCCTTTCCGCCTCTTGCAGCATATTCCCACTCAGCTTCACTAGGAAGTCTGTAAGCTGTTTCAAACGATCTATATTGAGGATCAGTTGCAGATAATTTAAGTGCTGTTCTCCAGTGACAAAAAGCCATTGCTTGTTCCCAACTTACACCAACAACTGGGTAATCACCATATGCTGGGTGCCAGAAGTATCTCCCAAATAAAGGGTCATTAAATGCATATGTGAAATCTAAATTCCATCTCAATGTATCAGGATATATAGACGTATTCTCATTTCTAACAATTCCCCATTCAGAAACATCTGCGTTATCTCTATTCCAAGTTTGCGCAGTCGCCCCTCTTAGTGCATATTGATTCATCCAATTGTATTCATACACTAAATTTCTAACATCAATTTTCTTGTGTTGAAAATGAGGATATGGAGGATTTCCATTATCATCAGAAATTTGATCTTTTGGAGCCATGTACAATACTTGAACTGCGTCGATATACTCTCTACTATTTGGGTCTAGTCTTGCGGCCCAATTAATACCTGTTTCCACGTAAACCCCACTTTCCACCTGAGACAAATCTAATTTAGGTGGTCTTTTTTCACCTGTTAACATTTGCCAATCAGGATCTAATTTATAATTAGCATATTTCCATCCTATCTCAGGATCAGCATTCTCAATAATTTCTCTTCTAATTATAGAATCTCTTACCCAGTGGACAAATTGTCTATACTCATTATTAGTAATCTCAGTTTGATCCATCCAAAAAGAGCTTATAGTTATTTTTTTCTTTTGAGTATTACTGTAAGGATTAGCTGAATTATTTGCTCCCATTAAGAAACTACCTTCGGGTATTTTTACCATGCCAGAAGGATTTGGAATTCTCCAATCTTTATTAGTTGTACTACTTCCAGTTAATTCACCGTTTATTCCAGAAGAGCTACATGAAGATATTAGCACTGATAACATTATGAAACAAGTAGTATAAATTATATTTTTCATCTATAAAATTAATTAATTATACAAAAATTACAGGAACCTAATATTTTTATAACGCGTATCAGGTTTACCTATTATATCTAAATCAAATGAATAACGCAACATCATTTCATGACCACCAGTAGTTTCAGAAGCCAATTTTGATGTAACAACATCATAAGCGTATCCAAGTATTAAGTTTTTTGAAATCTCAAAACCAACTAAAAAAGCAAAAGCATCTTCTATTCTATATGAAAAACCTGCCCAATGCTTTTGTTTATAAAAAGCATTACAATTGAAGTCCATTTGGAAAACTACTCCATCAGTTTTCATGTAGTATGATGGTCTAAGAGAAAAATCTTCATTTAAATCATAGTCATAGCCGGCTGACAAATAATAATGTCTTGCTGGATTAAATGTTGCAACTCCATCAAAATCTGCCTCAAAAGGAATAATATGTGTGGCAGACAAGCCTAAGTAATAATTTTCCGATGTAAAATAAAGGCCAAAGCCTATATCTGGAACTGTAGCAGAACTACCTACTGGCGGAAGACTTGAGTCTGGTGTATTATCAGGTGTGACCCATTCCTCATCAAATCCTATTTGCATCATACCAAAACTAAAGCCAAATCCAAGTTGATTCTTCTCATTTAACATTAACTGATAAGCATATGAAATAGTAGCTGTTTTTGTGCTAAGCGGACCTAGCTCATCATTTATAACATTTAGACCAATTCCTCCATGCAAGGCCTCAACTCTAGATTCCACAGTTAAATTTTGTGTGCTTGGCGCCCCATCTACACCGACCCACTGAGATCTATGAAGAAGACCCACGTTAATTGATGGTTGACTTCCAACAACACCAGGATTGTAGAGAAATTTATCAAACATATTTTGTGTTATTTGAGGATCCTGTTGAGAAAAAACAGACCCTACACAAAAAAATATTAAAAAGGTTATTACCAGATAAAATGAACTGTATTTTTTGGCGTACATAAATTTTTCACGTTTACAAGCCCTAAATATATAGATTTTTTTGATTTACAACAATTTATTTAGATATAATTTTTCAGACTATAAACTTAAAGAAAGCATAAAATGAAATAAAAAGAAATTAACATTACATCAATCTTAATAAACGAGTCATTCGAGAAGGTATTCTCCCATCAACTGAATCTAAATAATCTTGATAAGAACATGGAACAATAACTTCATTTAAGTTTTCACTATTGAAATCAGTTGTTGAGGACATCCACCAACGACCACTCATTTTACTTTTATAAAAGACAAATTGATAATCACCGTTATCAATTGGAACAAGGTATTTATTAAAATTGACAGTTAAATTCTTTTCATTAGGCATATCACCAATTCGCAAACTAAATCCCTCTAAAAAATGCCAAATAATTTGAGAAACTAAAATAGATGTTTGGTTATTTTTTTTAAGGAAAAAATTAAGCT
>NHFO01000022.1 GCA_002170235.1 Flavobacteriales bacterium TMED113
TATGCAGTAAACTCTCAAAGAATAATTTTAATAGATAAAAGCCCTACTTTTTTAGACGGAATTGAAGTTATTTCAGAAAAAGCTACTCAAGCTGTTCCAAAATTAGTTAATGATTTATTAAATTTACAGCATGCATGAAAATGATTATAATTGGAGAGTTTCTTATAGTTTAATATTACCTATTTCTTCCTTCAAATTATGGTCTATTATTTCATCACCAAAAAATCTAGAGAATTTTCATCCTTTTTGTAAAAAAAATAAAACTCTTAAATGGCCTGGTTTAGGTTCATCTGATGAAATACATTACCATAACGGTGATATTTATAAAAGAACCTTTGTTAAATGGATTAATAATGTAGGTTATGATTTAATTATAGGAAAAGAAACATATAATCAATCATTTGTTAAATGGAGAATAAAAGATATGGATACTAAAAGTAAACTGACAATCTCTATCTACCCATACATTTTTAATATGAATTCAAAATTGTTTGATTTCTTTCCATTCTTTATTATTATTAAACCAAGTTTAAATTTTTATTTAAAAAATATTGGTAAAGGATTATTATTTCATGTTAAAACAAATAAAAAAGTAACTAAAAACCAATTTGGTAGTCATAAATGGTTTTCAAAGTAAAACACATCATATATGGATAAAATTAATCATTATAAAAAATTAGAAAACATGTATTTAAAAGCGAATATAAATACTGATTTGTATTCGACAACCACCGTTAAAATTGAGGAAGGATATTCCGAAGTTGGATTAACAATATCAAAAAAATATTTTCATGCTTTAGGAGCTATACATGGTTCTATTTATTTCAAACTATTAGATGATGCTTCATTTTGGTCTGTAAACTCTGTTGTACATGATTACTTTTGTTTAACAACATCATTTAATATTCAACTTTTAAAACCAGTGTCCAGTGGAAAATTACTAGCTAAAGGAAAATTAAAATTTAAATCAAAAAATATATTTCATGCTAAATCTTATCTATATAATGAAGATGGTGATGAAATAGCTTTTGGAACAGGTTCATTTTGTAAAAGTAAAATACTTCTTAGTTCAGATATAGGTTATATTTAAAACATAAAATTTGAAATAGTTTTGTTTTGATTTAATAGATTATAATATTCTTTCTATAAACCAAAATAAACCAATCAAACCTATAATAATTGATGCTGGAACTTTTATTTCTTTGATTTTAGAAGTTTTATTCATAAGAATTTTAAATAATAAAAATGCAATAATCAAAATAGACAATTGTCCAATTTCTACTCCTATGTTAAATGCTAATAATGCAGAAATAAAATTATCCTTAGGTAATCCGTAATGGCTAAGTACTGTTGCAAAACCAAGTCCATGAAGTAACCCAAAGATAAATACAACAAGATATCTCCATCTATTTAATTTTTTAAATAAGCAATTTTCTATTGCAATCCAAATGATTGATAAAGCAATAAGAGGTTCTACTATAGATGCCTGAATTTGAATGAGTCCAAATCCAGCAAGAATCAAAGTAATACTATGAGCAATTGTAAATACAGTTACTTGAAATAATAATGAACGAAAGTGTATAAATGAAAAAAATAGGCCNAAAATAAANATTATATGATCAAANCCTTTGGGTATTATATGNTCAATNCCTGANTTAATAAATANTAAAAATTTATCAGNNCNNGACATTGCTGATAATCTTCGAATACGTAACCTCTTTAGCGCTGCGTTATATTCTTCTGAAATTTGCTCATTTTCAAAAGTTAGTTGTCCATGTTCAATCACAGAGATAAAAAAATCTTCCGGATTATGAGCATAAACTGTTAAGCTGACAAATAGAAATAAATTAAATAAAATTATTCTAAAATATTTCATGAAATATTAGAAGTTATTTTAAATAAACATACTGTTCACCTATTTAGTTTAATCCTCTAACTTTTAAAAGTGGCTCAATCGATGGTTCTTTACCTCTAAATTGGATATACAATTCCATTGCATTTTCAGTCGAACCTTTTTCATATACATGCTCTCTTAATTTATTTGCAAGATCTTGATTAAAGACATCTCCAGTTTCTTTAAATGCTTCAAAACCATCNGAGTCAAGAACAGCAGAATGAACATAACTATAATATCCAGATGAATATCCNCCNGAAAAAATATGTGCAAAATAAGTACTTCTATATCTTGGGGCTATTTCTTCAATTAATCCATATTTGTTAAGTGCTGTCTCTTCAAATTGATTAGCATCAATTATATTTTCTTTAGCAGAAATAGTATGCCAATCCATATCTAGAAGAGATGCGGCAAGATACTCGCTATTAGTAAAGCCTTGATTAAACTTAGAAGCATTTAAGAGTTTGTCTATTAAATCATCAGGAATTGTTTCACCAGTTTCATAGTGAATTGCAAATGATTTTAATATTTCAGGTTCGCTTGCCCAGTGTTCAAGTATTTGAGCAGGAAATTCCGTAAAGTCTCTTGGGCCAGATGTTCCTGACATACTTGCATAGGTAACATCAGTTAAAATACCATGCATTGCATGCCCAAATTCATGGAAGAGTGTAGTTAGATTCTCGAAGCTCAGTAATGATGGGTTATTTCCAACTGGGGCAGGGAAATTGCACACATTTACTACTATAGGACGTTCTGTTCCATCTAAATTTGATTGTCGCTTAAAACTACTCATCCATGCTCCTCCACGTTTATTAGATCTAGTATAGTAATCACCAATAAATATACCTAGATGACTATCATCTTTATCTTTAACTTCCCAAATACGTGCATCAGGATGGTATAAATCAATATCGAAAATTTCTACAAACTTTATTCCCCATAATTTTTCTGTTGTAGTGAAAACTCCATTAAGAGCATTATCTATCGATAAGTATGGTTTTATAGCAGATTCATCTAGATCATATTTTTCTTTACGTACTTTTTCCGAGTAGTGCCACCAATCCCAAGCAGCGATTTCAAATTCATGTCCTTCAGAATAAACAACTTTTTGCATGTCAGAAACTTCCGATTTTGCTCTCTTTAAAGCTGGGGACCATAACTGTTCTAATAAATTATATACTTCCTCAGGTGTTTTAAGCATTCTTTCTTCTAAAACAAAGTGTGCATGAGTTTCATATCCCATTAGATTAGCTTTTTCAGCCCGTAGTTTTGCAATTTTAATTATTATATTTTTATTATCATTTTCATTATTGTTGTCACCACGCATTATGTAGCTATTATATAGTTTTTCTCTTAAGTCTCGGCGAGTTGATTCAGTTAGAAATGGATACATACTAGTTCTATGAGGAGTAAAAACATATTTATCCTTGTATTTTTCTTTTTCATCGTTTGTTTCAGCTTGATCCATTTTTTGTTTTGCAGCATCTGCCGCTGCTAAAATTACATCTTCAGATAATCCATCTAAGTCATTCTCCGTTAAAATAAGTTCAAAAGCATTTGTTTCAGCTAAAAGATTTTGTCCAAATGAAGTTGTGAGCTCAGATAATTGAGAGTTTATATCAGTAATTTTTTGTTTTTCAGTGTCATCTAAAAGTGCACCACTCCGAACAAATTGTTTTCTAGTATCTTCCAAAAGTTTAAGTTGTTCATTTGTTAGTTCTAAATTCTCTCTATTTTTCCATAAATTGTCTATACGCGTAAATAGTTCTTGATTTAATATTATCTTATCATAATGAGATGATAACATCGGGCTTAACTCAAGTTCTAATTCTTGTATTGTTGAATTGGTATTCGATCCTGATAAGTTATAAAATACACTTTGCACTTTTGAAAGTAACTTTCCAGACCTTTCTAATTCTTCAATTGTATTAGAAAATGTTGGTAATTCAGAATTTCCTACTATTTCATCAATTTCTTTTAGGTTCTCTTCCATGCCTTTTTCAAATGTAGGCATATAATGCACATCATTAATTTCTGTAAATGGTGGTATTTCATAAGGATTATCCCATTCCTGGAAGAATGGATTAGTATCTGAATGATTTGTTTTTTCATCATTTCTAATCATTAAAAACCATACTGCTATTGCAATTGTAATTACAGAAATTAATCTTAATTTTTTTTTCATTTTGTTCAAATTTATTTTAATAAGTAAATATAGTTTTTTTATGTTTTTCTACTAAGTATTTTTTTGTGATATTATGTAAAATAAACCCCATGACATCAGCTGCTTCTTCTATCCTTTTATCTACAGGGGTGCCAGAACCGTGTCCAGCATTAGTTTCTACTCTAATTAATGTAGGGTTTTCACCTGTTTGTTTGTCTTGTAAATGTGCTGCAAACTTAAAGCTATGAGCAGGAACAACTCTATCATCATGATCACCTGTTAAAACTAATGTGGCAGGATATTCTATACCTTCTTTAACATTGTGAACAGGTGAGTATTTATATAAATATTCAAACATTTCTTTACTCTGATTAGAAGTTCCGTAATCATATGCCCATCCAGCTCCAGCAGTAAAAGTATGATATCTAAGCATATCTAATACACCAACAGCAGGTAAAGCAACTTTAAATAATTCCGGCCTTTGTGTCATACATGCTCCAACTAATAATCCACCGTTTGATCTCCCGCTAATTGCTAAATATTTTGAGCTTGTATAATTACCTTCTATTAGAAATTCTGCTGCAGAAATAAAGTCATCAAATACATTTTGTTTCTGCATTTTTGTTCCTGCATCGTGCCATTGTTTACCATATTCGCCTCCTCCTCTAAGATTTGCTACCGCATAAATACCTCCTTGTTCTAGCCAAACAGCATTTATTACAGAGAATGAAGGTTTTAAAGAAATGTTAAAACCACCATAACCGTATAAAATTGTAGGATTTTTTCCATCTAGTTCTAATCCTTTTTTATACATNATNCTTATTGGAACTTTNGTACCATCTTTTGATGAGAAAAAATGTTGTTCAGTAACAAAATCTTCNGANTTGAANTCAATATTNGGNGACCAAAATAATTCAGATTCTCCAGATTCCACATTATATTTAAATGAAGACCTAGGTGTAATGTAATTACTAAAATTATAAAAAATTTCTAATTCTTCCTCTTTACCAGCAAATCCACTAACATTCCCTTTTCCATTGAATTTAACTTCTCTAATAAATTTACCATCATAATCATATTGTAATATTTTAGAATTAGCATCTACAAAATACTTTGCAAAAAAATATCCTCCTCCTTTNGATACACTTAATACATTTTTGGTNTCNGGAATAAAATCAATCCAATTTTCTACATTAGGATTTTCAGCATTTACAGTTATTAGTCGATTATTTGGAGCATTTAGATTAGTATGAATATATAGTTTACTTCCTATATTATGGGTTATATAGCTATTACTTTTAAAATTATATGTTATTTGAATAAGTTTAGCATTTTCTTTTTTTAAATCTTTAATGTAAAGATTGTTACCTGAAGTTTCATTTGATGCACTAATAATCAAATAACTCTGATCTTTACTTATATAACCACTTAAATATCTAAATTTCTCTTTTTGACCAAAAATGATATTATCATTTTTTTGAGAAGTGTTTAGTTTGTGATAAAATAATTTATGTCTGTCAGTTTTTTCAGATAACACAGAGTTTTTTGGTTTTTCGTAAGTAGAGTAGTAGAATCCTTTATTTCCATCCCAATTTATCCCAGAAAACTTTATATCTAAAAGAGTGTCACCTATAATGTTTTTATTTTCAGTTTCTAAAACAATTACTTTTCTCCAATCAGACCCCCCCTCTGATATTGAATATGCTAATAAACTACCATCTTCAGAAAAAGATATTCCAGATAAAGAAATGGTTCCATCTTCAGAAAATTTATTAGGGTCAATAAACACTTCTTCTTTACCCCCTTCATTTATTCGGTGTAAAACATATTGATTTTGCAATCCATTATTTTTGTAAAAGTATGTGTATTTACCTTCTTTGAAAGGAGTTCCAATTTTTTCATAATTCCATAATTCTTCTAATCTTTTTTTTATTTTTTTTTTATATGGAATTTGATTTAAATAAGAGAAGGTAAGTTTATTTTGTTTATTAATCCATTCTTTTACTTCATTAGAAGTATCGTCCTCTAACCATCTATAAGGATCTTCTATTTTAAAATCAAAATAAGAATCTATTACAATTTTTTTTTCTGTTAATGGGTATTCTATTTGTGCATGAGAATAAAAAAGGAATAGAAAAAAGCTAAATGTAAATATTATATGTTTCATATGATAAAATTATTTTTTATAGTTATTTTCCAATACAAAAATCTTTAAATATTGAATCTAAAAGATGTTCATTTGTTATTTCACCTGTTATTTCACCTAAATATTGAAGAGCTTCTTTTATGTCGATTGCTAATAACTCACCAGAAATATTTGATGAAATACCTCTTTTGACAGATTGAATACTATTTAATGTATTAACTAATGCTTCATAATGTCTTTGATTGGTGATAACTAAGTCATGGTTAATTGTTTCCCATTTTTTTATTTTTTGTAAAATACTAGATTGTATTTCATCTAAACCCTCATTATTTAATATGGAACAGTAAATGATTTCTTTATGATAATTATTGATATTAACTTTTTTATTTGATAGATCTATTTTATTTGCTAATAAAATGTAATCGGTTCCTTTTTTTGAAAAAGATAGAATATTGTCATTTAATTGATTAGAATTAAAATCGTTAATATCAATAACATAAATTATAATAGCGGCTTCTTCAATTTTTTGATGGGTTTTTTTAATACCAATTTTTTCAATTTTATCATCAGTTTCTCTTAAGCCTGCTGTATCAATAAATCGAAATTGAAACCCCTCAATTGTAAATGTTTCTTCAATAACATCTCTTGTTGTTCCTTTTATATTTGAAACTATTGCTCTTTCTTCATTAATGATTTTATTTAAAAGAGTTGATTTACCAGAGTTGGGTGGTCCTACTATTGCAATTGGAATTCCATTTTTAATTGCATTTCCATATTTAAATGATTTAATTAATGGTTTAATTTTATCACTCATTAAAGAAAGTAGTTCAAGTAATTCTTCTCTGTTTGCAAATTCTACATCCTCTGTACTAAAATCTAATTCAAGTTCAATTAGAGCTCCAAATTTAATTAGCCGTTCTCTTAATGATTTTATTTGTTTAGAATATCCCCCTCTCATTTGTTTCATTGCTAAGTTGTGGCTTTTTTCATTTTTAGAGCTAATTAAGCTAGCAACCGCTTCTGCTTGTGAAAGGTCTAATTTGCCGTTTATAAAAGCTCTAAATGTAAACTCTCCTCTTTTAGCTAGTTGACATCCATTTTGAATTAATAATTGAATTATAGAGTTTTGAATGAATTCAGACCCATGGCAAGAAATTTCAATGATATCTTCCCCGGTATATGATTTTGGAGCTTTAAAAAATGTAAGCAAAACTTCATCAATTACTTTATCCTCTTTTTTTATTTTACCAAAATATACTTTGTTTGCTTTGAAATCTTTTAAGGACTTAATTTTCTTACTTATAAATATTTTATGACATATATTAATTGCTTTATTACCAGAAATTCTAATAATTGCGATAGCACCCTCTCCTTTTTTTGTGGAGATTGTGCAGATAGTATTTTCCTGTGTGTACATCATTTTTTAATAATCATCACAAAAGTACTTATTTTAAGACAATTTATTTTCTATGTTTGTCATTCAGATAATAAAAATTTAACTTTAATTAATTCATAAATCAATTTAGAATGAGTGTTTTAGTAGGAAAAAATTCAAAAATTATTGTGCAAGGCATAACTGGAAAAGAGGGATCTTTTCATACACAACAAATGATAGATTATGGCTCAAATGTNGTTGGTGGTGTAACGCCAGGAAAAGGAGGNTCGNTTCATCTTGATNTCCCTGTTTTTAATACAGTTTCTGAAGCTTGTTCAGAATTAGGNNCAAATGTTTCTATAATATTTGTGCCTCCAAAGTTTGCAGCTTCGGCAATTATTGAATCCATTGANGCTTCAATGGAAGTTATTGTATGTATTACTGAAGGTATTCCAGTAAGAGATATGATTNAAGTTAAAAATATGCTATCTAAAAGTAAATCCATTTTAATTGGACCAAATTGTCCAGGTATAATTACTCCAAATGAAGCAAAAATTGGAATTATGCCAGGTTTTATTCATAAAGCTGGTAGGGTAGGTGTAGTATCAAGGTCAGGAACATTAACTTATGAAGCAGTGGATCAATTAACTAAAGTNGGTCTTGGTCAATCTACTTGCATNGGTATTGGAGGAGATCCTATTTTAGGTACTACGATTTCCGATGCTGTTAAACTATTTATGAATGATGATGATACTGATGCAATTGTTATGATAGGTGAAATAGGAGGTGAAATGGAAACAGAAGCAGCATATTGGATTAAAGAAAATGCTACCAAACCTGTTATAGGTTTTATTGCAGGGCAAACTGCTCCCCCAGGTAGAAAAATGGGACATGCTGGAGCTATTATTGGTGGTGCAGAGGAAACTGCACAAGCAAAAATGAAAATCATGGAAGATTGTGGTATACATGTTGTACAATCACCAGCTGACCTTGGAATAACTACATCAAATGTATTAAAATCTTAAATTCATGAGTTTATTAAATGGTAAAGTATCTATTATTACTGGCGGATCTAGAGGAATAGGTCGTTCAATTTGTTTGAAATTTGCAGAGCAAGGATCTGATGTTATTTTTACTTATAGATCATCTAAAGAACAAGCAGATTCTCTTCAAAATGAATTAAGCAATTNTGGTGTTAAATCCGAAGGAATTATGTCTGACGCAAGTGATTATCAATCTTCTCAAGATTTAATTGAATATGTTACAAAAAAATATTCCAAAATAGACATATTNATTAACAATGCAGGTATTACAAAAGATGGATTACTTATGAGAATGTCAGAAAATGATTTTGATAAAGTAGTTTCTATAAACATGAAATCGGTTTTTAATATGACTAAATCCGTTCAAAGAATCATGTTAAAGCAAAGATCCGGCTCTATAATTAATTTAAGTTCAATAGTAGGNGTAAAAGGTAATGCAGGTCAATCAAATTATTCAGCTTCAAAAGCTGGAATAATCGGGTTTACAAAATCTATTGCATTGGAGTTAGGTTCACGAAATATAAGATGTAATGCTATTGCTCCAGGTTTTATTCAAACAGAGATGACAGAAAAATTAGACGAAAAAACTATTGATTTGTGGAAAAACTCCATTCCTTTGAAAAGAGGAGGTGAAGGTAAAGATGTTAGTAATGTATGTTTATTTTTAGCATCAGATTTATCATCTTATGTTACTGGACAGGTTATTAATGTTTGTGGAGGATTATTGACCTAAAGTGATGGATTTTTTTAGTATTTCCGGAATATCCCTAAATAATATTTTTCTATTTATAATCTTAAGTTTATTAATTAGTTATTTTCTTTATTTTTTTAGAGAAAAAAAACGAAATACGGACATTTCAAAAAAAATTATTTTTTCGATGTTCTTATTACGTTTTATAAGTCTTTTATTATTATTTGTTTTATTATTAAATCCATTTTTTAAAAAAAAGAAAATAATTATTGAAAATCCTTTAGTAGTCTTTTTTCAAGATAACAGTAGTTCTTTAATTAACAATAATGATTCTATTTTCTATAAGAATGAGTATAAGAAAATTATTGATTCCATAGTTAATAACTATGATGATGACATAGATATTGATTTTTTATTATTTGGAGATGAAATTAGAGAAGGAGATATAAATTTTAGTGATAAAAGCACAAATATAAGTGATGTTTTAAAATATGCTGAAAATATATATTCAGATAATAATATTCTTTCCTACGTTATTTTATCCGACGGAATATTTAATCAGGGTTTAAACCCGTTATACTCATCTTATAATCTAAATGCTCCTGTTAATTGTCTTGCATTAGGAGATACAAGTGTTATTACAGATGTATCAATTTTATCAATAAATAATAATGAATTAGGTTTTCCTGGCAATGATTTACCTGTAGAAGTTATTTTAAAAGCAGATTTTTTAAAAGGAGAAAAGGTTAAGTTTATTGCCTCTGATTCAAATAAAATTATTTATGAAGATTATATTTTTATTGATGATGATAATTTTGTTAAATCTGTTAGATTCTACGTTAACTCAAATATAGAAGGGTTAAATAAATTTGATGTTCAGATAAAATTATTATCTGATTCAATAATAGATAAAAATAAAACCAATAATTTTAATTCCTTTTATATTAATTTATCAGAGAAAAAAAAGAATATATTAATTCTTTACTCTTCACCACATCCCGATGTAACTTCTTTAATTAATTCAATTAAAAAAGATGAAGAATATAATGTTAACTCAAATTCTTTAAAGAACCTTAATGAAGGTGATTTCACATCTTTAAATCCAGATTTATTAATTCTTCACCAAATACCAAGCGATAATAGAACTTCTTTTGATTTATTTCAATATAATTTACCTATTTGGTTTATAAATGCCCCCAATACAGATTTTGATTTAATAAATGATTTAGATTTAGGTATAAAATTTCATAATTCATCTTTCAACGAAGCTTTTGCTCATTGTAATCAATCTTTTAATAAGTTTAAACTTGATAATTCAACTTATGAAATGATTGAGTCTTCCCCTCCATTGTTTGCTGTTCGTAGCTCAATAATATTATCCTCTAATATTGATGTTTTATTAAGAGATAAATCCAAAATAAATATAAATTCCCCATTAATGTTTTTTGGGCTTCAAAGTAATAATAAAAAATATGTAATGTTAAATGCAGAAGGAATTTGGAGATGGAAATTATTTAATTTCTTGAAAAATAAAAATCATACTAATTTCGATGAATTTATACTTAAAACAGTAAAAAACTTACTTATTAACGATAATCAGGATAGATTTAGGTTAAATTTTTCGCCAGTAAGTTATTATGGTGAATCTTTGATTTTTAGTTCAGAATTATATGATGAAAATTTAGAAAAATCAACTGAAGGAAATATAGACTTTATTTTAAAAAAGGATAATAATACATATGAATATAAATTTACATGTATCGAAAAAGATTATTTTTTAGATTTAGGTAAATTAGAGCCTGGAAATTATGAATTTGAAGTTAATGCTAACTTAGGTGATTATTTCTTTACTCCTAAAAGTGGTTCATTTATTGTTAATCCAATTTTTTTTGAAGAGCAATTACTNACAGCTGATCACGANATATTATATAATATCTCTNATTTATTTGGTGGAAATACATATCAATTAAGTCAGTTCAATCAGTTAACTGATTATTTAAATAAATTAAAGAATAATATAAGAAAAGATCAATATGATTATTCTTTTAAACCTATATTTGATTTTTTATTATTTCTTTTGATTATTTTGTTTTCACTATTTTTGGAGTGGACTTTAAGGAAAAAATATCTTNCTTATTAAAATGAAAATATACCTATTAATAACTTCATTATTTATAATATTTTTAAATTCCTGCTCTGTTTCATCNGTAAATTTTTCAGNAATTGAGCCTGCAGATATTACAATACCTGAGCATATAAATAAAGTTATNGTTATTGATAGGAGTGCGCCATCAAAAAATAATAAAGCAGAAAATATATTAGATGGTATAATGTCTGGAGAGATAATTGGATTAGACTCCCATGGTGCTGAAAAATGTGTATTTGCTCTTGAAAAATCTTTAAGTAATTCCCCTAGATTTTCTTTAATTGAAAATAANTCTATTTNTCTTAAAGGANCAGGGACATCTGAATTNCCTTCTCCATTGAAATGGAAAAAAATTCAAAAANTAACAAAAGATTACAATGTTGATGCATTAATTATNTTNGAAACATTTGATTCATCTTCCTCATTTNTAGATTTGGGACTTAGGAAAAAGAGGGTTAAAAAAAATGGAAAATGGATTAAAATTTTTAACAATGTTGTAGCATTAGATGTTGAAGTTCAAGCTGGTTGGAGAATATATGATATTGAAAATCAAAAAATTATTGATGAAAAACGTTTTATTGATAGAAAATATTTTGAAAGTACTGGAAATTCATTTCTTTTAGCTAAAGATAACTTACCATCTTTACATAATGCAGTTTCAGAAGCTGCCTTTTTTTCGGGTGAACAATTTTATTTAAGAGTCTCCCCTCATTATATNNTCATCAATAGAGAATATTATAAAAATTTAAAAGGAATCAAAGGTTTTAAAGTAAAGGGTAATGATGAAAATAATATGTTTTTAAATGCTTCAAAAAAAGTTCAATTAAATGATTGGGAGGGCGCTGTTAAAATATGNAGAAAATTTGTAAATCATAAAAATAAAATTATAGCAGGTCGAGCTTGCTATAATATGGCTTTAGCTTCTGAGGCAAATGGAAAAATCACTATTGCTATTGATTGGGTAAAAAAATCTATTAATTTTAAAAATAAAAAAGCTGCTAATTATTTATTAGCTTTGCANAAAAGAAATAGTGATCAAAAAATATTAGAAGAACAATTATAATAAAATAAATATGGAACAATTTTTTAAAAATAAAGGAAGAGCAACTATTGTTATCGTTTTAGGTTCTATTTTCCTATTATCAGTAGTTTTTTACAAAGCTCTTTTTTATACAGTAGCTCCNGGTCAAGAAGCCTATGTTTTTTATACTTTAGGTGGNGGTCTNGATAAAGANGATGTAAAAGGTCAGGGTTTACATGTNAAAGCACCCTGGGATAATGTTGTNGTTTATGANGTTAGAATTCAAGAAGCTATGAGTGAAATGGAAGTNTTATCTGAAAATGGTTTAACAATTAAATTAGAATTATCTTACAGATATCAACCCTTACCAGGAAAAGCTGGATATATTGAAGAGGAAATAGGAAGTAATTATCATGACAAGGTTATCGCTCCTGAAATTAAATCGGTTACTAGAGAAGTTATTGGGACATATTTACCNGAAGAGTTATATTCTACAGCAAGAGATGCAATTGAAGGTCAAATTCTTGANATGCTTAAAACTAATTTAAAAGATAAATATTATTTAAATTTAGATGCTGTTCTAATTAGAGATTTAACTTTGCCACCTACTTTNCAAAGTGCTATTGAAAATAAACTTAAAGAGGAGCAAATGGAGTTAGAGTATGAGTATAAAATAGGTCGAGCTGAAGCAGAAAAAAGAAGATTAATTATTGAGGCTGAAGGGCGTGATAGNGCNAACNTAGTTTTAAGAAGAAATTTAGATGATGATATTTTAAGATATAAAGGAATTGAAGCTACTCTAAAGCTAGCTGAATCTTCAAACAGTAAAATTGTAGTAGTTGGTGGTGGTGATGATGGGTTGCCATTAATACTTAATCCGTAGCTTTATACTTATAATTTTCTGCCTTTTAATTCTTTTTTTAATATTGAAAGGTTATCTCTATGTAAAATTGCATCTGCAAAATTCAAAGATTTTGCAGCACTCTCCATTAATTTTTTAGATAATCTAATTTCTTTTCTTAATTCTTTTGTACTTAAAGNTTTAATTATTTTATCATTAATNAGTTCTGCTTTTAAAGGTTCTTTTTCTTCTAATTTCTTTTCATAAAGATTTAAATAATTTTTTTTCTTAATGTTTTTAGGCTTTATATTATTNTCAATGTTGTATNTATTCTGTTTTTCTCNTCTTCTATTTGTTTCACTTAATGTTTTTTGAATTGATTTAGTAATATTATCTGCATATAAAATTGCTTTCCCTTTTGTNTTTCTAGCTGCTCTTCCAATCATTTGTGTAAGCGATCNGGANGATCTNAGAAACCCTTCTTTATCTGCATCTGTTATTATTACCAAAGAAACTTCAGGGAAATCTAATCCTTCTCTAAGAAGATTTACNCCAACTAGCACATCAAATTTACCGGATCGTAGATTGTTCATAATATCTATTCTTTGTATTGTGTCAATTTCAGAGTGGATATATGCAGAATTTATATTGTTTCTAATTAAGTATTCACTAAGCTTTTCTGCCATTTTTTTAGTAATAGTAGTAATTAATATCCGCTCTTCATCTAATAATCTTATTTTGATTTCATCAATTAAGTTATTTACTTGATTTTCACATGGTCTTATTTCAATTAATGGATCTAAAATGCCGCTAGGTCTAATTAATTGTTCTATAATGACACCATTACACATATTTAGTTCATAATCTCCAGGTGTTGCACTTAAGTAAATTGTTTTAGGAGTTATTTTCTCAAATTCTTTNAATGATAATGGTCTATTATCTAAAGCAGAAGGAAGTCTGAANCCATAATCTACTAAATTNTTTTTTCTAGCTTGGTCNCCACCATACATTCCTTTTATTTGTGGTATTGTAACATGGCTTTCATCAATAATAAATAAAAAATCTTTTGGAAAATAGTCAAATAAACAAAATGGTTTTTCACCTTTTTGTCTTCTATCAAAATATCTNGAATAATTTTCCATTCCTGAACAGTAACCCAGGTCTTTAATCATTTCAATATCCAACTCAGTTCTCTCCTTAATTCTATTGGCNTCNTCTGTTTTATTTATACTTTCAAAAAAAANAATTTGTTCTTTTAAATCACTTTTTATTTCATTTAAAATACTTTCATCATTATCTGCAATAAAAATATTTGCAGGATATATTTCAATATTATCTATGCATTCAGTTATGTTTTTTTTATTATCAAATCTTTCTATTTGGTCAATTGAATCTCCCCAAAAGTGAATTTTATAAATAAAATCTGTGTATGCAGGAAATATTTCTATACAATCTCCAATTACTTTAAAATCACCTGGTTCAATATGATAGTTTTTTCTTTTGTACATACTTTCAATTAAATTATTCATTAAACTAATTCTATTTANAATAGANTTAGTTTTGAGNTGAATTTTTTTATTTTTAAAGATTTCCGGATTTCCCAGTCCATAAATACATGATACAGAAGAGACAACAATCACATCTTTTTTTCCAGATANTAATGTTGATGTAGTACTTAATCTTAGCTTTTCAATTTCTTTATTTATTGATAGGTCCTTTTCAATATATTTTCCTGTNATTGGAAGATAAGCTTCAGGTTGATAGTAGTCGTAATATGAAACAAAGTATTCAACAGAGTTATCAGGAAAAAAGTATTTAAACTCTGAATATAATTGCGCAGCTAGTGTTTTATTATGACATAAGATAAGAGTTGGCTTATTATATTTCTTAATTACATTAGCTGTTGTAAATGTTTTNCCTGAACCTGTAACACCAAGTAAGCATTGATTTTTTATATTTGAATTTAAACCATCAATAAGTTTTTTTATTGCTTGAGGTTGATCNCCTGTTTCTTTAAATGGTGAAGTTAGTTTAAACATTATACTTTTAATTTACTATTCCATATTTTTAATGACTCATCAGCTTGTATCTTTAACATTTCATATCCATTTTTATTTTTTGTNCCCATTTTTTTCGATTCTTTTAAAAAAATTGTCTCAGTTGGATTATAGTTTAAATCATATATGAAGTGATNTTTAGTAAGTTGATTGTAGTCAATCGCTGGAAATTTTTTTTTAAAAATACCGGATCCTAGTATTGTTGTATTTATAATTAAATTATAATCTTTGATTAATTTATTTGCTTCGTTATATGAAATCATTTCATTTATNGGACTTCTTGTAACTACTTTGAATAATATCTTTTTTTTATTTAATGCATAACAAATTGCTTTTGAAGCTCCGCCATTNCCTAATACNAGCGCTTTTATTTTTTTTTTTGATTTTAGAAAATTATCTAACGAAAGATAAAATCCAACCCAATCAGTATTATAGCCATAAATTTGTAATGTTTTATTATTTATATAAATTACGTTAGCTGATTTTATTTTTTTTGCATGCTCATCAATAAAATCTAAGTATTTNAAAATTTTTTCTTTGAATGGAAAGGTNATATTTAAGCCAATTAATTTATTTTCTTTAATTATTTTAAATAATTTATTTATATCTGTTATTTGATAATTTTTATAATTAAAATCAGTAATAAATTCTTTATTAAATTTTTCATCAAAATATTCTTTTGAAAAAGAATGATTTAAATTTCTTCCTAATAATCCTATATTATACATTTTTTTTATTGGTTCTATTTAAAAATAGTACTGTTATTAAGCCTAAAATTATTATAAATAAGTATTTTATATTTTGAACACTTAAGCTGGGGCTAATTAGGTTTTCTATAATTCTTGTTTGCTCATTGTTTTTAGTAAGTGGCCATAAAAATATTAATGAACCAAAAATAAACCCTGACATTGTAACAAGAGTTTTATCTCTGAATTTTTCAAATACTTTTTTGATCAATCTAGATACACTAATTATTCCAAACCCTAGACCAAAAAAGAAAATTAATAAGTAAAAAAAATGTTCTGTACTAAATAAAAAGTTGTTTATTATTTCGATAATAAATGGATATATACCTAAAATCCATAATAAATGAGAACCAGATAATCCAGGTATAATCATTCCTAGTACGGCGATAAATCCACAAATAAATAAGTATGTATAATTTGTATTAACTATTTCATTATATGTAATAAATGAGAGAGAAATAGCACTAATTAAGCCAAATAAAAAAAATACAAAGTGTATGTTTTTTTTTTCAGATAATAAATTTATAATATAGAATACAGAGCCAAGTACTAATCCAAAAAAATAAGATAATGTATAAGGCTTATATGTAGTTAATAAATGAAATTCATCTAGAATTTTTGAAAATAAAAGAACTCCAATTATGCCCCCAATGCTAATAGGAATTAAAAATGAATATTTTAGTTGATTTGAATTTGTATTAAAATTTAATAAACAAATATTTTTCAGTATGCTAAAATTTATTTTTGCTAATTCGGAAATTAATTTTTCATACACTGATAAAATTAAAGCAACTGTTGCTCCTGATAGACCTGGAATAACAAAAGCTAGTCCTATAAATATTCCTTTAATTAAATTTGATAAAAATTTTTTCAAATTTTATTTTTTATCTGATTGTAAATAAGCTTCATATCCCCCAGAAAGGCAGTATATATTTTCAATATTATGTTCTCTATTTAGCATATATTTTACAGCAGAAGACCTTCGTCCGCTTCTACAATAAATAATTATTTTTTTCTTTTTTTCTAATTTATTTATTGATTGTAATATTGTGTCCATTGGTATATGATGAGAATTAGGAATATTTCCTAGTTCATATTCATATTTTTCTCTTATATCAATAATCTGTATTTCATTGTTTTCTAGCATGTTAAAAAATGTTTCAACATCAATATTTTTGTCAATAATAGTTTTCATTCTTATTTATTTATAAAATCATAAAATGTATCACCTCTTAATCCAAGTCTGAGGCACTCCAAGGGAATAACTTCATGAGGGTCAATATTACCTAAATTAACATTTGCACCAATAAGTTTAATAAACCAAACTTGCTGATCTTTCATAGGGGCTTCCCATAATATTTTATTACTGGGTATTTTTGTTAGTATTTCTTCAATTAAATCAGATCTAACTTCACCATCTTTCCTAAAAACACCTACAGTTCCACTTTCTCTTGCTTCGGCAATTACTTTAGATGAGCCAGCATCTAATTCTTTCTGCATTAAGTTTATCCATTTGTATGGGGGAATAATTTTTTCTGAAATTTTTGAGCCAACTTCTGAAAAAACAGTAAATTTTTTAGAAAAATCTGAGATATATTTACATTTTAAATCATGTGACAATTCATTGCATACGCCGTCTGAAATTTCAATTGTATCAATATTTAGTTCATTTAAAAAGTCTTCATATTCTTTCATCATTTTTCTTATGAAAAATGCTTCAAATAGGGTGCCTCCTAAATAAATGTTAATATTTTTTTCTTGGTATATTTTTATTTTTTCTTTTATGTTTTTAGTAATTATACTTGTTCCAAATCCAAGTTTAATTATGTCAATATAATCAGAAGAGTCCATTAAATTTTTAGCCTCACCTATGCTAAGTCCTTTATCCATTACCATTGTTAAACCATTATTTCTAGGCTTAATGCTTCTATTAGGAATATTTGTTAATTTGAAGTTCATTTTTTTTTATGCAAAAATACCAAAATAGTTTATCTCTTATTAATTCATAATTAAAAAGTTATTTACATTTGTTCTAATAACTTTATTTATGGTGTTAATTAAATCAATTTCTGGAGTTAGAGGTACTATTGATAACAATGATATTGGTGGATTGTCTTCTATTGCTATTAAAGATAGTGTAGAACAATATACTTTTTGGATAAAAAATGAATATAACCTAGAAAATAACTTTATTGTAATTGGAAGAGATGGAAGGGTTTCTGGTAAAAAAATTTTATCCATTGTCTCTAACGTTTTAATTAATTTAAATGTTAATGTTGTTAATTTAAATCTCACAACAACTCCATCAGTTCAAATGGCTGTTATTTCAGAAAATTGTATTGGGGGAATTATGGTATCTGCAAGTCACAATCCTATAAACTGGAATGGTTTAAAATTTTTAAATAGAGAAGGTGAATTTTTGACTAAAAAACAAAGTGATTCTTTGTACTCAATAGAAAAAAAAATATTTAAAAATTTAAAAGAAATTAGTCTAAATTCATCTGAAAATAATTTAGACTATTCAGAAATTCATATTTCATCAATTTTAAAATTAACTGATATTAAAATAGATTTTATTAAAAAAAGAAAATTTAAAATTGTGGTAGATGGTATAAATTCATCAGGTGGTATTTATGTTCCCTTATTACTTGAAAAACTAGGAGTAGATGTTATTAAATTGAATTGCATTCCTGATGGTAATTTTGCACATAACCCTGAACCTTTACCAAAAAACTTATCTGAACTATCAAAGTTAGTTGTATCTGAAAAAGCTGACTTAGGTATTGCTGTAGACCCAGATGTAGATAGGTTGGTTTTTGTTTGTGAAGATGGTTCTTTTTTTGGTGAGGAATATACTATTGTTGCTATAGCAAATTATTTACTTTCTTATAAAAAAGGAAATACTGTATGTAATCTATCGTCGTCAAATGCTTTAAAAGATATTACCATTTTAAATGGTGGAAATCATTTTTACTCTCCTGTAGGTGAAGCTAATGTAGTTTCTTTAATGAAAGAAAAAAAGGCAATTTTTGGAGGAGAGGGAAGTGGTGGAGTTATTTTTCCAGATTTACATTATGGTCGAGATGCTTTGGTAGGTATTGCTTTATTTTTATCTTATTTATCACTTGAATCAATAAAAACATCTGAATTAAAAGATAGATTGCCAAAGTATTATATGTTAAAAGAAAAAATTACTGTTTCTAAAGATTTTAATTTAGATTATTTTAATTCTAAATGTCAATATTTTTTTAATGATATTAGTAATATTATTTTTATTGATGGGGTTAGGATAAATTTTAATTGTAATAGTTGGGTTCATATAAGAAAATCTAATACAGAGCCAATAATAAGAATTATAAGTGAATCCTCTTCAGAAGAAAAAGCAAATAAGTTTATTAAAGATGTAATTAAAAATTTAAAAAATATATAATAGTGAATATATACCTAGATAACGCAGCAACAACAAAAATCGATGATGATGTTGTTAAAGTTATGACAGATTGTTTAAAAAATAGATACGGTAATCCATCATCAATTCATGCTTTTGGAAGAAAAAGCCGATCTTTAATTGAATGTTCAAGGAGAAAGATTGCTGAACTAATTCATGCGTCTCCTCAAGANATTTTCTTTACTTCTGGCGGNACTGANGCAGATAATATGGCAATNAGAGGGGCTGTAAGAGATATCGGTATTAAAAATATAATTACATCTAAAATTGAACACCCTGCAGTAATTAATACGATGTCTCATTTAAAAAGAAAAAACAAAGCTAATATTCATTATGTCCAACTTAGTCCAAAAGGAGTAATTGATTTAAATCATTTAGAAAGTCTATTAAAAAAAACGAAAAACACATTGGTTAGTTTAATGCATGCTAATAATGAAATAGGAAATTTAATTTGTTTAAAAAAAATTAGTGATTTATGTTCAAATTATAATGCATTATTTCATTCTGATACAGTTCAGACGATTGGTCATATTCCAATAAATGTAATAGAGACACCATTAGATTTCTTAGCTTGTTCAGCGCATAAACTTCATGGTCCTAAAGGAGTTGGTTTTTTATACATAAAGAACTCTGTTAACATAACACCGCTAATTCACGGTGGATCACAAGAAAATAATATGCGAGGTGGTACTGAATACTTACATGGAATTGTTGGTTTATCTAAAGCAATGGAAATTGCTTGTGAAAATTTAGAGAAGGATAAAAAACATATTTTAAATCTTAAATCTAGAATGATTTATAAGCTTAAAGAATCAATTCCAAATATTGAATTTAATGGTCAATCCGATGATTTAGATAATAGTTTATATACCATTTTAAGTGTATCACTTCCCAACCAAGATTTCTCGGATTTAATGCTGTTTAACTTGGATTTATTTGGAATAGCTTGTTCTGGTGGAAGTGCTTGTAGTTCAGGTAGCTCTTCTCCATCGCATGTTATATCTCAACTTAAAAACAGAGAGAATAGAATAAATATTAGGTTTTCTTTTAGTAAATATAATACGATAGAGGAAATAAATTTTGTTGTAGAAAAATTAGCTTATTTAGTATGTAAATAAAATTAATAATAGTGAAGTCTTCTTACTTTACTTATGTATTTACAAAGTCTAATAACTTGTTTAGTATATCCAAATTCATTATCATACCATATATATAACGTAATGCTTTTTTCATTTTTTCCAACTAAAGTTGAATTTGAATCAAAAATAGAACATCCGCTAGTTCCAATTATATCTGATGATACTAATTCAGTATTTGTTGAGTATTTAATTTGATTAACTAAATCTCCTTCTAAAGCAGCTTTTCTTAACAATTCTTGAATTTCTGTTTTACTTGTACTATCCTCAAGGTTTAAATGAATAATTGCTAAAGAACCATTTGGAGTAGGTACTCTTATTGCGTTAGCAGTAAGTTTTCCATCTAAACTAGGAATAATTTTAGAAATTGCTTTACCCGCTCCGGTAGATGTAATAACCATATTAACAGCAGCTGCACGACCTCTTCTGCTTTTTTGATGCATGTTATCTAATAAATTTTGATCATTAGTATATGCATGTATTGTTTCTATATGACCAGAAATTATTTTTTTCTCTTTATTGATTACATGTAATATAGGAGCAATTGCATTTGTAGTACATGATGCAGCTGAAAAGATATTTTCGTTTTCTATGTCAATGTCTTTATGGTTTACACCATATACAATATTTGGTATTGATTGCCCTGGTGCAGTAAGTAAAACTTTTTTAATTTCTTTATTAAGATGAGTGCTTAAACTTTCTCTATCTTTTTTTACGCCAGTACTATCAATTAAAATAGCATTATTTATCCCAATACTTTTAAAGTTTATATCTTCATTTGAGCTTAAAAATTTTATATTTTGGCCATTGACTATAATACTATTTTCTTCATAGTTTATTTCTAATGATCCAGAAAATCTTCCATGTACAGAATCCTGAAGTAATAAAGAAGCTCTCTTTTTAATTGATTTTTCATCAATTGATCTAATTACAATAGCTCTTAATCTTAATTGTTGGCCTTTACCTGCTTGTTTTATTAATTCTCGAGCACATAATCTACCTATTCTACCAAAACCATATAAAACAACATCTTTTGGATTAGGTTGTGAATCTGGGTTTTTAATTAAGAAATCTAGTTTTTTATTAAGAAAATCATAATGATTTTTAAAATTTTGTTTTTGATCAATCCATTCATGTGTTAGTTTTCCAACATCAATTTTAGATGGACAAAGGTTTAATTTATATAATTCCTCAGTCATTTTAGATGTTTCAAAAACACTAATAGGTTTTTTTACAAAATTTTTTCCATAGTGATGTAAACGTAATATTTCTGTGATATTTATATCTATTAAATGTCTTCTAAAAAAAACTAATTCAACACCTTTTTCATATAATAGTTTTCCTGTATAATTAATTAGATCAATTACAGTTTTTTCTTTTTCAATATATTTTTCAAAATCATTTTTGTATTCAGACTGTCTACTCATTTTTATAATATTCTATATCTTGTTAAATCTAAGATTTTATTTATTTATTTTTATATAAAAATTAAATTACTTAAATGAAATTTTTTAAATATCAAGCCACAGGAAATGATTTTATCATTATTGATAATTTTAATAAAGAAATAAATTTATCATCTAATCAAATCAAAATAATTTGTGATAGAAGATTTGGTATTGGAGCAGATGGTTTAATTTTTTTAGAAAAGAAAGATGGTTTTGATTACTCTATGATTTATTATAATTCTGATGGAAAAATATCTACATTTTGTGGTAATGGAAGCAGATGTTTAGCTCACTTTGCTCATAAAAAAAATATATTTAATATTAAGGCTCATTTTTTTGCAAATAATAATAATTATTATGCACATATACATGAAAATTTAATTTCTATAAAAATGCCAAATATTTCTGATCTTAGAGTTATTGATGATAACTCCATTTTTGTTGACTCNGGATCACCACATTTAGTTTTATTTAAAGAAAATGTTAAAAAACTAGATGTAGTTAATTTGGGGAGAGAAATAAGATATTCCAAAATGTATACTCAAAATGGAGTTAATGTTAATTTTGTGGAAAAAAATAATAAATGTCTTTATGTTAGAACATATGAAAGAGGNGTTGAGGATGAAACTTTATCATGCGGTTCAGGTGTAGTTGCATCTGTAATAGCCTCTCATAAAANTGGAAATATTGAGTCTGGAGAAACTTATGTAAAAACAAATGGTGGTGACATTAAAGTTAGTTTTAATTATGAATTGAACTTGTATAAGGATATTTATCTTTCTAGTGATGTGTCTTTAGTTTTTTGTGGTGAATTATAATGAATAAGTTACTTTTTTTTATATGCTCTATTTTAATTTTTCTTTCTGCTTGTAAATCAAAGCCAGAAGTCAAATCTATTTCAAGTAACTTGAAATCTCAACATTTAAATATTTATTCAGATGTTAGTCATTTAGGNATAAATNCTTGTAAAGATTGTCATTATGATATCTATNAAACATTTATTAATAATGGTATGGGTAGTTCATTTAATTATGCAAAAAAAGAAAACAGCTCCTCTATTTTTGACACAGTACTATATGATAATAAATTAGATATTACATATCATCCTCATTGGAATAATGATTCATTATTTGTTTCTAAATATTNTCATCAATTTGATTACATTGACTCTAATTATNTTGAATATATTATTGGTTCAGGTCACCATACAAATTCACATATAATCAATCATAATGGATATTTATATCAAGCCCCATTTACGTTTTACACTCAAGACAGTATTTTAGATTTTCCACCTGGATTTGANTCTGGAAATAATTCTCGCTTTGAAAGAGAGATAGGATTAGAGTGTATGACATGTCATAATGCATATCCTGACTTTGTATTAGGCTCAACAAATAAATTTAATAAAATACCAACAGGAATTGATTGTGAAAGGTGTCATGGTCCNGGTGAACTTCACGTCAATAATATTCAATCTGGTAATATAGTTGACACATCATATTTTTATGATTACTCTATTGTTAATCCAGCTAGTCTTTCTATTGATTTGCAAAATGAAATTTGCTCAAGGTGTCATATTCAAGGAAATAGTGTTTTGCAATACGATAAATCTTTTTATGACTTTAGACCCGGTATGTATTTAAATGAGGTTATGGATATATATTTTCCTAGATATGAAAATGCAGATGATGAATTTATAATGGCCTCTCATGTTGATAGGTTAAAACAAAGTAAATGTTTTATAAAATCTGACAATCAAATATCATGTATTGATTGNCATAACCCACACAAATCTGTTCATCAAGCAAATCCAGCGATATATAATTCAACATGTTTTTCTTGTCATAATAATAATGATTGTAATGATAGTTTTGAAAATAAAGAAAAGTTAAATAATGATTGTATTTCATGTCATATGAATGTTTCATCAACCATAGACATTCCACATGTAACAATAACCGATCATAAAATCTCAATACCAAAAAAGAAAATAATTGATTTAGAAAAAAAATTTAAAGGATTAGAATGTGTAAANAATGATAGTCCTTCAATTTATAGTATTACAAATGCATATCTTCAGGAATATGATAGGTTTTCTCCAAATCCAGCATATTTAGATTCAGCTTTAATTTATTTAAGATTACTTGATCAATCAACTAAAGAAGGTATTTATTCAAACATCTATTACTTGTTTCTTAATAAAGAATTTGATGAAATATCTAGANTTGTTACAGATTTAGGAAAGGATAAAATTTTAAATATTTTTAATATAAAGCAATTTAATAATTTTGATGCATGGACGTGTTATAGAATAGGTCAATCTTTTTATAATCAAAAAAAATATAAAACTTCAATTTTATTTTTTAATCAATCAACAAAATTGTCTCCCTATAATCTAAAGTTTTTAGATAAATATGGTAACAATTTAGTTTTACTTGATCAATTTGAAGAGGCAAAACAAATATTTCAATCTATAATAAATGAAAATAATCAATTTGTATCTTCATACACTAATTTAAGTAGAGTTTATTTTAAACAATATTTATTAAGTAATTATGATGGTGATAAAAATTTATCAAATTATTACTGCGATATTGCATTAAGTATTGATCCAATAAATAAAAAAGCATTGTTAAATAAGATAGATTTAATTATTATTGAAAATAATTATAGTGAAGCCAAATTACTTTTATTAGAAATTTTAGATATGTATCCTGAAGAAAAAGATGCAAGGTTATTATTAGATAAATTAAATGAAGAAAATTTTAAAAATTTATAAAACTCAACTTTGGTTATTTACTTGGATAACTTTTTATTTATTTATTTTATTAAGTATATATATATATACTAATAATTTAAATACTCAATATTTTAAACCAGTTATTAATCAGAAAATAAGCTTTGATATTTATCCTACCACATCTTATGATAAATTAGTTGTAGAATTGAAAGAAGAGTTTAATATTACAGATAATATTTTTTATAATTCTTTTATAAAGAAAAAAAATCTTTCTCAATTTAAACCTGGAAGATACATCTTAGACTCCTTGTTTTCTTTTAATGACATTATCAATGAAATAAGAGTTGCCGAAAACAGATCAAAAGCAAATATTAATTTCACTTTTAATGCTAGTAATAATTTTGACTTAATTTCTGCAAATTACCTTAAAACATTTCCAAGTAAAAAAGATTCAAATTTTACATATTATCATAAATCTATTGATTCTATTGATTTTATAAATACAATTTANAATTATGATTATAATAGATATTTTGATATNTCAAAAGACAATAATTTAGTCAAAGCGCTATTTATACCTAATACTTATCAATATGAATGGCATGGTACTATNAAAGATTTTATTTCAATAACACTTTATAATTACGATAAATTTTGGGCTGACAGTAATACACTTGCAAAACTAGATGATTTAAGTATTAAATGGAAGAATATTAAACTTAGCTCAATTGATGTGAGTATTTTAGCGTCAATTGTTTATAAAGAAGCAAAATTTGAAGATGAATATGAGAGAATTGCTGGATTATATTTAAACAGATTAGAAAAGGGTATAAAGCTACAAGCTGATCCTACAGTTAATTATGCTTTTCAAGAGAGATATGGTTTTGATACTACTTTAAATAGAGTATATGAAAAACATTTTGAAATTAATTCAAAATATAATACATATATGTATGAGGGACTNCCTCCAGCNCCTATATGTATACCATCAAAACAAGCGATTGAAGCNGTATTAAATGCAGAAAAACATGAATATTTATATATGTGNGCAAAAGTTGAAATAGATGAGTCTAATAAGNATATATACTTCCCTGGTTTACATTCTTTTTCTAAANCATATAAATCTCATAAAACATTTGCGAAAAAATATCAATTTGCTTTAAATAAAATTAAAAAAGATAATAAAAGAGCTAAAAAAATCTATAAAATTTGTTACGATAATATTAATAATTGTTATAAATAAAATTTCTATAATTATATGAANTTTTCAATTAATGATCAAGTTGTTTTTGTTAACGAAAACTTAAAAGGAAAGGTTACAGCAATAAAAAATGATATTTTAACAATTNAGTGTATGGATTTAGAAATAGAGGTTCACAAAAAAGAAGTNATTAAAATTAATGCAAATTATAAAAACATATATTCAAAATTAAATNANACAAGAATTCTTGATGNAAATGAAAATGATTNTTTAATNGAGAGTAATNCTCAGAGATTTAACAACCAATTAAAAATTAATATTTCTAGAAATTTTGANTTAGATTTGCATATTGAAAAGCTCATTGAAAATTTTAGTTGTTTAAATGCTCAAGAAATTTTGCAATTTCAAATGAATGCTTTTTTTAAAGGNATTTTTAAAGCAAAACGACTGGGNATAAATTATTTAATTGTAATTCATGGTATTGGAAAGGGTGTTTTAAGAGGAAAAATAATTGATTTTTTGAAAAAAAATGAAGCTATTTATTCNCCAGCAAACTATGCNCTCTATAAAGGAGGTGCCATAGAAATTAAAATAAATTAATCATTATCGCCTTATCGCTTGCAAATGCAAGAGGAAAGTCCGGACAACACAGAGCACCATACTTCTTAACGGGAAGAGTTTGTGAAAATTAGATAGTGCCACAGAAAATAACCGCCATTATGGTAAGGGTGAAAATGTGAGGTAAGAGCTCACAGGGTTTTATAGTAATATAGAATTCGGGTAAACCTTATGGGTTGAAAGATCAAATATACCAAGTTGTATTTATACTAATAGTTGCTCGCTATAACTTGAGGGGTAGATCGTTTGAATTTATTAGTAATAATAAATCTAGATAAATGATAAGGACTTATAACTAAGTACAGAATCCGGCTTATAGATTTTGATTATAAATGGGGAATGATTATATCATTCCCCTATTTTTTTATTCAAATTCAGATAAATATCTCTCGGCATCAAGAGCTGCCATGCATCCAGAGCCTGCAGCAGTTACAGCTTGTCTGTAAATAGAATCTTGAGCGTCACCACTTGCAAATATTCCTGGAAGATTTGTTAGAGAAGAATCAGGTTTTGTTATTATATATCCTACATTATCAGTGTCAATTTGATTTTTGAAAATATCAGTGTTAGGTTTATGGCCAATAGCAACAAAAAAACCACTAGCCTTAATAATTATTTCCTTATTCGTTTTATTATTTAGAACTTTAACTGAATGAACACTCTCATTACCAAGAATTTCTATGGTTTCATGATTAAATAATGTTTCAATCTTANTGTTTTCCATTACTCTTTTTGCCATTATTTTAGATGCTCTCATTTTATCCTTTCTAACTAATAAATAGACTTTATTACATAATTTTGATAGATAAATAGCTTCTTCTGCTGCTGAGTCACCCCCACCAACTATTACAACATCTTCACCTTTNTAAAAAAANCCATCACAAACTGCACATGCTGACACACCAAATCCCATATATTTTTTTTCTGATTCTAAACCTAAATACTTTGCAGAAGCACCAGTTGAAATAATTACAGTTTTGGATAAATAAACTGTGNTATTATTAGAANTAATTTTGTGAACACCACCTTTTTCTTTAGAAAACTCTACGCTTTTGACCATTCCCGATATTATTTCTGTTCCAAATCTCTCAGCTTGTTTTTTTAAATCTAACATCATTTCTGGCCCCATAATTCCTTCAGGGTATCCTGGGAAATTTTCAACATCTGTTGTGGTTGTTAATTGTCCACCAGGTTCTAATCCCTCAATCATTATAGGATTTAAATTTGCTCTAGATGCATATATTGCAGCAGTGTAACCTGCAGGTCCAGATCCTATAATTAAACAATTGTAAATATTTTCTTTATTCATTTTTAAATTTTTACTATTAAATTGTTAATATTATTTTTTCTATGTTTAAACTTATGTTATTTTTATAAAATATGATACAAAAAACTCCTTTTTATTCTCATCATATTAACTTATCCGCTAAAATGGTTAATTATGCTGGATTTTTAATGCCAATTTATTATAAAAGTATTAATGAGGAACACAATCAAGTACGTGAAAAAGCAGGTCTTTTTGATGTTTCTCATATGGGTCAACTCATTATAGAAGGTGATCAAGTTGTAGAATATTTACAGAAATTAACTACAAATAATATTTCTAAATTATCAATTGGAAAAGTTCAATATTCATGTATTGTTAATCATCACGGATTTGTTTTAGATGTTGAGACAGCTAATAAATTACTTGATCATTTTAATTCAGAGTTAAAAGAAACCGAGAAGATCGTACACAAAACATTTAAACCTAGAGAGTCTAAAAGAATTGTCTACTCACAACACACAAAGGATGGTGTGCTTCGTAAGATGG